>DKJA01000145.1 GCA_002454505.1 Oxalobacteraceae bacterium UBA6704
TCCTCCTGCCAAACCGCCTTTCGCATGCGCACCCGCGCCGCAAAAACCATTCCCAATCACACATATTTTCTTCGTGCCTACTTTTTCTCCGGGTAAATATGTGATTAAATAAAAAATTATTAATTCGCCCATTTCCAGATACCACATGCTCGACGGCCGCATTGCGCTGACCACGCCGGAAGGGGTGCGTTTATTGTTGACACCCGCCGGGCCCGCCATCCGCGGCTGGGCGTGGCTGATCGATACCGCCATCTGGGTGTCGGCCGTGTTCGCCTGCGCGCTGCTGCTCGGCGGGAGTACTCTCGGCGAGGGCATCCTGTTGCTGCTGATCTTCGTGGCATTCTGGGGCTACCCGGTGATCTGCGAAGTGTATTTTCGCGGCGCCACCATCGGCAAGCGCATCGTCGGCCTGGAGGTCGTGCGCGACAACGGCCTGCCCGTCGGCTGGCGCGAATCGGCGTTGCGCAACCTGCTGATGACGGCCGACTTCCTGCCTTTCTTCTATGCCACCGGTCTGCTGTGCATGCTGTTCGACGGACGCTTTCGTCGCGTCGGCGACATCGCGGCCGGCACGCTGGTCGTGTACCGCGAACGCGAAGTGAAACGCGCCGCAGTGGCGACGGACATCGCGCCCCTGCCCCTGCCATGGCCGCTGACGGTCGCCGAACAGCGGGCCGTGGCGGACCTGTTCGCCCGCGAGCGGTCGCTGCCGCCGGAGCGCATGGTGGAGCTGGCGGAACTGGCCGAACCGCTGACGGGCCGCACCGGCGATGCGTCGCTGGAGCGGCTGCGCGGCATCGCGGCGGGGCTGGCCCGATGAAGCAGGCGCAGTTCGAGGCGCAGCATGCGCCGCTGTGGGACCGCATCGCCACGGTCCTCGATGACAAGGGCGCGCAGGACGGCGAGCGCGCCGAACTGCCTGCGCTGTACCGCCGGCTGTGCCAGTGCCATGCATTGGCCGAGCAGCGCGGCTATTCGTCGGCGCTGGTCGCCTACCTGCGGCACCTCGT
The DNA here is from genome assembly GCA_002454505.1 of Oxalobacteraceae bacterium UBA6704. Lineage (GTDB taxonomy): Bacteria > Pseudomonadota > Gammaproteobacteria > Burkholderiales > Burkholderiaceae_D > Rugamonas. The sequence goes on from DKJA01000145.1 coordinate 1,011, forward strand.
CACGCGCTGCCACCGGCTGTTGTATGGCACCGTGCCGGAGCGTCCCGCCACGCTGCTGACGTGGCTGCGGCACGACCTGCCGCGCGGCGTGCGCGCCGAATGGCGCCTGCTGCTGCTTGTGCTGCTGGCGTTCTGGGGCACCGCCGCCGTGATCGCGGCGATGGTCTGGTACGAGCCGACGCGCGCCTACCTGTTCCTCACGCCGGCCAAGCTGGCCCAGATGCAGAACATGTACCAGCCGGGCGCGGTGCGCACGGGCCGCGGCAGCCAGGGCGACGTGATGATGTTCGGCTTCTACATCTGGAACAATGTGTCGATCGGCTTCCGCACGTTCGCCGGCGGCATCGCGGGCGGCGTGCCGGCGCTGGCCAGCCTGGTCTACAACGGCATCAGCCTGGGCGTCGTGGCCACGTGGCTCAGCATGGATCCCGGCACGCGGTCGACGTTCTGGCCGTTCGTCATCACGCATGCCAGCGTGGAAGTCACCGGACTGCTGCTGTCCGCGCTGGCCGGCATCCGGCTCGGACTGACGCTGATCCGGCCGGGCCGCATGACGCGGCGCCACGCGCTGCACGTCACCGCGCAGCAGGTCTATCCGCTGGTGGCCGGCGCCGCGCTGCTGACGGTGCTGGCCGCCTTCATCGAAGCTTTCTGGTCGGCCCACACGGGCATCCCGGCCGCCGTGCGGATCGGCGTGGGTGCCGTCTGCTGGCTGCTGGTGCTGCTGTTCTTCGGCTTTGCCGGGCGGGACAAACGCTGATGCAGATCGAACGCCTGCAGATCGACCTGCATCCCCGCCCCCATGCGCAGGCGCTGGACCTGGGCCTGGCGCTGCTGCGCGCCCATGCGGGCGACGTGTATCGGGCATGGCTGGCGGTGTGGCTGCCGCTGACGGCGCTCGTGATGGCACTGTGCTGGCTGATGCCTGGCCTGGCGTGGCTGTGGATGCTGGCGCCCTGGTGGCTGCGGCCCGCGCTGGACCGGGTGCCCTTGTTCGTGCTGTCGCGCGCCGTGTTCGGCGAGCGCACCACCTGGCGTGAGGCGCTGCGGGCGTGGCCCGGCCAGCTGCGCGGCGGCATGTTCCGCATGCTCACGTGGTGGCGGCCGTTCATGGCGGGCCGCGGCCTGTACCAGCCGGTATGGCAGCTGGAGAGCCCGTCGCCCGAGCTGGCGGCGCGGCGCCGTGCGGTGCTCGGTCGTCACGGCACCGGGCAGGCGGCATGGCTGTTCGGCATGGCCTGCGCGACGCTGGAGCTGGTGCTGTTTCTCGGCCTGATCGTGCTGGCCGGCCTGTTCATGCCGTCGAATACGGACATGCACCCGCTGGAGCTGCTGTTCGGCCGCCACGACAAGGCGGCAATCGACCAGTTTTCCATCGTCGCGCTGGCGCTTGCCGGCGGCGTGATGGCGCCGGTCTACGTGGCCGGCTGCTTCACGCTGTACCTGATCCGCCGCGCCACGCTGGAAGCGTGGGACATCGAACTGATCCTGCGCCGGCTGCACGCACCTGCCGCCACCGGCACGCGCGCGCGGCGCGGCACGGCGTTGCTGGCGATTCCGCTGCTGGCGCTGGCGTTCGCCACGGCGCTGGTGCCGCAGCCGGTGCAGGCGGCAGACTGCACGCCGGCGTGGGAACGGACCAGGCCGCAGCGCGGCCCCGACCAGGATGCCGCCCAGGCCAGGCTGCGCGGCGAGATCGACCGCATCTATCGCGCGCCCGACCTGCGCGGCTACCGGTGCGAGGAACAGTGGACGCTGAAGGATCCTGTCGAGCGCAAGCAGCAGCAGCCGGAGTCCGAACTGGCTTATCTCGGCCTGCTGGCAATGGCGTTCAAGTGGCTGCTGATCGGCGGCGCCATCGCGCTTGTCGTGTGGCTGCTGTACCGCTACCGCGACCGGTTCCCGGCGCTGCGGCGGACGGCGGCGCCGCAGCGGGCCACGGAAATCGGCGGCCTCGACATCCGCCCGGACAGCCTGCCGGACGACGTGCCGGCCGCCGTGCGCGCGCTGTGGGATGACGGGCAGCGGCGCGCCGCGCTGGCGCTGCTGTACCGCGCCACGCTGTCGCGCCTCGTCAGCGACGCCGGCCTGCACCTGTATCCCGGCGCCACCGAAGGCGACTGCCTGCGGCTGGCGCGCCAGGCCAATGCGGGCGGCCAGCTCGATGGCGGCCGGCTGCGCATCACGGACGCCGTCACGGCGTTGTGGCTGCATGCCGCGTATGGCGACCGCTGGCCGGCCGACGAGCCGGTGCACGGATTGTGCGCCGACTGGGCGCGCAGCTTCACCGGCAAGGTGGCGGCATGAAGTGGCGCGTGCTGGTACTGGCAGCGGCCATCGCCGTCGTCGCGGGCTGCCTGTGGCTGTGGGATCAGGTGATGACGGAACGCCTGGTGGCCGTGCCGTACAAGGCCCAGGCGGCGATTGACAACCCGCTGCTGGCCGGGACGCGGCTGCTGACGGCCCATGGTCACGCGGTGCGCGTGGAGAAAATGCTGGAGCCGGGCATGCTGGCCGCCCTGCCGCGCGGCACGCTGCTGCTGACGGGGGGCGCGGTCGATGCGGCCCAGGCGGCGCCGCTGCTGGCCTGGGCCCGGCGCGGCAATACGCTGGTGGTGCGGCCGGGCTGGATCGGCCGCGCCGGCGGCCAGACGCGCGCCGCGGCCGATACCGATGCGATCGGCTCGCGCTACGGCGTGGCGCTGTCCAGCCGCACGCGGCAGGACGATACGTGCCGCGCCCTGCGCCGCCCCAAGCCGGCGCCGGACGACGACGCGCACCTGGTCTGCGTGACGCCGCCCGACTACGACTATCCGCTGGAACTGTCCCGCGGGCTGGAAGTGCTGCAGCCGGAAGACGACGCCAATCCGCTGTGGGGCGACGAGTATGGCCTCGGCGTGCTGGTGTTTGCCGAGGGCCGCGGCCACGTGGTGGTGGTGGCGCAGGATTACTTCAGCGACGAAGCGCTGGGCCACTTCGACCACGGCGAGCTGCTGCTCGTGCTGGCCGGCCTGGCCGGACCGCGCACGCCGGTACTGGCCGTGAACGCCACGCAGTCGCTGACGTGGATGCAGCTGCTGTGGCAGCGCTTCTGGCCGGCGCTGTGCGCGGCCGCCGTGGCGCTGGCGCTGTGGGCCTGGGCCGCGTCGCGGCGCTTCGGCCCCGCCATTCCCGCGCCGGCCGGCGAACGCCGCGCGCTGCTCGAACACATCGATGCGTCCGGTCGCTGGCTGTGGCAGGTGCCGGGCGGGCGCGACGTGCTGCTGGCGGCCGTGCGCCGCACCGTGATGGCGCGGCTGCAGCGGCGCGCGCCCGAACTGCTGACGCTCGATGCCGCCACGCGCGTGCGCCGGCTGGCCGAACTGGCCGGCCTGTCCGCGGACGACGTTGACAGTGCCCTCCATGCTCCGCCGGCGCAGCGCGCCGCCGACTTCACCCACCAGATCTCCACCCTGCAACGATTGCGAGCCCACCATGAACGATAGCCTGCCTGCCGACACCCCAACCGCCGTGCCGACCGACCGCCTGGCCCAGGCCACCGGCATCGTGCAGCGCCTGCGCGAGCAGATCCGGCGCGCCATCATCGGCCAGGAAACCGTCGTCGACCAGGTGCTGGCGTGCTTCCTGGCCGGCGGCCACGTGCTGCTCGAAGGCGTGCCGGGCCTCGGCAAGACGCTGCTCGTCAAGGCGCTGGCGCGCACCTTCTCGGGCGACTTCGCGCGCATCCAGTTCACGCCCGACCTGATGCCGGCCGACGTGATGGGCCACGCCGTGTTCGACCTGAAGAACCAGGGCTTCACGGTGCGCAAGGGACCCGTGTTCACCCACCTGCTGCTGGCCGACGAGATCAACCGCGCACCGGCCAAGACGCAGTCGGCGCTGCTCGAAGCGATGCAGGAGCGGCAGGTGACGATCGAGGGCGAGGCGCATCCGCTGGCGCAACCGTTCATGGTGCTGGCCACGCAGAATCCGCTGGAAAGCGAAGGCACGTATCCGCTGCCGGAAGCGCAGCTGGACCGCTTCCTCGTCAAGATCCGCATCGGCTACCCGACGCTGGAAGAAGAAACCGAGATGCTGCTGGCGGTGACCCGCGAGCGTGTCGGCGACGGGCTCGATGTCGGCGCCGTGCAGGCGCTGCTCCGGCCGGAAACGGTGCTGGCGCTGCAGCAGATGGTGGCGCGCGTGCGCGTCGATGCGGCGGTGGCCGATTACGCGGTGCGCATCGTGCGCGCCACGCGCGAGTGGCCCGGCATTGCCGTCGGCGCCGGCCCGCGCGGCAGCATCGCGCTGGTGCGGCTGGCGCGGGCGCTGGCCGTGATGGCGGGCCGCGACTACGCGCTGCCGGACGATATCAAGGCCGCCGCGCTGCCCGTGCTGCGGCACCGCGTGGCGCTGGCGCCGGAAAGCGAACTGGATGGGCTGGACAGCGACGCGGTGCTGGCCGGGCTGGTGGACGCCACGGCGGCGCCGCGCGGCTGATGGCACCGTCGCGCCGCCTGCTCGCGGCCGTCGCCGCGCTGGCCGTGCCGGGCGCGGCGGCCGGCTGGTGGCCGGCGTTCCAGCCGGCCTGGTGGACCGCCTGCGGCGCCGTGCTGGCCGTGGCCGCCGCCGATGCGTGGCTGGCCTGGCGCCGCCCGGCCCCGCATGTCGAGCGGCAGGTGGCCGGCGTGCTGCCGGCCGGCGTGTGGCAGACGGTGAGCGTCAGGCTGAGCCATGCCGGTACTGCACCGCTGCAGGTCGAGCTGTTCGACGATCACCCGCCGGCATGGGAAGTGACAGGCCTGCCGCATACGGCGCGCGTGGCGGCGGGCGAATGGCTGTCGGTGGCCTACCGCGTGCGGCCCGGCCGGCGCGGCGGCGCGGCATTCGGCCAGCCGTGGCTGCGCATCGCCAGTCCGCTGGGCCTGTGGCGCCGCACGTTGCGCGCCGGGCCGGAGACGGCGGTGCGCGTGTTCCCCGATTTTTCCGCCATCCTCGGCCAGGCGCTGCGCGCCACTGACCGGCGCGCGCAGACCAGCGGCACCCTGCTGAAACGCCAGCGCGGCGAAGGCACCGACTTCCGCCAGCTGCGCGAATACCGCGTCGGCGACAGCCTGCGTTCGGTGGACTGGAAGGCGACGGCGCGGCACCGCAAGGTCATCAGCCGCGAATACCAGGTCGAGCGCGACCAGCAGATCGTCTTCCTGCTCGATACGGGCCGGCGCATGCTGGCCCGCGACGACGGCAGCAACCACTTCGACCACGCGCTGCATGCGCTGCTGACGCTGGCCTTCGTCGCCGGCAAGCAGGGCGACGCGGTGGGCGCGATGACGTTCGGCTCGGACACCCGCTGGCTGGCGCCCGTCAAGGGCCGTGCGGGCCTGGACCGCTTGCTGGCCGGCCTGTACGACGTGCATCCGGACGAGACGGCGCCCGACTACCTGCGCGCCGCCCAGGACCTGCTGCACCGGCTGCCGAAGCGCTCCTTCGTCGTGCTGGTCACGAACGTGCGCGACGAGGACGACACGGCGCTGCGCGCGGCCTGCGACCTGCTGGCGGAAAGACATATGGTGATGTGCGCCAGCCTGCGCGAGCGGGCGCTGGATGCCGCCGCGGCGGCACCGGTGGACACGTTCCCGGCCGCGCTGCGGCTGGCCGCGGCCGAACATTATCTGCAGCAGCGCGCCACGGCGATCCGGCGGCTGGGCCTGCGCCACGAGCGGCTGGTGGACGTGACGCCGGAGAAGCTCGGCGTCGCGCTGCTGAACCGCTACCTGGAAATCAAGGAGAGCGGCGCGCTGTAAGCCCGCCGGGCGGTTGCTAAACCGCCTGCTCCATGTCGGAGATGGCCCGTTCGGCGGCCGATTTCTGCGGTGCCAGCGCGATGGCCAGCACGCCGGCGATGAAGGCGGCCGGCAGCAGCGCCGCCAGGAAGATCAGGCCGCGCGTGTTCGGGCCGGGCGGCGGACCGAAACGGTTGGCGCCCGTTGCGCCTGGCGCGAATACCAGCCACAGGCCGACGAGGAAATTCACCAGCGGGATGAAGGTGCCGAGCGCCAGCCAGCCGCTGCGGCCCATGTCGTGCAGCCGGCGGCGGGCGACGATGAAACCGATCGCCAGCACGCCAGCCACCTGCACCACCTGTATCGCCAGCACTGCCAGCGGCTGGCTGCGCAGCAGCACCGCGACCAGCGCCAGCGCCACGATGAACAGCATGCCCAGCCCAAACAGATAAGCCATGTAACGCACCCGCCCGATCCGGCCATTCAGCTGGAACATCGACGGCGTATAGCTTGCCGCCTCGTCCGGTGCGCCGGACAGGATCGCGTCCGGCGGGCTGTAGGGGTTGTTCATGGCTTCTCCGTGCAATCGCTGAAGGCAGCGATTCTACAGGCTCTGCTGGTCTGCCTGCTGTGCGCGCTGGACGTAGTTCTGGTAAGCGGGCATCGAGACAGCGGCAATCACGCCCAGGATGGCGATCACGGGCAGCACCAGGGCCGCAACCTTGATCCCGGTCGTGTTCGGGCCCGGCGGCGGACCGTATTCGTTGGCATCCGGCTTGCCGGGCGTGAAGACGATCCACAGCGCGACGAACAGGTTGACGAGCGGGATCAGCAGGCCGATGGTCGGCCAGCCCGAGTGGCCCAGGTCGTGCAGGCGGCGCCGGCCGACGATGACCGTCACGGCCAGGCTGCCGATCACGTACAGGACCTGCACGGCGATCAGCGCGGCGGGGCTGCCGCCGGTCAGGAATGTCAGCGCCACCAGCACCGCCCCCAGCAACAGGCCCAGGCCGACGCTGTAGGCCAGATAGCGCAGCCGGCCGATGCGGCCATTCATTTGCAGCATCTTCGGTTCGTAGGTGGCGGCGCCGGACACGGTGTCGGTAAAGGCCGCGTCGGACGCGCTGTAGGGATTGCTCACGTTTCTTCCTTTGTAAAAAGTTACCAAAAAGAAAAATCATAGGCGGTCGTTCGTGCAAATGCAAAATGTTTCGCATGACAACGGTGCCGGTGTTGCACTATTTTTGTTTTTGCATATTTTAGAAGCAACTTGCAAGACGATATCGAAATTTGATGACTTTTTAGGCAGGATACGCTACACTATTTCATTAGAGAAACAGGTAATGCATTTAATGCAAATTCCTGCCCCCGAGGCCGTATCGTGGCGTTCAACACCATCGCGCACTGGCGCACCCAGATCTTCGCTCCCCTCCTCTTCATCGTCGTCATGCTGGGCACGATCGCGGCCGTGCCCAGCATCGCGCTGGCGGCGCACCAGGGCCTGTGGGCAGTGGCCGTCGTCGACACCATCGCTTTCGGCTGGCTGCTGGTGCTGTGGCGCGCAAGCGGCGCCGCGTACCGCACGCGCGTGTGGCATTTCATCGCCATCCTGTATTTCGTCGGCGTGGCGATGATGGTGACCGTCGGCCCGATCAGCCAGGTCTACCTGCTGGCGGCGCCGCTGATGGCGGCAATCCTGCTCGGCCTGCGTCCCGCGCTGGCCGTCCTGGCGTTGAGCTCCGCCACCATCGTCGCGCTGGCGCTGACGGGCCATGCGCGGCTGTACGTGACCGGCATGCCCGATTATGCGCTGGTGTCCACGCTGGTCGTCACACTCAATTACACCATCATCGGCCTGCTGCTGACGATCTCGTGCAGCGTGCTGCTGCAGCGGCTGGCCACGTCGCTGGGCGACCTGCACACCTTCGCCACGTCGCTGGAGGAAAAGCGCAACGACCTGCATGTGCTGAACGGCGAGATGCGCCTGACGGCAGCCGCCGTCGCGTGCCTGAACGACATGGTGCTGATCGCGCAGGCCGTGCCGGGCCAAGGCGCCAGCCAGCCGATCATGTTCGCCAACGATGCCTTCCTGCGCCGCAGCGGCTACCGCCGCAGCGACGTGCTGGGGCAAAGCATGCGCATGCTGCATGGTCCGCAGACGGATCCTGCCGAAGTGGCGCGGGTGGTGACGGCGATGGAGCGGGTGGAGTCCGTCAAGGCCGAACTGGTGCACTACACGGCGGCCGGCGAACCCTATTGGGTGGAAGCGGAAATGGTGCCGTTCGCCGACGAAGACGGCAAGAACTCCCACTGGGTGGTGGTGTGCCGCGACGTGACGGAACGCCGCAAGGCGGCCGAGGCGATCCACCGGCTGGCCTTCTACGACGTTCTTACCGGGCTGCCGAACCGCCGGCTGCTGATGGAACGCCTGCAGCAACGGCTGGACGACACGGCGGCCGGCTGCTTCGGCGCGGTGATCTTCATCGACCTGGATCACTTCAAGTTCATCAACGACGCGCGCGGCCATGCCACCGGCGACACGCTGCTGCGCACCGCCGCGCAGCGTCTGGCGCAGCTGGCCGGCCCGGCGGACACCGTGGCGCGGCTGGGCGGCGATGAGTTCGTGGTGCTGCTGGCGGACGTGGGCAGCAGCGAAGCCGATGCCACCGCGGCCGCGCTGGCGATGGGCGAGCGGCTCCGCGCCGCGCTGACGCGGCCCTTCCCCATCGACGGCCAGTCGTACCAGTCGTCCGCATCGATCGGCGTGACGCTGCTGCCGCGCGCCGGCCACACGGTGGCGGCCTTGCTGCGCGAAGCCGATATCGCGATGTACCGCGCCAAGAACGGCGGCCGCAACGGCGTGGCGCTGTTCGAGGCGACCATGCAGGCCGAGGCGGAGCGCCGCCTGACGATGGAGCGCGACCTGGCGGTGGCGCTGAAGAACGGCGAGCTGCAGATGCACGTGCAGCTGCAGGTGGACCGCGACGCGCGGCCGGTCGGCGCCGAGCTGCTGATGCGCTGGCGCCGCGCCGACGGTACGCAGGTGCCGCCGGACCAGTTCATTCCCGTTGCCGAAGACACGGGCCTGATCGTCCCGCTGGGCCACTGGGCGCTGCGGCAGGCCTGCCTGGGCTGGCTGGCGCTGCGCGATGCGGGTCACCCGCTGCCGCTGTCCGTCAACGTCAGCCCCCTGCAGTTCCGGCAGCCCGACTTCGTGGCGCAGGTGCAGGCGATCCTGGCCGAGACAGGCGCGCCGGCGTCGGTCCTGATCTTCGAAGTCACCGAAGGCCTGCTGATCGAGAACCTGGACGACACCATCGCCCGCATGCACGACCTGGCGCGGCTGGGCATCCGCTTCTCGATCGACGACTTCGGCACGGGTTACTCCAGCCTGGCCTACCTGAAGCGCATGCCGCTGTACGAACTGAAGATCGACCGCAGCTTCATCCACGACACGCCGGGCGATGCGAACGGCACCGCCATCGTGCAGTCGATCCTCGCGATGGCGGCCCACCTGGGCCTGCGCGTGGTGGCCGAAGGCGTCGAGACGCAAGCGCAGGCGGCCTTCCTGGCCGCCCACGGCGCCCCCGGCATGCAGGGCTACCTGTTCGCCCGCCCGATGCCGCTGGCCGACGTGGTGACACGGCTCACCGCCGCGCCCCTGCCCGCCGCCGCCTGATCCCGCGCTGGGGACTGTCCCCGCAGGGGCCTGTCCCCGGGGTTGCTTTTACGGGTTTGACTTCACCCTGCCTCCAGCCCCAGCCCCTGTTGCGCCCCAACAACTCCCCCACGTAAACAATTTCTCCCGAGATCATTTCCGTTCTTTTGAGCAATTCTCACCAATATACTCACCTCCAAAGCTGCCAAGCAAAGTTCAATCCGGCCACACCGCCGGCCTGAAACCCGCCTGCCCCTCCCCGCCAGTCCCGCGCGGCAGCAAGGGCCCGATCCCCGCCCTGTCATCGCATCCGCCCGCCGGATGCCTCAGTTGATTGATACGTCATCGATAACAGGAATAACCATGCTTAACAACATTCGGGTCGGCACCCGTCTGATCGCCGGCTTTCTCGCCGTTTCGCTGCTTGGCGCCATCGTCGGCGCGATCGGCATCCGCAACATGGGCATCATCAACGACCGCGCCACCGCGCTGTACGAACGGGAAGTGATGGGCATTTCGCACATCAAGGAAGCCAACATCAACCTGATCTACGTGGGCCGCGCCATCAGCAGCATGCTGCTGGCATCGAACGCCGAAGAGAAGGCCCGTTTCCGCGAGCAGATCACCGCGTCGATGGCCAACCTGCACGCCCGTGCGGACCGCGCTCGGCCGCTGTTCATCTCCGCCGAAGGCAAGCAGATCTTCGAACGCTTCGATGCGGCGCTGGCCTCGTATGACAAGGAGATTCCCGAGCTGCTCAAGCGCATCGATGCCGAAGCGCTGCAGGACGAGAACGACGTGGTCAAGTATTACTTCAGCACCGTGCGCCAGAAGGCCAATGTGGTGGACGACCTGATCACCGACCTCAGCAAGCGCAAGGAACAGAACGCGGCCGACATGAATGCGGAGACGGACGCGCTGTACGCCAGCGGCCGCCTGTACATGCTGCTGCTGGTGGCCGGCAGCCTGGGCGCGGGTATCGCACTGGGCGTCGTGGTCACCCGCTCGATCACCCGGCCGCTGGGCGAAGCGGTACTGGTGGCGCAGCGCGTGGCGGCGGGCGACCTGTCCAGCCGCATCGCTGCCGACGCCACCGACGAACTGGGCGACCTGCTGCGCGCGCTGCGCGACATGAACGGCAACCTGGTGTCCATCGTCACCGAGGTGCGGGGCAGCACGGAAACCATCGCCGCCGCGTCGGCCGAAGTGGCGACGGGCAGCATGGACCTGTCGTCGCGCACCGAGGAGCAGGCCAGCTCGCTGGAAGAGACGGCATCGTCGATGGAGGAACTGACGTCGACCGTCAAGCAGAATGCCGACAATGCGCGCCAGGCCAACCAGCTGGCCGTCTCCGCCTCCGAAGTGGCGCGGCGCGGCGGCGGCGTGGTGGCGCAGGTGGTCGACACGATGCAGTCGATCAGCGAATCGTCCAGCCGCATCGTCGACATCATCGGCGTCATCGACGGCATCGCCTTCCAGACGAACATCCTGGCGCTGAACGCGGCCGTCGAGGCGGCCCGCGCCGGCGAACAGGGCCGCGGCTTCGCCGTCGTCGCCACGGAAGTGCGCAACCTGGCGCACCGCTCGGCGGCCGCGGCGAAAGAGATCAAGGGGCTGATCGACACGTCGGCCGCGAAAGTGGCGGACGGCAGCCAGCTTGTGCAGCAGGCGGGCAGCACGATGAACGAAGTGGTGGAGAGCGTGCAGCGCGTGACGGACATCATGAGCGAGATCAGCGCCGCCAGCCAGGAGCAGACGCTGGGCATCGAGCAGATCAACCAGGCCGTCGCGCAGATGGACCAGGTGACGCAGCAGAATGCCGCGCTGGTGGAAGAAGCGGCCGCCGCCGCCGACTCGATGCGCCACGAGGCCGGCAACCTGGAACGCGCCGTCAGCGTGTTCCAGCTGGAGCCGTCCAGCGGACAGCGCACCACCGCCCGCCCGGCCGCGGCAACGCCACGTCGTGCGCTTGCCGCACTGCCCGCTTAAAAACAAAACCGGTGACAGGCCGGTGCGCCGTAGCGATCATTTTTCTGGAAACATTGCCCGGAAAAAGGAGCCTGTCACCGTTTTTTATTTGAGGCTGCCGGCCAGCCGCGGCGACGACAGCAGCTGCTCAAAAACGGTGACAGGCACCATTTTTCCGGAAATATTGCCCGGAAATCGGTGCCTGTCACCGTTTTTTTTATTGCAGGCTGCTGGCCAGCCGCGGCGACGACAGCAACTGCTTGAACGCCGCCCACCGCTGCGCGCGCGCTTCGGCGGGGTCCTTCGACGTCACCTGCTTCTCGACCCACGCCTTGACCAGGTCCTTGCCCAGGTTATAGTTGATCACGTAGCCGCGCAGGCCTTCGTAGAACTGCACGCGCTGGCCGGCCTTTTCGGGCGGGTACAGCGCCACGTTTACCAGCCACTCGATCGCCTGTTCGCGGGTGAAGCGGCCTTCCAGGTAGTGCTGGGCGTTGTCGTTGTCCGCATAGGACAGCTTGCCCAGCAGCTTCTGCAGCTCGGCATACTGGCCGGCCAGTTTCGGATCGAGGCCGGCCAGCGGATACAGCACGTCGCGCTCGAACGCCACCCGCTCCTCATCCGGGAAGGCCATCTCGATGCCGTAGTTGGCGCTGCCCTCGGCGATCAGCGACATCGGCGAATACAGCGGATACACGCTGAACTCCACCCAGTTCTTTTCCTTCACCAGGTGGCGTTCGAGCAGCGCGTTGTACACGTGGTGGCCCGGATAGCCTTCGTGGCAGCCAAGGTCCACGGCGCGCTCGATATAGATCGGGAACTCGGTGTTGATCTGGATGAGGCTGTGCGCGTCGCCCTTGTACCAGTTATAGCCCGACCACGGCTTGTTCTTCACGAACTCCAGCACAAAGCTCTCTTTTTCCGGCAGCGCCATCTCTTTCGCGGTGCGCGCACGGCAGGCGGCGATCGCCGCGTCCATCACGACTTTCAGCTTGTCCTGCGGGATCACGAAGCGGGCGCGGAAGGCCTGCACGCGCTGCGGCAGCGGACCGTCGCCCGGCACCAACTGGTCGATCTTCTTCAGCAGCGCCTCGTAGTGGGCGCGGTCGTAGTGCGGCGTGACGGCGTCGTACAGCAGCGCCGTCTCCTCGTCGAACGTGAATTTTTTCCCGTCCAGCATGTCGATGCGGGCCGCGATGGCTTTCAGCTGCTTGCGCAGGAAGTCCACGCGCAGCGCCTCGTCGGCATCCTTGCCCTGCTGGCCGGCCAGGTCGGCGATGGCGGCTTCCGCATCCTTGCGGATCGCCGCCAGGCTGCGCTTCTCCTTGACGGCCTGCTGCTGCAGCGCCGGCGGGCCGTAATAGGCATCCACGTAGTTCGGATCGTGCTGGCCCACGGCCAGCACCAGCTTGCGGTAACGCTCCGCCACGTCCTGCACGGACGCCGCCGCCAGCGCACTGCCGGCCAACATCAGTGCGAGTCCTCCTGCCACCAGCTTCTTCATTCCTGCTCCCGTCGGTCGAAAGCGGATCAGTTTAGCGGAGGCGCACCGGCGGCGCCAGCTTCGTCGCCGCGCAGGTTCACCTGGGTCGGGAAGGCGATGTCGATGCCCCGCTCGGCCAGGCCGCGGATCACCCCGAGCAGCACGGCCTGGTGGGTGTCCATGAACATGAAGTAGTCGGGGCTCTTGATCCAGTAGACCACCTCGTATTCGACGGCCCATTCGCCCAGGTTGCGCAGGTGGGCCCGTTCGAACGTGGCGGTGGCTTCCAGGCCGAGGATGATGTCCTTCACCATTTCCGGCACGGCGGCCAGCTGGTCGGGCGTGGTGCCGTAGCGGACGCGGATCATGAACGCGGCGCGGCGCGTGAACATGCGCGTCTGGTTGCCGATGCGCGCCTTCAGGATGTCGCCGTTGGAGAAGATGATCTGGTCGCCGCCCAGGCCGCGCAGCCGCGTCGTCTTCAGGCCGATGTATTCGACGGTGCCCAGCTGCTCGCCGACGATGATGAAGTCGCCCACGATGAACGGTTTGTCCAGCACGATCGACAGCGACGCCAGCAGGTCGCCGAGGATGTTCTGCACGGCCAGCGCGACGGCGATACCGCCGATCCCCAGGCTGGCCACCAGCGTGGTGATGTTGAAGCCCAGGTTATCGAGGATCATTAGGATGAACACCACCCACACGATCAGCCGCAGGATGAAGTCGATGATGGCCGTCGATGCGGCGCTGGCCACGCTGCTGTTGGCGCCGGCCGCGGCCTGGCGGTAGCGGGCCCGCCACACGCGCACGCCGGCATCGCCCCAGATAGCCGCCTGGATCAGCATCGCCGACACGGCCACCCGCCACAGCCACACTTCATACTTGCGGGGGAACTCCAGCATCAGCGTGCCCAGGTACAGCGCGAAGATGACGATGAACAGCGAATAGGTGGAACGCAGGATGCGCAGGAACCAGTCGTCGACCCGCGTCTCGGTCCGCTGCGCGGCGGCCGACAGCCGGTGCACGAGGAAGGTCCGGACGACGATCAGCAGCACCGCGGTGGCGAAGGCCACGGCGATGGCGGTGGCCCATTCCTGGATGGGATTGCCCAGTAAAACGTAACGCATGCAGCAGCTCCTTGTAAGACCCGCGCAGTGTACCGGGCCGACGGCCATCCTGCGCGCACACGAGGGCGCCATGGAGGCCGGCATGTGCGGCCCCTACGGCCGCGTTACAGAGTGATGGTCGGCAATAAGGCGCCGGGTCGGGCTGTTTTTGTCCATACTTGGCTGCTCGTTCGACTAGCTCACCAACAAGATGAAAAATGATGACCTGAACCAGCGAGGGAAGATCGAGCTTTGGGGCGGACTGGAAGGTACCGTCAACCGCGTGCGCGATCGGTATTTCAGCCAGATGGACCAGAACGGGCACGCCACCCGCATCGGCGACCTGGACCGCTTCGCGGCACTGGGCATCACGGCACTGCGTTACCCGGTATTGTGGGAGCTCACGGCACCGGACGGCATCGAAAGCGCCGACTGGTCATGGGCCGACGAGCGGCTGCCGGCGCTGCGCGACCTGGGCGTCAGCCCCATCGTCGGCCTGGTCCACCACGGCAGCGGCCCGCGCCACACGAGCCTTGTCGATCCGGGCTTCGCGCCCAAGCTGGCCGAATACGCTGGCGCCGTCGCCCGCCGCTATCCGTGGGTCGAGTACTACACTCCCGTCAACGAACCCTGCACCACCGCCCGCTTCGCCGGCCTGTACGGCGTGTGGTACCCGCATGGCCACGACGACCTGACGTTCCTGCAGGCGCTGCTCAACCAGTGCAAGGGCGTGGTGCTGTCGATGCGTGCCATCCGCGAAGTCAATCCGGACGCGAAGCTGGTGCAGACGGACGACCTGGGCAAGACCTACAGCACGCCGGAGCTGGCCGACTGGGCCGACTTCTACAACGAGCGGCGCTGGCTGGCGTGGGATCTGCTGTGCGGCATGATCGACGAGGACCACCAGCTGTGGCCCTACCTGATGAAGAGCGGCATTCCGCCCGAGGATGTGCTGTGGTTCCGCGCCAACCCCTGCCCGCCGGACGTGATGGGCCTGAACTACTACATCACCAGCGAGCGGTGGCTGGATCACCGGGGCGAGCGCTATCCGCAGCAGTACGTGGGCGCGCACGGCTTCGCCGACATCGAGACGGCCCGCGCGCTGGCCACGCCCACGCCGGGCATCGGCCCGCTGATGGAGGAAGTGTGGGAGCGCTACGGCCTGCCGATGGCCGTCACGGAAGCGCACATCGACGCCAACCGCGAGGATCAACTGCGCTGGCTGCACGAAGTCTGGAACGCGGCGCACGACGTGCAGAAGAAAGGCGGCGACGTGCGCGCCGTCACCGTCTGGTCGCTGCTCGGCTCCTACGACTGGAACTGCCTGGTCACCGAGTGCCACGGCTATTACGAGAACGGTGCCTATGACCTGCGCTCGCCGGAACCGCGCCCCACGGCGCTGGCGGGGCTGATGCGCGAGCTGGCGTCCGGCCGCGCGCCATCCGCGCCGGTGCTGCAGGGCCTGGGCTGGTGGCGCCGGCCGGGGCGCTTCCTATGTCCGCCGGTGGCCACCAGCACCACGGTGGCGGCGCTGCCGGCCGAACGCAATGCGGAGAAGCGCCCGGTGCAGCCGATCCTGATCAGCGGTGCGACGGGCACGCTGGGCAGCGCGTTTGCCCGCATCTGCGCGGAGCGCAACCTGGCATTCAAGGTGCTCACGCGCCAGCAGATGGACATCGCCGACCCGGCCTCGGTGGACGCGGCAATCCGCCGCTACCAGCCCTGGGCCATCGTCAACGCCGGCGGCTACGTGCGCGTGCACGACGCGGAGCAGGACAGCGGCCGCTGCCAGCGCGAGAACGCGCAGGGCCCGGTGGTGCTGGCGATTGCCTGCGCGCGCCACGACATCCGGCTGCTGACCTTCTCCAGCGACCTGGTGTTCGACGGCAGCAAGGGCGGACCGTACGTGGAAAGCGATCCGGTGGCGCCGCTGAACGTGTACGGCCAGAGCAAGGCGGACGCGGAACGGCGCGTGCTGGCGGTGAATCCGGAGGCGCTGATGGTGCGCACCAGCGCGTTCTTCGGCCCGTGGGACCGGCACAACTTCGTCACGCTGGCGCTGCAGGCGCTGGCCGACGGCCGCCGCTTCACGGCCGCCGACGACCTGGTGGTGTCGCCCACCTACGTGCCGGACCTGGTGCAGGCCTGCCTGGACATGCTGATCGACCGCGAACGGGGCATCTGGCACCTGTCCAACGGCGCGGCCGTGTCGTGGGCGGACCTGGCGCGCCGCGTGGCCGCGCTGGCCGGCGCGGACGCCGCGCTGGTCGACGCCATTCCGGCCACCGCGCTGGCCGGCCAGGCGCCGCAGCCCCGCTACTCGGCGCTGGGCAGCGAGCGGGGCACGCTGCTGCCCACGCTGGACGATGCGCTGGCCCGCTACCTGAAGGCCGTGCAGGAAGTGGCGCGCGAGGGCGATACGCACGTGGGCGCCGCGCAGGCGGCGCATTACGGCAGCAGCTGATCTTCCGCTGCCGCGGCAGGCCGGGCGCCACAGGGGCCCGGCCTGCCCGGCTACCCGGCCGCCCGCAGATGCCGCGCCAGGTCGGCCAGCCGGTAAGGCTTGCCGACGAAATCGAACTCGTGCAAATCGGGCTGCTCGTTGCGCAGCACCTGCTGCGGATAGCCGGACGCGATGATGATCTTCATGGCCGGCCAGCGGCCCCGCACGAGGCGCGCCAGTTCCAGGCCGGTCATCCCGTTCGGCATCATCAGGTCGGTGAACAGCACGTCGATGTCGCCGTGCTGTTCGAGCACGCGCTGGGCCGCCACCGCATCGGGCGCCGTCAGCACGGCATAACCCATGGTTTCGAACAGTTCGCTGGCCACGGCCATCACCAGCTGGTCGTCCTCCACCACCAGCACCCGCTCCACGGCCGGTTCCGCGCTGGTGCCGGCCGGCGCGCCATCGTCGACGGCCGGCAGGTAAAGGCTGATCGCGGTGCCCTTGCCCTGCTCCGTGCGGATCTGCACGTCGCCGCCGGACTGCGCGATGAAGCCATACACCTGCGACAGCCCCAGGCCCGTGCCCTTGCCGACCGGCTTGGTGGTGAAGAACGGCTCGAAGGCGCGTGCCACCACTTCCGGCGGCATGCCGGTGCCGGTATCGGTGACCGTCACGCGCACATACGCGCCGGCCGCCAGCGTGCCCACTGCGCCTTCCTGCAGTTGCACGTTGCGGGTTTCCAGCGTCAGCGAGCCGCCGTCCGGCATCGCATCGCGCGCGTTGACGACGAGGTTCAGCAGCGTCGCCTCGAAGCGCGCCTCGTCGACGACGATATTGGCCAGCCGCGGCGCCAGGTCGAACACGAACGACATCTGCGGCCCGCTGGCGCGGCGCAACACGGCCTCGAAGCTGCCGATCAGCGCATTCGGCTGGCGCACCGTTGCCTCCAGCGGCTGCTGCCGCGCGAACGCCAACAGCTGCTGCGTGAGCAGCGCGCCCCGGTCGATGGCGCGGCGCATGCTGTCCAGCACGCGCGTGGCGGCGCCGTTCGGCTGCTGCGCATTGAGGATGTCCACGCCGCTCGACACCACGGCCAGCAGGTTGTTGAAATCGTGCGCGATGCCGCCCGTCAGCTGGCCGATCGCTTCCATCTTCTGCGCCTGGAACAGCGCATTGCGGGTTTGTTCCAGCGACTCGGCGGCCTGGCGCTGCTCGGTGATGTCGCGGGTGATCTTGGCGAAGCCGAGCAGGTGGCCCGTTTCGTCGCGGATGGCGTCGATGACGGCGTGCGCGAAGAAGCGCGTGCCGTCCTTGCGCAGGCGCCAGCCTTCGCTGCCGAAGCGGCCTTCGCGGGCGGCCGTTTCCAGCGCCCGTTCCGGCACGCTGGCGGCGCGGTCTTCTTCGGAAAAGAAGCGGCGGTAATGGCTGCCCACCACCTCCTCCTGCGTATAGCCCTTGATGCGTTCGGCGCCCACGTTCCAGTTGGTGATCTCGCCCTGCGGCGACAGCATGTAGATCGCGTAATCCGTGACGCCCTGCACCAGCAGCCGGAAGCGCTGTTCGCTGTCGCGCAGTTCCTCCTGCGCGGCGCGGCGTTCGGTGATGTCGCGGGTGACCTTGGCAAACCCCAGCAGCGAGCCGTCGGGCGCCCTGATCGGGTCGAGCACGACGCTGGCCCAGAAGCGCGTGCCGTCCTTGCGCACGCGCCAGCCTTCCCCTTCGAAGCGGCCGTCGCGGCGCGCCGTGTCGAGCGTGCGCTGGGGCATGCCGGCGGCGCGGTCTTCGTCCGTATAGAAACGGGAAAAGTGCTGGCCCAGCACTTCGGCCTCCTGGTACCCCTTGAACCGCTCGGCGCCCGCGTTCCAGCTCCTCACATACCCTTCGGCATCGAGCATGTAGATCGCGTAGTCGCTGATGCTCGCCACCAGCAGCTCATGACGCTGCTGGTATTCGGGCAGTGCCGGCCGGGCGGACGGCGGCGGCTTGGTACCTGCGGCAGGGTTGGGGCTCATCGTGACTTTCTGCTGAGGTGATTTAATAAATTGTAACGCGATCCGTGCGGAACGGCGACGCGCAAGCGCGTACCATCACGGCTGTCCTGAACACGGAGAAGCCCATGTTGCGCGCCGTTCGCACTTTTGTCGTCCTCGGTCTGCTGGCCGGTACCGCCGCGGCGCAGACGATCCCCAGCGTGTCCGTCACGTCCACCCGCGACCCGGTCGACAAATCGTATCGCAGGATGGTGCGCGGGATGGACCGCTTCGCGCGCGAACAGCCGGCGATGGCACCGGCCGCCACGCTGCGCTTTCGCCTGCTGCCGCGGCTGCCGGGCACGCGCATGGAAGGCATCGAACTGAAAGTCGTCGGCGACACGGTCAGCCTGCCGGTGCCGGTGGCGCTGGACAACAGCTTCACGCTGGCCCGCGACGAGCAGGCGCTGCGCGAAGACGCGGCGCTGGTGGCGAACCGCCGCACGACCAGCATGACGTGGCGGGCCGACGTGCGCAGCCCCGGCGTGCCGGAAGGGATGCGCCGGCTGGGCGACCTGCGGCTGGAGTGCCGCGTCGGCATGGAGGCCGGCCTCGTGTCGAACAACGTCCACCTGTTCGCGTGGCTGGGCGACCTGCTGGCCAGCGCCGACAGGGTGTGCACCGATCCGGACGGCCGCTACCTGTTCTTCACCGAGCGCCCCGTGTTTGCCGTGACGCTGCAGGCCGACGGCCGCAGCATGCAGGCACCGCTGCGCGCAGTGTATGCAAGCGGCACGCAGACGCCGGCCGACCTGCGCTACTGCGACTGCCAGGTGCTGCTGGAGCGCAGCTACTATGCACCGGTGTGGGACAGCTCATGGCCCGACGACACGCTGCTGTCGTTCGAATACATGGACGACCCCGCGCCGCCCGATGCGCCGGCCGCTCCCGGCATCGCGGCGGGCCAGACGCGCGACCAGGTGCGCGCCGCGCTGGGCGAAGGCACCGCCGTGCCGTTCCGCGACGGCCGCGAAGCGTGGCTGTACCCGCGCGCGGACGACAGCCGCGGCCAGGGCAAGCCGGAATACCTGGTGCTGTTCGATGCCGACGGGCGCGTGATCAAGAGCCGCATGCGGGCGCCTTGATGGAGGCCGGTCAGTCGTTCTGCCAGCGCCAGCCGCGCAGGTCGTCCAGCACGGGCACGATGGCCAGCAGCACGAGCACCATCGCCAGCGGCACCGTGGCCGCATAGCCCAGCGTGGCAAAGCCCAGCGCACCGGCCAGGCCGCCGACGAAGAAGCACAGCGCCAGCATCACCAGCAGCCACAATCGTCCCCGGTTGGCAGCCACCGGCGGCGCCGCGGCCTGCGGATCGTTCGGATACAGGGCGCGCCCCAGTTCGATGCCGATGTCGGTGATCACGCCGGTGATGTGGGTGGTGCGGATCTCCGCGTTGGACAGCTTGGTGATCACGGCGTTCTGCAGACCCATCATGAAGCACAGCAGCATCACCGTGGCCGGCACGAGCACCAGTTCGAACGAGGCCAGCCACGCGCCCAGCACGCCGAACGACAGCAGCAGCAGGGCTTCGAACAGCAGCGGCAGCGCATAGATGCTGTGCAGGCCGCGCCGCCGCGCGTAGTTGACGATCAGCGCGCAGCACGCGGCACCAGCCACGAACGAGCCCAGCGCGCCGCCGCCCGCCGCGGCCAAGTCGAACGCGCCGATCGCCGCGTTGTCGGCCATCGCCGACACGATGCCCGTCATGTGCGACGTGTACTGGTGCACGGCCACGAAGCCGCCCGCATTGGCGGCGCCGGCCACGAACGCCAGCATCATCCCCAGGTGCCGGTTGCCGCCCGCCTCGCGCGCGCTGCCGGTCAGCCGGCGGGCATAGTTGATCGGCATGGACTCCCCTGTTCTGTCGTGGCTGAGGAAGCAAAATTACACCCGCGCCCGCCGGCCGGTCAACGCGCCGGTGCACATTCGCCGCCGGGGACTAGGCAAACCCGCAACAGGGCTGCTATAATTGCGCGCCTTGGCCTGGTAGCTCAGTTGGTAGAGCAGAGGATTGAAAATCCTTGTGTCGGTGGTTCGATTCCGCCCCGGGCCACCAAGAACATGCTTTATCCGACGCCCGCTTCCCAGCGGGCGTTGTCGTTTCCGGGCCGAATTTTCGGCACGCTTGCAAGGCAGCGTTTTCTCGCACTGGCGGCACCTGGACCGTGCTACTCTGGCCGTCCTGACAACACGCGCCTGAGGACGGACCCATGGTCAAGCCCAGCTTTCTCGCAACCCCGGCACTGGCGCTGGCGCTCCTCGCCGGTCATGGCAGTCACGCCGCCGAGCCCACCTATCCACGCAGCGCCGACGTCAGCACCATTGCCGGCCTCATGAGCGCCTATTACGACGTCGTATCAGGACCTGCCAACACGCCGCGCGACGTTGCGCGCGACAAGTCGCTGCACCACCCTGACGCCCGCGTCTACTTCCCCAACGCCGGTGGCGAAGGCGACGCCAAGGTCACCGGCATGACGATCGAGGATTACCACCGCAAGTCGGCCGGCCTGTTCAATGAAGGCTTCTACGAAGCCGAAGTGGACCGCCGCGTTGAGCAGTTCGGCAACTCTGTCCATGTGTGGAGCACCTACGAATCCCGCGCCACGCCCAACGGTCCGGTCATCGGCCGCGGCATCAACAATCTGATCGTCCTGTTCGACGGCAAGCGCTACTCGATCCTGGCGGAAACCTGGAGCCCTGAAACGAAGGACAACCCTTTGCCTCCACGGGGCAGCACGACCGGCGCCACCGGCATTGGGAATGGCGCAATACCTGCGGCGCGGTAAGCCGGCACCGCCGCCGCCCGCGAAGGCGGCGGACAACGGCCGGCACAGCCCTGCAGGACCGGTTAGCGCTTCGGCGCCATCAGATCCAGCAGGATCGCCGTTTCCGCCTTGATGGTATTGATCAGCGTGGGCTTCAGGTCCGGCGCCCATTGCGGCGAGTGCGTGCCCGGCAGCGGCTGGCCGGCCTTTTTCGCCGCCGCCAGGCGGTCCGCATCGACGGCGCCCACGTGCAGCAGCAGCGCCTTCACGCCGGGCTGCTGGCCATACATGGCGAAGTCTTCCGACGTCATCTTCGGCGGCATCTCCTTCACGAAATCCGCACCCACGGCCTGTTCCACGGCTTTCACCGCGCGCGCCATCAGTTGCGGCTCGTTATAAACGGAATCCGTGCCCGGCTTGATGTCGACCAACGGTTCCTTCGGCGCACCCGCCGCCAGCGCCTCGCCCTTCGCTTCACGCGCGATGCTGGCCAGCACGCGCTGTCGCACCTCGGGCCGGAAGGTGCGCACTGTCAGCGCGAGCTTGACCTGGTCCGGCACGATATTGGCCTGGGTGCCGCCCTGGATGCTGCCGACGGTGATCACCACCGGGTCGAGCGGATTGTTCTCGCGCGAAACCAGCGTCTGCAGGGCCATCACGAGGCGCGCCGCCATCACGACGGGATCGCGCGTCTCGTGCGGGACGGCGCCGTGGCCGCCCTGGCCGAACATGGTGATGGTGACGGTATCCGCCGAGGCGCGGAACGGGCCGGCGTGCCACATGATCGTGCCCGACGCCATGCTGGCGTCGTCATGCATCGACAACGCGTAGTCCGGCTTCGGGAAGCGCGTGGACAGGCCGTCCTTGAGCATGGCGGCGGCGCCCGTCAGCGGTTCCTCGGACGGCTGTCCCACCAGCATCAGCGTGCCGCTCCAGGCCTTGCGATTGTCCGCCAGCAGCTTCGCAGTGCCGTACCAGGCCGACATGTGCAGGTCGTGGCCGCAGGCGTGCGCCACCGACACGGTATCGCCGGCGGCGTTCTTCGCGGTGACCTTGCTGGCGAACGGCAGGCCGGTCTTTTCCAGCACCGGCAGCGCATCCATCTCGGTGCGCAGCATGACGGTCGGGCCGGGGCCGTTGCGCAGGATGGCCACGACGCCCGTGCCGCCGACGCCGGTGGTCACGTCGAAGCCGAGCGCCTTGGCCCGTTCGGCCAGCTTGGCGGCCGTTTCGTGTTCGTTGAAACCCAGTTCGGGATGGGCATGCAGGTCCTGGTAAAAACTTTCCAGGCCGGCGTAGGCGGCGTTCAGCTGCGCCGCGAACGGCGCGGGCAGCCCGGCGGCATAGGCGGCACCGCCGGCGAGGCTGGCAACGATCGGGCCGACGACAAGCAGGGAATGGCGCAAGGTGTGCAGGAATTTCATGGGAACTCACTTCAGGGGTTGGGAAGCTGGCATCGCGGGGAATTTTACGACCAAAACTTTCATTTTGGTATTACATATTTCCTTTAAGTAATTTTCAGGCGTAGAATTATTGACTTCCGGTTTCCCCACTCTGCAGTACTAAAGGACTTGTCATGGGTTTATTTTCAAACATCAAAATCGGCAAACGCCTCGGCCTGGGCTTTTTCCTCATTCTCGCGATGACCGTGCTGATCGCCGTCGTCGGCGTCTGGCGCCTGCTCGAAGTCGGCGGCTCCACGCGCGCCATGATGGCGGCGCCGCTGACCAAGGAGCGGATGATCACCGACTGGTACAGCCTGAACTTCGCGTCGATCCGTCGCACCGCCGCGATCGTCAAGAGCGAGGACCCGTCGCTGGGCGCCTACTTCAAGAAGGATGCCGCCGAATCGGTCAAGAAGGCCGCCGAACTGCTCAAGGGCATCGAAACGCTGATCGCGGAAAGCGGCCCGGAGCATGAGCTGTTTGCCCGCATCCTGGAACAGCGCAAGGCCTACAGCGCGTCGCGCGACGGCGCCGTCAAGGCCAAGGCCGATGGCGACACGGAAGGCGCGGCCCGCATCCTCGAGCAGCAATTCACGCCCGCCGCGGAGAAATACCAGGATCTGCTGCAGCAGCTGGTGACGATGCAGCGTGCCAGCATCGATGCCACCGCCACCGGCATCGACAACGACACCACGCTGAGCGCCCGCCTGATCATGGTGCTGAGCGCCGCCGCGGTGGCGATCGGCACCATCCTGTCCTGGCTGCTGACCCGCGGCATCGTGCGCCCGATCCGCACCGCCGTGACCGTGGCGGAAACCGTCGCTGCCGGCGACCTGACGCACGATTTCGCCGTGCGCGGCAACGACGAGACGGGCGCCCTGCTGCGCGCGCTGCGCAACATGAACGACAACCTGGCGGGCATCGTCAGCCAGGTGCGCACGGGGACGGACACCATCGCCACCGCATCGCACGAGATCAGCGCCAGCAACCTGGACCTGTCCACCCGCACCGAACAGCAGGCCAGCGCGCTGGAGGAAACGGCGGCCTCGATGGAAGAGCTGACGACCACCGTGCGCCAGAACGCCGACAATGCGCGCCAGGCCAACCAGCTGGCCATCGCCGCGTCGGAAGTGGCGACCCGGGGCGGCGCGGTGGTGAGCGAAGTGGTCACCACGATGAGCGCCATCAACGACTCGTCAAAGAAGATCGTCGACATCATCACCGTCATCGATGGCATCGCCTTCCAGACCAACATCCTGGCGCTGAACGCGGCCGTCGAGGCGGCCCGCGCCGGCGAGCAGGGCCGTGGCTTCGCCGTCGTCGCCGGCGAGGTGCGCACGCTGGCCCAGCGCTCGGCCGCCGCCGCCAAGGAAATCAAGGAGCTGATCACGGCGTCGGTGACCAATGTCGACACCGGCGCGCGGCTGGTCGATACGGCCGGCGTCACGATGGAACAGGTGGTCGGCAGCATCCGCCGGGTGACCGACATCATGGCCGAGATCACCAGCGCCAGCCAGGAGCAGACGGGCGGCATCGAGCAGGTGAACGGCGCGATCGGCCAGATGGACCAGACCACCCAGCAGAATGCCGCGCTGGTGGAAGAGGCGGCCGCGGTGGCCGGTTCGCTGCAGGAGCAGGCATCGCGGCTGGCGGAGGCCGTCGGCGTGTTCCGGATCGATAATGCCGCGCCGGCCGTCGCCCGCGCCACGCCGGTGCGGCCGCAACTCCAGGCCGCCAGGGCTCCTGCGCTGAAGCACACCCGGCCCGTGAAACCGGCGAAACAGCCGGTGCGCGCCGGCGACGACTGGGAAGAGTTCTGACCGCGATCCCGCCACGCCCGGCTTGACTCGGCGAGGTGCTGTGCTAATTTGACATGATCGGCCATCGTCGGCATGCCAGGTCCAGTACTGCACAGGAGATCGCCATGACAGGATTGCGCAGCTTGTTCGGATGTACGTTGCTGGCGGCCGCGGCTGCCAGTTCGGCTCAGCAGGTGGAGGTGGTCGCGAACGGGCTCTTCAACCCGCGCGGCCTGGCTTTCGCGCCGGATGGCGCACTGTACGTGGCCGAAGCGGGCAAGGGCGGCGACGGCACGTGCATCGTGGCCGGCGAAGGCCCCAGCTGCTATGGCCAGACGGGCGCCGTCGTGCGCATCGACCTGGGCAGTGGCAAGAAGGTGTCGCGCGTGCTGCGCGGGCTGCCGTCGCTGGCGCCGGAAGGCGGCTTCGGCGCCACCGGGCCGCAGGGCATTTCGTTTGCCGGCACGGGCGACGGCAAGGTCACCATCGGCCTGGGCACCGATCCGGCCGCGCGCGAAGGCGTGGGCGAAAGGTCGGCGCTGTTCGGGCAGGTGTTGCTGGTGCGCCCGTTCGGCATCGCGCCCCCCGTCCAGCCGCCTGTGAACAAGGCAAAGTTCAAGAGCGTGATGCAGGCCGCCGGCGCCGGCAGCAAGGCCTATGCCGACATTGCCGGCTTCGAGGCAGCCAACGATCCGGTGCCGGGCGGTGTCGACAGCAATCCGAACGGCATGCTGGCGCTGGGCTCGCACGATGTCGTCGCCGATGCGGGCGGCAACTCCTTGCTGCATGTGGCCGAAGGCGGCGTGGTGTCGGCGCTGGCCGTGTTCGACACGCGCGAAGTGCCTGCCCCGCCGTTCCTCGGCCTGCCGCCGGGGGCCACCATCCCGATGCAGGCGGTGCCCACCTCCGTCGTGCAGGGGCCGGACGGCTGGCTGTATGTGGGGCAGCTGACCGGCTTCCCCTTCCCGGTTGGCGGTGCGAACGTCTATCGCGTGCCGCCGGATGGCGGTACGCCGGAAGTCTTTGCCAGCGGCTTCACCAACATCATCGGCCTGGCGTTCGATGCGCAGCAGCGGCTGTACGTGCTGCAGATCGGTAACGGGCTGGCGGCCCCTGGCGGGCCACCGCTGCAGCCGCCCGGCCGCCTGATCCGCGTGAACGGCGACGGTTCGCGCACGATCATCTACGAGAATCTGTATTATCCCGGCGGCATCACGATCGGGCCGGACGGCGCGGCCTACGTCACCAATAACGGCATCGTGCCGGGCCCGGTAGCGGGCGCGTTTCCCGAGGGCGGGCAGGTGCTGCGGATCGCGCTGGACTGACGCGCCGGCCGGGCCGTCAGCTCTTCTTCAGTGCGGAAGCCTTGTGGGCGGCTTCCGCGCCCGTCTTGTCGCTGACCACCAGGTATTCGGGGTGGTCGGCCGACGCAGCCACCTCGTGGCCCTTGATGGCGGTGTGCGCCGTCAGCTTCTTTTTCACCGTGCCATGTACCACGCCCTGCGGCGAGTTCCATTGCACCTTGTCGCCGGCCTTGAATTCGTTGCTCATGACGGTTCCTCGCATCGCGCAGTGGACAGGCGGCCATTGGACCACGCGCCTGGACCATCCTGCCGCACGTTAATGCGCTGCATCGGTAGCCGCCCCGCCCTGCGGGAAGCTCAGCGGGGCTTGCGTGGCGCGGCCGGAGCGGCCGGCGCGCTTGCCTGGGCCTCGAACAGCGCCTTCGCGTCCGCATGCGCCTGATCCACATTGCGCAGCTTCTCGTTGTCGTCATGGCGCACGAAGAATTCCTTGTCCTGCGCCCGCATCACCATCGTGATCGCCTGCTTTTCGGTCAGGCCGTACTTCTCGAAAATCAGCGTCGTCACTTCGTCCAGGTATTCTTCGTAAGTCATATCGTTCACTCCAGGTAAGGCGCGCATTCTAGCGCAGTGGCCATGGCCGGGCGCGAAGTGTTGAGGTAAGCTGTGCGCGCCATCCACAAGAGTACAAGGACAACCATGCACTTTCCCAGCAAATCCGCGGCGCTTGCCGCGCTGTTCATGACCGCGACCGCGATGGCCGGCGCGGCCGAACCGGCGGCGCCGAAACGCCAGGCCGATATCGATGCGATCGTCAAGGAGATCTCGTCGAAACGCATCCACGGCTATATCGAGAAACTGGTGAGCTTCGGCACGCGGCACACGATGTCGGAGACGGAATCGGCAACCCGCGGCATCGGCGCCGCCCGGCGCTGGATCAAGGGAGAACTGGAACGCTGCGGCGCCGGCAAGCTGCAGGTGAGCTTCGACAGCCACGTGCATCCCGTGGGGCCGCGCCTGTCGCGCCCCACCGAGATCGTCAACGTGGTGGCCACGCTGCCCGGCACGCAGGCCGAGGCGAAGGACCGCATGTACGTCGTCTCCGGCCATTACGATTCGCGCGTGACCGATGTGATGGACTACACCAGCGATGCGCCCGGCGCCAACGACGATGCATCGGGGACTGCCGCCGTGATGGAAATGGCCTGCGTGATGGCCAAATATAAATTCGATGCGACGCTCGTGTTCATGGCCGTCGCGGCCGAGGAACAGGGCCTGTTCGGCGCGGGGCACTGGGCCGAACAGGCGCGCAAGAACAACCTGAACGTGGCCGGCATGTTCACCAACGACATCATCGGCAGCTCGCTGAACGAACACGGCAAGCGCGACAACACGCAGGTGCGCCTGTTCGCGGAAGGCATCCCGGCAGTGAAGGAAGTGCCGGATGCGCTCCGCACGCTGATCCAGACGGGCGGCGAGAACGATTCGCCGTCGCGCCAGCTGGCCCGGCACGTGAAGGAAAACGGCGAGCGCTATGTGAAGAACTTCAAGGTCACCGTGATCCAGCGGCGCGACCGCTACCTGCGCGGCGGCGACCATATCCCGTTCCTGGAACAGGGCTTTGCGGCGCTGCGCTTCACGGAGCCGGCCGAGGACTTCCGCCACCAGCACCAGGACCTGCGCAAGGAAGGCGGCACGCAGTACGGCGACCTGATCGAGTTCGTCGACACCGACTACACGGCGCAAGTGGCGCGCGTGAACGCGGCGGCACTGGCTTCGCTGGCACTCGCTCCGGCCGCACCGCAGCAGGTCAAGGTACTGACCGCAAAGCTGGACAACCGCACCGACCTGACCTGGCAGGCCAACACGGAGCCGGACCTGGCCGGCTACCGCGTCGTCTGGCGCGAGACGACGGCCGCCAGCTGGCAGGGCGCGAAGTTCGTCGGCAACGTGACGTCGTACACCAGCGAGCTGTCGAAGGATAATGTGTTCTTCGGCGTGCAGGCGGTGGACAAGGCCGGCAATGTGAGTCCGGCGACTTATCCGGTGCCGCAGCGGTAGCCACTACCGATATCTGAAACCGGGATCACGCACTATCGTGGTCGGCGTTCTTGTGGCTGACGCCGGCCCCGATCCCACCGCCGCCACCACCCCCTCCTCCATCGCCACCACCTCCCCCACCGCCTTTTCCGCCGCCCTCGGCCTGCTTGCGATTGCCGCCGCCCTGCGCCCGCGTCGGTCCCTGCAGGGGAATGCGCGCGTCGGCGGGGATCGGCCCCAGATCCAATGCGTCACGGATGAATGCGCGCAATGCGATCACCAGATCCGCCGTGTGGATGGGACGGCCAGCCGCCATATCGTTTGCCGCCTGGCCGGCCAGCCGGCAATGCTCCTCGGTGCCGAGCAGGATGATGTCCGCCAGCGCCGCTTCGACGGCATCGCGGATGCGGCGCGAACGGTCCGAGTTCATCTTCGGCACGGCACTCAGGTCCTCCGCTTCCACCTGTCCCTCGACGCGCATATCGCGCAGGTGACGCGGATCGACCGTCAGCTCGCCGGTGAACGAGCCGCCCAGCGTGCGGTACGCGGCGATCAGCGTGCGCAGCCGCTCGTTGATCTGGCGGTTCACCCGCTCGCGGCGCTGCTGCACCGTCTGCATCATCAGCACGCGGATGCCCACGCCCACCAGGCTGAAGATGGCCAGCCCCAATAACGTCGTCAGCACTGCCTGCCACGAACTGAAATCCATATACCGCACGTTGACCTCGATACGAGTTTCGATGATGCGAGTGTACTGAGCGATGCCGATTCGGTTCGCACGAAAGACGCGGACATAAAAAAACGCCGGCACAAGGCCGGCGTTTGTCATGCAGCGAAGACGAATCAGCCCAGCTTCACCGTTAACGCCTTCTTGATCGACACGCAGCGCGCATCTTCCTGCTGGCGTTCCAGCAGCGCGCGGCGGGTACCGGCGGACAGGTCCTTCTGCTGCGCGGCGGCGTCACTCAGGCGCTGCACGCTTTGCGGCGTGCAGGTGGCCGGAATCATCGTAAAGCCGTAGGTGCGCATGAAGACGGGGCCGGCGGCCTTGTCCAGCGCCGGCAGCTGCGCCAGGCGCTGGGCAGCGGTCTGTTCGCTGAGCGTGGCCTGCGTCGACGGATACAGGTTCTCCATCGCCGTGCGGATGCGCGAGAACGGCAGCTTGGTCTGCAGGTCGCCGATCTGCGTCAGCCAGTCCAGCTTCACTTTCGCATCGGGGCGCACGACGGTCGCGGCCAGCGCGGCCGACTGGCCGCTGTCGGACTTGTCGCGCGCTTCTTCGGCCGCCAGCAGCAGCGGTGCACCCTGGTAGTCGCGGGCGGACAGCTGCCGCACGATGGCCCAGCGCACGTCCTGGTTGATGGTCAGGCCCGGCGGCACGCCGCGGTCGTTCAGCAGGCCGGCAAGGCGGTCCTGCGCTTCCTTGCTGGTGGCGATGTCCACGTAGGCGCTCAGCCAGCGGCGGCGGAAGTTCTCGTCCTTGGCGGTGACGACGCCCTGCCATGCCATCTTCTCCAGCGACAGCAGCGTTTTCTTCGTGTACGCGGCATCCGGCGCCATCTTCTGCAGGTAGGTCACGCCCTGCTCCACTTTCTCGAGCGCGTCGCCAAGCAGCGCGTAGTCGCTTTCGCGCGGCACGTTGTTCAGCGCCGTTTCCATGAACTCGTTCAGCGGCAGCTCGCCGTCACGCACGCCGTCCCACATGCTTTGCCACAGCATCGTGCGCAGCAGCGGCTCTTCCACCTTGCTGACGCTGGCGCGCGCGGTGCCGAACGAACGCGGGTCGAGCTGCACCTTCACATAGCCCCAGTCCTCGTAGTTCGGATAGACCAGGTCCGGGCACGCCGCGCCTTTCAGCTCCGGCACATCCGTCGTGGCGCCCTTGTACGTGACGGCCACCTTGCGGTCGAAGGCCAGCGCCTTGCCCGCGTTGCGGAACAGGGCCACCTGCACGCGCTGCTCGCGCAGCACCGGGTATTCGGACGGTGCGCTTTGCGCCAGCGTGAAGTCGCTGATCTTGCCGGCCTTGCAGCTGTAGTGCGCCGCGACCGTGTTCACGCCCGGCTGGTACAGCCACTGCTGCGTCCATTGCGACAGGTCGCGGCCGGCCGCTTCGCCCAGGCTGCCGATGAAGTCGTCCAGCTTCGCGTTCTGGAACTGGTATTTGACAAGGTAGTTATGCACGCCCTTGCGGAACGTCTCCTCGCCCAGCAGGTGACGCAGCTGCTTGAGCGTCGAGGCGCCTTTCGAGTACGTGATCGCATCGATGTTGTCGAACGCATTCGCGGTGGTCGGCACGGGCACTTCGATCGGGTGGGTGCCCAGCGACTGGTCCTGGCGGTAGGCCGCCGTCTTGCCGCCCGAGTAGAAGTACTGCCACGCGTTCTTGAACTCCGTCGCTTCGGCGGTGCCCAGCGTGCCCATGAAGGAAGCGAAGCTTTCGTTCAGCCACAGGCCGTTCCACCACTTCATCGTCACGAGATCGCCGAACCACTGGTGCGCCATCTCGTGCATGATCACCGACGACAGCGAGTGCAGCTGCGCGGTAGTCATCTTGTCCTTGTGGAGGAAGCCCTTCTCGGCAAACGTGATCGCGCCGGCATTCTCCATCGCGCCGTACAGGAAGTCGGGCACCAGCAGCTGGTCGTACTTCTCGAACTGGTAAGGGATGCCGAAGTACTCGTCGAAGAACGCCAGGCCCTGCTTGGTGTACTTGAACCAGTCGGCCGGATTGACCTGGGCCGCCACGGACTGGCGTGCGAACAGGCGCATCGGGTATTTGCCGCTGTTGTCTTCCCATACCTTGTACGGGCCGGCGTGCATCGAGAAGTTATACGGCGACAGCTTCTTCGTGACCGGGAAGGTCCAGCGCTTCGCGCCGGCGGCGTCTTCCACCTTGCTCTCGCGCGTGGTCGACACGACGGTCCAGTCGGCCGGCGCGGTCACGTTCACCTGGTAGGTGGCTTTCAGGTCGGGCTGGTCGAACAGCGCGAACATCTGGTGCGCGGCGGCCGGCTCGAAGTGCGAGTACGTGTACACGCGGCCATCGACCGGGTCGACCATGCGGTGCAGGCCCTCGCCATTGGTGCTGTGCAGCCGCTCGAAGCTGACCACTATCGTGTTGCGGCCTACCTTGATGTCGCCGGCGGCCAGCGTGATGAACGACTTGTTGTACTCCGGCGTGACCGACTTGCCGTTGACGGTAAGCGACTTGATGGTGGCCTTGTCCAGGTCCACGGTCAGCGGCGACGAAGCGTCCTTGAGGTCGAACTGCAGCGTGGTGGTGGCGGCGAAGGTCTCCTTGCCGGTCAGCGTGAAGTCCAGCTGGTAAGCCACGTTCGAGACACGTTCGGAGCGCGCCTGCGCATCGGCCTGCGACAGCCAGGCGTTGTCGGCACGCGGCGCCGCGGCGGCCAGCACGGCCGGCGCTGCGATCAGCAGCGAGGAGCCGAACGTCAGCGCGACTGCCTTGGAGAGAAGCGATTTCATCGTTATCCTTGTGAGATGTCTGGCGCCCAGTCGACCCCGATTGGGCGGCGGGGAATGATAACATCAACATTTCGTCAATTAACAGACCGCCAGCGCCATGCAGCTCGCCCTTGAAACGCCGGACCAGCCGGACGTCCGCGCACTGATCGCCGAACTCGATGCCTACCTGTATGCGCTCTACCCGGCCGAGAACGTGTTCGCACTGGACGTGGCCGCGCTGCTGAAACCAAACGTGCTGTTTGCCGTGGCGCGCGATGCCGCCGGTGCGGCAGTCGGCTGCGGTGCCGTCGTCGTGACGCCCGAATACGGCGAGATCAAGCGGATGTACGTGCGCCCCGCGGCGCGCGGCCAGGGCGTCGCGCGCAAGCTGCTGCTGTCGCTTGAAGCGCAGGCTTCCGCGCTGGGATGCACGGCGCTGATGCTGGAGACGGGGCCGACGATGCCCGAAGCGCTCGCCCTGTACGAGCGGCTCGGCTACCAGCACTGCGGCGCGTTCGGCGACTATGCGACGGATCCACTGTCGGTCTTCATGCGCAAGGTAATCCAATGACTGATTCGCTGACTGAACTGCGCGACCGCACGCGCGCCTTCGCGGTGGAACGCGACTGGGAGCAGTTCCACACGCCGAAGAACCTGGCGATGGCCTTGTCCGTCGAAGTGGCCGAGCTGGCCGAACACTTCCAGTGGTTGCGCACCGGCGCGCCGGAGGAGCTGGGCGAACGGGCCCGCGAAGGCATCCGTCATGAACTGGCCGATGTGCTCCTGTATCTCGTGCAGCTGGCCGACAAGACCGGCGTGGACTTGCGCGAAGCGGCGCTGGAGAAGATGGCGCTCAATGCGGCCAAGTACCCGGCGGAGCAGGTCAAGGGCGATGCGCGCAAATACGACGCATACGAGGATTGAACGTGCCGCCTGCAACGCTTGACGATAACGCATACCGGCATCCTGTTCCCGGCCCGCTGGGCCGCATCATGATGCGGCTGCTCAATTCGCGCCGGCTGGGCAAGGTGCGGCACGCAGTCATGTCCCGCGCCGGCTTCGTGCCGATGGAGAGCGATGTCGCCGATGTCGTCTACCTGACCTGGCTGGTCGATGCGCCGACAGCGAGGAAACTGGTGCCGCCAGGCGTGCCGCTGTGGGAAAAGGACGGCAAGACGCCATTCACGATCCTCACCTACCGGCACGGGCACTTCGGCCCGGCGCTGGCCGGACCGTTGCGGCGCCTGTTCCCCTCCCCGCTGCAAAGCAACTGGCGGCTTTATCTCGAAAATCCGCCGCCGGGTGTGGCGGGACGGACGGTGTACTTCCTGAAGAACGTCATGAGCAGCATGCTGTTCACGTTCGGCACGCGCATGTTCAGCGACATCATGCAGACCCACCTGGCTGCCCGCTTCGCATTCGACCGCAAGGACGACACGTATTCCTTGTCCATCCATGCAGGTGATGGCAGCGCGCCTGCGCTCGCGTGCAAGGCCGTTCGCGCAGCCGGTAAAACGGTCGATGCGGCGTTCGGCAGCGCCTTCGGTTCATGGGAGCAGGCCGTCGACTATCTCGCGCTGCAGGATGTGGCGGTGACCCGCTCCGACAGGCTGCAGCGGCTCGTCGCATCGGAAATCGAGTTGCCGATCGATGTGGCTGAGGTGCTGCCTTTCGACGTCGCGGCGGGTGATGTGCAGTGCCCGTTCCTGGCGCAGTTCGCCAGTGCCGAGGGACCGTTCTGCTTTGTTGTCCCCCGCGTCAAATTCCGGGTTGTTTCGGAGCGGGTGGTTTAGCGGGTCATTCGACTGCGGCGTGCTACCGCAGTCGGTCATCCGCCCGTTCATAGCCAAAGGCATATTGATCAGGCAGAGGCAATCAGCTTTGCGCCGCATTCGGTGGCGTCGCCGTCATAGGCATAGGGCTTGCCCTTGTGCTTCGCGCCTTTGCCGGCGGGCTTTATTGCAAAGGCGCCCTTGCATTGCGGGCAGACGGTCATATCACCTTCGATGACGGCGATGCGGCCCATGACCTTTGTCTCCGATGATCCGGTAAGCACCTGACCGCCGTGGCTGGTCTTGTCGCCGATACAGATGACGGCGCGGCCTTCGTGTTTCATGGTTTTCCCTCCTCTTTCAGCGGCAGATGATACGAGCCCTCCGGCGCACCGGGCACTTTCACACGGAACTTCAGGCCGGAGAGAAGCTTGTCCCACAAAGCCACAGCCTCATCGTCGCTGAGCGATGACGCTTTGGCTGCACCGATCAGGTTGTGGGCGACTTTCGTGTGCATCCTGGCGCTGTATTCGGAAGGATTGGCCACATCACGCGGCGTGCCAACGAAGGCCCATTCGAAGTCATGAGTGCCATCCTTTCGGCGAAAGAGCGATTCTTCGCCGTACCAA
Source organism: Oxalobacteraceae bacterium UBA6704 (assembly GCA_002454505.1). Classification (GTDB taxonomy): domain Bacteria; phylum Pseudomonadota; class Gammaproteobacteria; order Burkholderiales; family Burkholderiaceae_D; genus Rugamonas. Next base: position 34,686 of record DKJA01000145.1, read on the forward strand.
TGCTGGACAACCCGTTTGCCCTCGCGCAGGACATTCCTGCTCGGGTAATGGATGCCTTGCTGATCTTGCGCCGCTTTCATCCGGTTGAGCAGAGAGAGACTGGCTCGGAGCTCATTATCAAACTGCTTGGGAGGATAGTCGCCGTACGCATCCTTGTTCGAACTGATGAAGAAGGCGATGTCCGGCAAACTCGGGATATACAGACCGACGTTGACCATCTCCTGATCGTCATAGCGATCGCTGGCCATGAAACCGTGCTCGATGCAATAGCCCGGGTCCACAGGTACCTCGTCTGCCTGCCGCAGACGCAGCGTTCTCGCCCGTACGGCCTGTCTCCTGCTCAGACCTTCTTCCGACTCGCCATCGTGTGGGGCGGCTCCCATGACGAAGATCAGGTCCGCAAGATTCAGATATGTGCGAAAAAACAGTGCACCATCTCTCTTCGCAAACTCATTGGCGTAATATCGGATCTGCCAGCTCCGCTCAATCGGACCGTCACCCTCGTATGGAATTTCTGCGCCACTTTCCCGTTTGATTTCTTTTACATCCCTGGCAGCTCTGAGTCGCGCCGCAGTCAGATCACCGCTAAATACGCTGATATCAGAAGGAAAGGAAGCTCCTCCCCAGATCAGCTGCGCTTCGGCAGGCACCCGGAGGGCGTAGCGACCGAAGCAGAGCAATTTGGTGCGCGCAAACAAGGCTTCCAAGCGAGGACTGGCAACGACAGATACGGGCATGGAGTTCTCCTGATAGGAATATTTCGGCGTGCAGGAAGAGGTTATGAAAGTGATTGACAGTGCGGCGCGATAGGCAACCGTCCTTCCGCTCATGAACGTCCTCATGGCGAGCCCCAATCCGCGCTCTTTGCAATCTGTACGATCGAATAGAGCATCGACTCGAGCACCAATGGGTGCGAATAGCTCTCCTGATGCTCGTAGTCCGTCCCATCAGCTGCCCCGTGGATGAAGCGAGTACCTGCAACTTGTCTGGCTGAGCGATCGGCTGGGACTGTTTCATCGCCCGCCGCCTTGGCGTGCTGCAGGGTCAGCGTGAATTTTTCTGCGCCGATCCGTATGTTCAGTGTGCCTTTCCCATCCTCGCTTTCGAGTTTCCATTGTTCTTGCGAATGATTGACCGAGCCATTTTTAGCTGTGGGGGCTTGGGAATTGAGTTTTAGAACGACTTCGTCGTAACTCAACCTTTTCGAAGAATTACAATAGCTGGCGTAGCTGTGACTTGGATGGAAAGTCGTCTCGGTGTTCTTGATAAATTTGGCCGCTAATGCCAGACGCCACATCACCCATTTCATACCGCCACCGGCGTCTTCACGCACGTTGCCGGGATTGACCCATAGAGGGTTTATCAATCGCCACCAAAGGTGCTCCGGCTGAAGATAAATGCTTTCCAGAGCCGCCTGTGCACCGCTTGGCCAACTGCAGACAATCTTGCCTCGTGAATCCACGACTTTCAGCCATTCCTTGCCGTACCCGTCGCCAGGAAGAAGTTCCAGCGGCCCGGGTGCGTTGGCCAAGACAGCCGTGGTGTTCATCCCGTCGATGCCAAAAATACGGGCCTTCGTCACAGCGATAAAGGAATCGCTCTCCTGGAATCCGAAGCGCATCCGCTTGTATGTCGCGGCGGCGCCGAGTGATGGCATGACGCTGTGATATATGCCAAGGACCTTGGTGCCTTGATCGTTCAACAAATTGCCATATTCCGGATGGATGAGTGCTCTGGCCAACAAGCCCCCCATACTGTGCGTAACGATAATCACCTCACGGCACTTGAATCCTCGCTTTGCATAGGCGCTCACTAGGCCGCGGATGCGTGCAGCTACGCTGACAGCAGAATCCCCATTACTCGCGAGGAAGTTGTAACCCATCGCATGAACCGGATACCAGCAGCCGGAAATCTTCTTGAGATCCGCTTCGGTCAACGGCGTGCCTCCCGTTGCCCCCATTTCACGAGGATCCTTCAGGATGGGCCGCCACATCTCATGCAATTTACCCTTCACAAACATATTGTTCAGATGGCGCTCGGCGTACTGAAGCATGTCACCGTATGCCCCAGCGAACAGGATTTCGCTCCATCCGCGCCAGCGGGCAAGTTGCGCCGGGGTAGCGCGCTTCCCTGGTTTGCGGTGTACATCGGTGTTCGCAAAGCGTTCTGTCAGTCGTTGTCCCAGCAACGGCGGAATTGAAGCCAGACTGTCCGGAACGTTCTGGTGAAGCGCATCGGCGGCGAGTGTTTCAGAACCTTCGGGATCAAACCGATCGTGCTTTGTCGTGTAATGGTAGTACTCGACTTCCGTTTCGTTCGGATCCAATGCCAGTTGCCGCTGGGCCGGTGTCGCATTCTTGAACCATCCTCCCAGCTCCACGCCACGCACTACTTCAATCTGTCCACCCACGGAAACCATGTCGTCCGGCCGCCACGAGCGGTTGTCCTCTCTTTCTAATTCCTTCTGCCGCTTCTTACTCATCCGCAAATTACTCCCCATCACCCCAGGCAGAAAAATTACGGGAATGACCTTACCCGGCGGCACAGTCACGTCATGCCGCACCTTGTCGTCCGTGAGCGTGAGGTTGACCGTGTATTCGGCCCAGCCGCCTACGCCCAGCGTGAATTCGCCTTGGTGATTGCCTCGTTCGTTCAGCTTCGAATCGCCGCTCATGGGAGTTCTCCTTTCCACCGTATCGTGTAGCTGTCCATGCTGGTACTGTTCTGCACTCCGGTGCTGCCGCTGCCGGCGCTCTTTCCAGGCATCGCGGCACCGTCTTCGCGTAGCACTTCGTAGGAGACGTCAGCTGCAGGCTTGTCATCGACATGAATTAGGCTGACCTCCTGGTCGAACTTGCAGTCGGCCGGACGCTCGTTGAACGACTGCGAGATGCTCTTCGGCGCCAGCGTTTCCAGGTTGCCGTTGAACAGAACGGGAGACGACGTAAAGAACTGCACCTTCTCGCCGATTTCCAGCATGTGATTGGCGCCGTGCAGTCGTACGCCTTTCTTGCCGCGGATTTCCACCCAATCCGTTTCGCTGAGCAGTGCAAGCACCTTGTTCGCGATGACGTCCACGTTGTCGCTTTGCGCCTGTATCGACACCTTGCCGCTGGCCGCGATCAGCTTCATGCCAGCCTTGTGGACGAACAGCCGGAAGGTCTTGCCGATGCTGGCGAACAGACTGTCTGCACTGGCGATCGACAGGCTCTTGCCGCTGCTGATCGCCGTGTGGCGGGCGCTCGCAATGTGCGTTGACTGCGCCGAAGTGAGCTCGATCCCGGCAGGACTGGCGATGACCAGATGCGGCTCGCCCAGTTCCGGGAAGCTGCCTTTCCCGCCTCCACGTATCCCATCGTTCTGGGTCGCCAGATCTTTCGCCACGTCGCTTTGCTGCGCTGTCTCCTGAGCGCCATGGTGCTCCGCTACGCTGGCCAGCTGCTCCTGGATTCCCGCTGCAACCGTCAGCCGCTGCACCGTTTCGCTGATGTCCTTGACCGAGGAGGAGGCGGCGGACCGGGCCTCCGTTGTGATCACCATTCCCTGCCCCGCCCGCGCCACCCCATGCCC
>DKJA01000144.1 GCA_002454505.1 Oxalobacteraceae bacterium UBA6704
CTGTCCCCGGGGTTGCCTCTCCGGCTTCATCGGCCATCGTCGACGCGATTCAGCGAAGAAGCTCCTGCTCGCGTATGCACCTGCCACCAACGTCAAAAGCAACCCCGGGGACAGGCCCCATTCGGGGACAGTCCCCCTCCAACGCCTTTCACAAAAAATGATTCAACGGCCAATGGTTGCGCTATCGATTTAAGATAATTTTGGTGTTACTATCATGTACGCCCGCTCGAAGCGCGGCGACACAAATAACGATAAAGCGAGACAACATGACTAGCACCACCGCCGTTGCGACGGAACGGTTGAGCGTGACCGAAAAGGTCGGCTACTGCCTGGGCGACCTTGCCGCCAACCTCATCTTCCAGACCCTGCTGACCTTCATCGCGTTCTTCTATACGGACGTGTTCAAGCTGTCGCCCAACGCGGCGGCAACGGTGATCTTTGCGGGCGGCCTGGTCGGCGCGTGCTTCAATCCCGTGATGGGCCTCATCGCCGACCGCACCGTCACCCGCTGGGGCAAGTTCCGGCCGTGGATCCTGTGGACGTCGGTGCCGTTCGGCCTCGTCGCCATCCTCGCCTTCAGCACGCCGGACCTGGGCGAACAGGGCAAGGTCATCTACGCAACGCTGACCTACGTGCTGCTGATGCTGATCTACTCGGCCAACAACCTGCCCTACTCCGCGCTGTCCGGCGTGCTGACCGGCAGCATGGCCGAGCGTAACAGCCTGTCGTCGTACCGCTTCGTGGCCGTGATGGTCGCCCAGTTCATCATCCAGGTGCTGCTGCTGCCGCTGGTGCTCATCCTCGGCAACGGCGACAAGGTTGCCGGCTTCCAGAACACGATGATCATCTTTGCCGTCGCCGGCACGATCTGCTTCCTGATCACCTTCTTCACGACGAAGGAACGCATCGTGCCGACGGCGGCGCAGCGCTCCAGCATCGGCCAGGACATCAGGGATTTGCTGGGCAACCGCCCGTGGGTGGTGATGCTGGTGCTGACGATCCTCGTGTTCGTCACGCTCGCGCTGAAGGGCGGCATGTACATCTATTACTTCCGCAGCTTCCTCGATGCGCAGGCGCTGGCCGCCTTCCTGCACGATATCGGCTTCGTCGCCTTCATCAACGGCCTGAACGCGCTGCTGACGGGCATCGGCCTGACCAAGTTCCTGTGGCCGGAAGATCCCGCAACTTCGGCGTTCAGCGTGTTCAATGCCATCGGCATCGTCATGATGATCATCGGGATCGGCTTCTCGAAGCCGCTGGCCGACCGCTTCGGCAAGCGCGACGTGTATGCCGTGGCACTCGTCATCTCCACGCTGTTCATGCTGGCGTTCTACTTCTATTCGTCCACGTCGATCGGCCTGATCTTCGTGTCGCAGCTGCTGCACGGCTTCTTCTACGGCATCACGATCCCGCTGCTGTGGGCGATGATCGCCGACGTGGCCGACTACTCGGAATGGAAGAACAACCGCCGCGCCACGGCGCTGCTGTTCTCGGCGATGATCTTCGGCCTGAAGGCGGGCCTGTCGATCGGCGGCGCGCTGGTGGCGCTGCTGCTGTCGGTGGTCGGCTACGACGCGCAACTGGCCACGCAGGCACCCGCCGTCGCGGATGGCATCCGCCTGTCCGTCAGCGTGTATGCGTCGATCCCGTTCCTGCTGGGCGCCGCCTGCCTGGTGTTCTACGAGATCCGCAAGTCGACCGAGCGCACGATCGAGCTGGAACTCGGCATGCGCCGCGCCGCCGCGCAGGCCTGATTTTTCATCACCCAATCAAAACGGTAACCGACATGGCAGACAACAATACCGCGACGCGCGTGCAGGAACTGAACGCGCAGGCGATCTCGCAACCACTCGTCACGCACCTCTACACGGCCGACCCGTCGGCCCACGTATTCGACGGCCGCATCTACATCTACCCTTCGCACGACATCGAAGCTGGCATCCCGTTCAACGATAACGGCGACCACTTCGGCATGGAGGACTACCACGTGCTGTCGATGGACAGCGCCGACGGCAAGGCGACCGACCACGGCGTCGCGCTACACGTGAAGGACGTGCCGTGGGCCGAACGCCAGATGTGGGCGCCGGATGCGGCGCACAAGGACGGCAAGTACTACCTGTACTTCCCGGCCAAGAAGGCGGACGGCATCTTCCAGATCGGCGTGGCCATCGGCCACCAGCCGACCGGCCCGTTCGTGCCGGAAGCCGCGCCGATCGCGGGCAGCTACTCGATCGACCCCGCCGTGTTCGAGGATGGCGGCGAGCACTACATCTACTTCGGCGGCATCTGGGGCGGCCAGTTGCAGAAGTACCGCGACAACGAGTACGACGCTGCGAACGAAGAACCGCCAGCGGACCAGCCGGCATTATCGGCCCGCGTGGCGCGCCTGTCCGCCGACATGAAGGAATTCGCCGAAGCGCCGCGCGCCGTGGTGATCCTCGACGAGAACGGCAACGAGCTGCTGGCCGGCGACCACGACCGGCGCTACTTCGAAGGCCCGTGGATGCACAAGCACGCCGGCAAGTACTACTTCTCGTACTCCACCGGCGACACGCACTTCCTGTGCTACGCCACCGGCGACAGCCCTTACGGCCCGTTCACGTACCAGGGCAAAATCCTGACGCCGGTGATCGGCTGGACGACACACCACTCGATCGTCGCAGCCGATGGCCGCTGGTTCCTGTTCTATCACGACAGCAGCCTGTCGGGCGGCGTCACGCACCTGCGTTCCGTGAAGGTCACCGAGTTGTTCTACGATGCCGACGGTCACATCGTGACGATCCATCCGTACGGGGAAGCAAACCAGGACGTGGATATTTCGTAGGCACTCGCCGGAACGAATCACTCACATCCTTGACCATTCGGCCCGCGCCGGGCCGGATGGTCCATGCTAAGGTTCCAGCCGTCCCCGCACGCGCCTGGAACCCATGCCCCTCCGCTCACTTGCCTGTCTCCTTCTGCTCTGCGGCCAGGCCTGCGCCGCCGACTTCGTACTGAAATCATCTGCCGGTATGGCGGCCGTACTGGCCGAAGATACCCGGACGATGCACCTGGCGGCGAGCCTGCTGCGCAAGGATCTGCAGGCCGTCGGCGGTGCGCCATCGCCAGAGCTCCAACGGATTGAAGACTGCCCGGCGGTCTGCATCGTCATCGGCCGCCACGATGCGCCGCTGCTGCGCGAGGTGGCGCAACGGGAAGGCATCGACTTCTCCGCCTTGGCCGGCGAGTGGGAACGCTACATCCGCGTCGGCATCGCGTCCCGCGCAAAACCCGGCACCCGGCTGCTGGTGATCGCCGGTTCCGATACGCGCGGCGCGATCTACGGCGCCATCGACCTGACGCGCGAACTGGGCGTCTCCGCCTGGGAATGGTGGGCCGACGTTACCCCGGCAGCGCGCGACACCGTGTCGATAAACGGCGACCGGATGCTGTCCGATGCGCCGTCCGTGCGCTATCGCGGCATCTTCCTCAACGACGAAGACTGGGGCCTGCAGCCGTGGGCCGCGCGGCACGATCCGGCCGGCGACATCGGCCCTGCCACTTATGCCCGCATCTTCGAACTGATGTGGCGCCTGAAGGCCAATCTCGTGTGGCCGGCGATGCACGATGTCACACGGCCGTTTTATCAGATGCCGGGCAATGCCCAGACGGCGGACGATTACGCGATCGTCGTCGGCACGTCGCATGCCGAACCGATGATGCGCAATAACGTGCGCGAGTGGAAAACGCAGCAGGACGGGCCGTTCAATTTCTTCACCAATCGCGACGCGCTGGTGCGCTACTGGCAGCAGCGCGTCGATGCGGTGCACAGCTACGAGAACATGTACTCGATGGGCATCCGCGGCGTGCACGACTCGGCGATGGAGGGCGCCGCCTCGATCGATCAGGCGCGCCGGGGCGTGGCCGACGTGATCGGCGTCCAGCGCGCGATGCTCGCGAAAGCGCACGGCAAACCACTGCCGCAGATCCCGCAGGCGCTCACCGTGTACAAGGAGGTCCTCGACATCTACAACAGCGGCCTGCAGGTGCCGGACGATGTCACGCTGGTCTGGCCGGACGATAACTACGGCTATCTGCATCAGCTGGGCACGCCGCGCGAAGCCGCGCGCAGCGGCGGCATGGGGCTGTACTACCACCTGTCGTACCGGGGCCGGCCGCACGATTACCTGTGGCTCGCCACGACGCATCCGGGCCTCGTGCGCGAGCAGATGCAGCGTGCAGTGGCGACAAATACGCATCGGGCGTGGGTGGCCAACGTTGGCGACATCAAGCCCGGCGAATACCTGACCCAGTACTTCCTCGACCTGGCCTTCGACAGCCGCCAGCTCGACCGCAGCGCGCGCGATCACCTGCAGGCGTGGATGGCCACGCAATTCGGCACGGCGCACGGCGGCATCCTCGCGGACATCATGATGGAGTTCTACGCGCTGGCATGGGAACGCCGGCCGGAGTTCATGGGCTTCAGCCAGACGGAGCCCACCACGCCGACACGGCAGACGGACTACATGCAGTCCGGCGGCGAGGAAGCCGAGCGGCGGCTGGCGCGCTACGCGGCACTGGTGCAGCGCGCGGAAGCCGCCGGCGCAGCACTGGGCCCGGAGCGCCGGGACGCGTACTTCCAGCTGGTGCTCTACCCGGTACGCGCGGCGGCCAACCTGAATGCGCGCATCCTGAAATTCGATCTCGCCGCCCAGCAGGGCCGCATGGGTCGCGCCTCCGCCGGCTCGTATGCACAGCAGGCCGCGGCGGCCCAGGCGGCGATCGTTGCGGACACGGCGAGCTACAACGCGCTGGGCGGCGGCAAGTGGCGCGGCATGATGGACGCCGCGCCGCGCCGGCTGCCCGTGTTTGCGGCGCCCGTGTTCCCTGCGTATGGCCAGGCGGTGCGAGATGACCGCGCGCCAGCCGAGCCGCCGCCGCGCACGGACCGGATCATCACGCTGCCGGCAGCGGCAGCGCAGACGGCGCCTGGCTGGAGCGTCATCGACGTGGGCAGCTTCGGCACGGCACTTCGGTCGGACTTTTCACTGGCCTCGCGCGAGGAAGCGGAAGGCGCGCCCGCCGCCGTGTTTTGGTTCGACAGTCAGGCATCGGGTGCTGTCCAGCTGAAGATCGTGGCGCTGCCGGTCCATCCGCTGACGTCCGCCAACCGGCTGCGTATCGCCGTGGCGCTCGACGACGAGCCGCCAACAACGCTGGATTTCGCCACCCGCGGCCGCAGCGACGAATGGAAGAGGAACGTGCTGTCGAATACGGCGGTGCGCACGTTGACGCTGCCGGCACTGGCTGCCGGTCCGCACCGCCTGCGTGTTTACGCGCTCGATCCGGGCTTCATTCTCGACCGCATCGAGGTTGCGCTCAATGGCGCGCCGCTCTTTTACGGCAAGCCGCCGGTCCCTTGAGCGGCCTTTCATGGCAGACAATCATTCACAAATCGAATAGCCAGAATCAGAAATCGAAATTTTCTTTATTTGTTGCGGTGCAGTATTCTAGCTACATCCAAACTCATTCCAACAGATACTGCCATGACGATCTTCACTTCCAGCACCTACCTGCCCGTCAGCACGCGCCGCAGCGTGGCGGACGGTGTGTCCATCTCCTGGCGCGCGCGCATCCGCCGCCTGTTCGAAATGTGGGGCGCAGCTTATATGGACGGCAATACCCGCCCGAACTGATCGCAGCTCACCCAGGCGCCCGGCCCGCGGTTCAACCGCCGGCCGGGCGTTTTGCATTCCCGGCATGCCACCGATAAGCCACAGCTTATCGACGTCCTCCGCATTTGTAATTAGTCATCCCGCCCCACCATCCCCACGATAGGGAGCATCGGACAGCGCTTTCGCTGCCACCGCACAAGGAGCCGTGATGACCACCCAAACCGCCGCGCTGCACGACACGTCACCGCCGCCCTGGCCCGCCATTTTCGCCGGACTGTCGGCCAGCCTCGTCGCCATTGGGCTGGCCCGCTTCGCCTACACGCCGCTGATTCCGCCGCTGATCCAGGCCCACTGGTTCGGCGCCGGCGACGTCGTCTACCTGGGTGCCGCCAACTTCGCCGGCTATTTCGCGGGCGCGCTGTCCGGCCGCATGCTGGGCGCCCGCTACGGCAACCGCACGATGCTGCGGCTGATGATGGCGGCGGCCACGCTGTCCTTCGCCGCCTGTGCCGTGCCTGTCTCGATGCTGTGGTACTTCGCGTGGCGGCTGGTTTCCGGCTTTGCCGGCGCCGTCGTGATGGTGCTGGTGGCGCAGACGATCCTGCCGATGGTGGCGCCGGCCCGTCGCGGCCTGGCCAGCGGCGCCATCTTCATGGGCATCGGCGCGGGCATCGTGGCGTCGGGCACGGTGGTGCCGCTGCTGCTGCACGCGGGCGTTGCCGCTGCCTGGCTGGGGCTCGCCGCGCTGTCCGCTCTCCTCACCGCGTTGACATGGCGCGCCTGGCCTGGCCATGCCCATGCGCAGGCGGCCGAACATAAACCGCAGCCAATGCCCACGGCGGTGCGGCTGCTGTATGGCGCCTATGCCGCGGTGGCTGTCGGCCTGCTGGGCGCGGCCGTGTTCCTCGTCGATTACGTGTCGCGCGGCCTGGCGCTGGGCACGTCGGCCGGCGCGCTGTGCTGGATACTGTACGGCGTGGGCGCCATGTCCGGCCCCGTGCTGTATGGCCTGGTGGCCGACCGCGTGGGCTTCGGCCGCGCGCTGCGGCTGGGCATCGTGCTGTCCTGCGGCGCCGCGCTGCTGCTGGCGCAGGCGCCGCAACTGGCGGCGCTGGCCGCGGCCGGACTGCTGCTGGGTGCATTCACGCCGGGCGTCGTCACGCTGATGATCGGCCGGCTGCACGAGATGCTGCCGGGCGACGCCCATGCGCAGCACGCCGCCTGGGGCCATGCGACGACGACCTTCGCGCTGTTCCAGGCGCTGGCCGGCTACGGCTTCTCCTATCTGTTCGCGCACGGCGGCGGCCAGCACCACCCGATCTTCATCGCCTCGGCACTGGCCTTCGCGGTTGCGCTGGCGCTGGAGATGGTCAGCAACGCCGCACGGCGCTGAACGTCACGTGCGTACCGCCATTTCGCAACGGCGCGCTTCTTCCTGGGCGAGGTCGAGAAAGTCCAGCACCATCGGCCGCGCTTCCTGCCTGCGCCAGAAAGCATGCATGGCCAGCGGCGCGAGGCCGCGTACCGGCAGCGCCGTCATTCCCCGCATGCCCGTCACCTGCTCGCCCAGCACGAAGCCGCTGCCCAGCATGCTGCCCACGCCTTCGCGGGCCAGTTGCACGCCCGCCTGGGGCTGCGTGGTTTCATACACGGTGCGCAGCGTATGGCCGGCGCGGCGGCAGGCCGCCTGCAGCGCGTCGTACACGGACGGATTCACGTCGCGCGCAAACATCACGATCCGCTCGCGCACCAGCTGGGCGATGTCGATTTCGCCCGCCTGCGCCAGCGGGTGGTCATCGGTGACCAGCAGGCGCCAGCGCGATGCCAGCAACGGCGCGGCGCCGATACTGCCGTCGGCGGGCAGCAGCGCGGCGGGATCGTCCATCACGACGCCGATGCCGATGTCGATGCGGCCGCCCTGCAGCGCATCGATCTGCGCCGCCGCATCGAGTTCGTGGCGCGCCAGCTTTGCTTCCGGATACAGCGCCTGCAGCCGCTTCAGCGCGGCGGGCAGCACGGGCACGTGGGCATATTCGACCATGCCGATGGCAAGGCGATAATCGTCGAAACCGCCCGCTGCGCGGGTCAGCCGTGTGGTGTCTTCGATCAGGCGGAACACCTGCCGGACGCCGTCGCGAAACGCCTCGCCGGCCGGCGTCAGCGCCACCTGCCGGCCTTCGCGCAGGAACAGTTTGACGCCGATGGATTCTTCCAGCCGCGCGATCTGCTGGCTGAGCGCCGGCTGGGTGATGAAGCACAGCTCGGCCGCACGGCCGAAGTGCAGCTCCTGCGCCAGGATGAGGAAATAATGAAACTGCCGTAGTTCGCCTGTTCTCATGCCGCACGCCGGCAAGCCTGCGGCTCGTCGGCTATTCTCCCGTGTTGGTACACGCCGATTGTAGCCGCCGCGGCGCGGCGGGCACAATCGAACCAAAGGAGGGTACTGCCGCCGGAATCAAGTCAGTTGTGCGGCGACGGCTGGTCGCCCTGCTCCGCCGTCTTCGGCCGGAACTCCTGGGGACTCATGCGCATGCGGCTGCGCCGGTCGCCCATCAGGTCGCGCAGTTCGCGGATGGGAATGGCGCTGGCCTCGTGCATGCGCAGCAGGATCGTCGCCCCCACCGGCAGGCGGCCATGGCGGATCTTGCTGAGCACGGGCGGCGCCACCTCCAGCGCGCGCGACAGCGCCGCATCGTTTTTCGCGCCGAGCCGCTCGGCCAGCGTGTCGAGCAGGCGGCCGGGGTTGTAGGCGCTGTCGTCCTGCGTTGCGCCACTGTCGGGTAACCGTTCCATCACTCTCTCCTTGTGGGGGTACTTGCCCGATATGCAGGCGGAGCGTGGACATATCAACTGCAGAAATCCTTAAATGCCGCTTATTTGGGAAACGTTATAAAAGATTTATACTTTATATTTCGTTAAACTTGCCGCGGCATCAAAACAATACGGCTTGCGGCGGTTCGATACCGTTCAGCGGTGCCGGGCCGGCAACCAGCAGTTCAGCATCCGGCAGCGCCAGCAGCGCGCGGGCCACGGCGAAGTCGCGGCATTGCAGCCACGCATCGTATTGCGACGGATCGACCGGCACCAGCGCGCGCTTCTCGTCGCCGGGGCGGTGAAAACGCGACAGCAGCGGATGCTCGTCCGCATTCACCGTCAACTGCGTGAACGAGCAGACGCGCCGGCCGCCCGGCTGTTCCCAGGCGCGCCATAAGCCAGCCACGGCCAGCGGCGCGCCGTCGGCCCGGCCGATGGCCCACCGTTCGTGCCGGCCGCTTTCGTAATTCGGCTCGAACCACCGCTCCATCGGCACGAGGCAGAAGCGGAACGCGGCCCACGCGTCGCGGTAGCTGGGCAGCGTGGCCGCCGTTTCACCGCGTGCGTTAAGTGTTGAGTAGGCCCGCGTACCCGGCGCCAGGCGGTGCTGCGGCACCATGCCGTAGCTGCCGACCAGGCAGCGCCGGCCGCCAGCCGGCGTGCCGACGACGATCGGCGCGGCGTAGTCCTGCCAGACTTCTTCTTCCCATTCGGCCGCCAGCTCGCCGGCCGCGCCGAACTGCGCGAGGCTGTCGCGCTTGACTGTTACATAATTCACACACATGGCTGCTCCACAGAATGCGCGCATGGTAGCAGGGCTTGCCGCTGCGCGCAGCCGGCCCGGGTATCTCGACTGTTACACAACCGTCCCACTTTTTGTGTCGTAGTCCGGTATAGTGGCAACCAGCCCATCCGGCCATTGAATCCATGCTCAGCGGTTACTACCATCCCGATCTTGTCCTTGTGTCGATCCTCGTTGCGATCTTTGCGTCGTTCACGGGGTTCAGCCTGGCGGACCGGGTGCGCAGTTCGCAGGGGCTGGCCAGCGTCATGTGGACGGCCGGCGGCGCGCTGGCCCTCGGCACCGGCATCTGGGCCATGCACTTCATCGGCATGCTGGCGTTCCGGCTGCCGATCCCGCTCGGCTACGACCTGCATATCACCCTCCTTTCCTGGCTGCTGCCCACCATCGTGACGGCGCTCGCGCTGTGGCAGCTTCGCCACCGCACCGTGCCGTCCGGCCGCCTCGTCGCCGCCGCGCTGCTGATGGGCTTCGGCATCAACTCGATGCATTACACCGGCATGGCCGCAATGCGCATGGAACCGGGCATCGACTACGAACCGTTCGCGCTGGCCGTGTCGCTGCTGATCGCCGTGGCCGCATCGGCCGGCTCGCTGTGGATCGCCTACCGCCTGCGCCACCGTTCGCCGCGCGCCACGCTGATCCAGGTGTCCGCCGCCGTCGTGATGGGCCTGGCCATCGCCGGCATGCATTACACGGGCATGGCGGCGGCCCGCTTCCCGATCGGCAGCATCTGCGGCGCGGCCGGCGCCGGCATGGACCAGACCAACCTGGCCGTCTTCGTCACGCTGGGCACGGCCGGCATCCTCACCATCGCGCTGATCGTCTCCATCTACGATGCGCGGCTGGAAGCGCGCACCCATGTGATGGCCGCGTCGCTGGCCACCGCCGAGGAGCGCCGCTCGCAGTTCCTGCACGAGCACGAGGCGCACGTGCAGCTGCAGCGCGTGTCGCAACTGAAGGACGAATTTCTGGCCACCCTGTCGCACGAACTGCGCACGCCGCTCAATGCGGTGCTGGGCTGGTCGCAGCTGCTGCAACAGGGCGCCCGCGACGAAGCCACGCTGCAGCGCGGCCTGGCGGCGATCGCCCGCAACGCCCGCGCCCAGGTGCAGATGATCGACGACCTGCTCGACATGAGCGGCATCATCTCCGGCAAGGTGCAGGTCGAGCAGGCAGCGGCCTGGCCGGCCGAATTCATGACGGCGGCGCTGGATGCGATCCGCCCGGCCGCGCTGGCGCAGCGCATCACGGTCGCGGCGGACCTGGACAGCAGCGCCGGTCCCGTGCTGGTCGATGCGGGCCGCATGCAGCAGGTGATGGGCAACCTGCTGTCGAACGCCGTCAAGTTCACGGAACCGGGCGGCCGTATCGCCGTGTCGCTGACCACGGCGGCGGACGGCGTGACGATCCGCGTGACCGATACCGGCATCGGCATCCGCGCCGACTTCCTGCCGCACGTGTTCGACCGCTTCCGCCAGGCCGACGCATCGACGACGCGCCGCCACGGCGGCCTGGGCCTGGGCCTGTCGATCGCCCGCCAGCTGGTGGAACTGCAGGGTGGCACGATTCGCGTGACCAGCCCCGGCGAAGGCCGCGGGACGACGTTTACGATCGCGCTGCCGCTGGCGGCCAACGTGGCGAAAGCGCCGATGCCGCGCACCGCGAACGAGGCGGACGGCAGCCTGCCCGACCTGGGCGGCGCCGTCATCGTCGCCGTCGAAGACCAGACCGACTCGCTGGAGGTGCTGCGCCGCATCCTCGTCGCCGCCAACGCCCGCGTGTATGCGGCCGACAGCGGCGCCACCGCGCTGGAACTGGTGTCGCGGGTCCGCCCCGCCCTGCTGGTCAGCGACATCAGCATGCCCGGCATGGACGGCTACGAACTGCTGCGGCGCGTGCGTGCCCTGCCCGGCTGCGAAAGCCTGCCGGCTCTGGCACTCACGGCGTTTGCCGGCATGCGCGAACGCGAGCGGGTGCTGGCGGCGGGATTCACCGAACACGTGGCGAAGCCGGTGGGGCCGGCGGCGCTGGTGCGGGCTGCCGCGGTGGCGTTGGGGTTGATGCAGCAGGCTTGATGGCCTGTGGACCAGATCCACTCTGGACGATGGCGAGAATGGCGTGTGGGTGAGCCTTTTCAGGCACCAGTCCAGATCGATCTAATTGAGGCTTTTCTGGTCTAATCCGGCCGAAATCCGGCGCGCCCGGCGCTAATGCAGACCAGAAAAGTCCGCCGAAAGTCGATTCTGGTCCAAGTAAAATCGGCCCGGATCTAAAACGGACTCCCCACCCGCGCCGCCGGCGAAATATTAGACCGTTTTGGCATGGCTTCTCGAGCCGGTCACGCTCGGGCGGTCTCGGCTTGCAATGGCGCAACGGATTTTTCGGCACCGTCTCAATGCTGGCCCATCACATCCGCAACGCCCGCGCCGGCAACACCCGCATCGCCATCCACGCATGCCGCCCCGCCGCGCCAAGCGCCACCAGCACGGTTGCGGCCAGCGCACAAGCCAGCGCCCAGCCGCCGGCCGGCGCCCGCTCCACATACGCGGCGAGATACCGTTCGCTGACCAGCGCCGCCACCGGCAGGCCAACCGCCGCCGCGGCCAGCGCCAGCGTGCCGATCTCGCGCAGGACCAGCCCGCCGATCGCCGCGCCGCGCGCGCCATGCAGCTTGCGCAGCACGATTTCGCGCGCCCGCCGCTGCACCACGTGCGCCGACAGCACATAACTGCCGCATGCCGCGATGGCCAGCGCGACGCCGGTGGCGATCAGCAGCAGCCGCGCCAGTCGGGTATCGTCGGCATAATTCTGCGCCAGCACGGCGCCGGCGCGATGCACCTTGGGCAATGCCTCCGGGAAGTAGCGTGGAAACAGCTGCCTTGCCAGCGCCTCGACGCGCGCGGCAGGCAGGCGGGAACGCACCGTCAGCGTCGAACCCAGCGTGTGGAGCTCGTAGGCAATCGCCGCCGGTGCCTCGCGCAGCGACTGGAAGCGCACGTCCGGCGCGATGCCGACCACCTGCTTGGCCTGCACCTTGCCGTCGTATTCGCGGAACAATACGGTCTGCCCCAACGCCGCGGCCGGGGTGGCAAAGCCCAGCGCGCGGGCAGCGGCGGCGTTCAGCACCAGCGGGACGGGGTCGTCATCGCGGTCCGTGCGGGCGGCGAACAGGCGCCCTGCTTCCGCCCGCAGTCCGTACACCTCGAAGAAATTCGCGCCGACCGACTTCATTTCCATCGAGACAGGCGCGGTACCGGGCCGCTGCAGTTCGCGGAACCAGGTATCGTCGCGGCGGCCGACGGCATCGAGCGACACGGCCACGCCGTCGATGCCGGGCTGCGCCGCCAGCGCCGCGGCGTAACCACGGGCCGCCGCGCTGTGACGCACCTGCTCGGGCAGGTCGACGATGGTCAGCGGGGCGGGATCGAAGCCGGGCGCCGCCCCTGCCGCATAATGGGCCTGCCAGGCAATCGCCAGTGCCACGCCGGCAAATGCCATCGCGCCGGCCATCTGCAGCGCCGTCAGCACACGGCGCGTGCGCGCGGCGCCGCGCGACTCCGTTTCCGGCCGGCCGCCAAGCGCCTGTTCCGGATGCACACGCAGCGCCAGCCATGCCGGCCACGCCGCCGTGACCAGCGCCAGCGCGCAGCCGGTTGCCAGTACCGTCAGCACATGCGCCGGGGTCAGCATGCCGGCCAGGTCGCGGCCCATCAGCGCCGCGAACGCCGGCAGCGCCAGCCACGCAATCAGCAATCCCAGCGCCATGGCCGGCAGCACCACCAGCAGCGCCTCCGCGACGCATTGCAGAACGATGCCGCGCGCGCTCGCGCCCAGCACCTTGCGCAGCGCAATCTCGCGCTGCCGCCGCAGCACCCGCACGGCAGCCAGGTTGACATAGTTGAACGCCGCCAGCGCCAGGATCGCCACTGCCGCGGCAGCGAGGCCCGCCACCAGCACGGGATTGCTGCGTTCGCCCGCACCGAACACGAAATTGCCGCCGATGGTGTCGTCGAAATACGCATGCCGCAGCGGCACGATGTCGATCTCGAGGGGCTTGCGGCCGGCCAGCCGGGCCAGCACGTCGGGCGCATGGCGCTGCAGCGCCGGCATGCGGTCGGTGGCCTGCTGCAGCGCCGCCCGCACCGCCGCCACGGATGTGCCGGGCGCCAGCCGCACCAGCACCTTGCCCGGCCAGCCCTGGCGGGCGGTCAGCAACTCTTCGCGAATGGCCGGTTCGACGATCGCGCTGCGCACGCCGGTCAGCGCGTCAAAGGTGATCGTGGTGCGGCCAGCCTGCGGCGCCAGCACGGCAGCGACCCGCAGCAGCTGCCCTTCCGCGCGCAGCGTGCGGCCGACGGCATCGGCAGTGCCGAACAGGCGCCGCGCCGCCACGGCGGTGAGCACGATGCCGTCCGGGCTTTCCAGCGCCGCACGCAGGTCGCCGTGCTGCGCCCGCAGGCCGAGCATCGCGGCGAAGCCCGGCAACACCGTCAGGCCGGGCAGTTCGGCGAGCCGTCCGTTCGCGCGGACGAGCAGTTTCTTCGCCTCGGGCCGCAGCGGCACGAAGGCCGTCGCGGCGGTGACGCCCGGCAGGGCCGCCGCGACCGGGGCCAGCGCCATCGGCGCCTGGTCGTACCATGGATCCTGCGCCGCCGTGTTGTCGCGCTGCTTGAGAATATGAATGTCGTCCGCGCCGGGAATGCCGGCGTTGACGTTCCACGCATGGCGGACAAAGCCGGTGAGCAGGATGAACGCCGCGCAAGCCAGCGCAAGACCGCCCAGCGCGACCACGGCATGCCAGGGATCGGCCGCCAGCGCACGCCAGCCGAAGCGGAAGTGGCGCGCGCTCATGCGGCGCACACGAAGAAGCGGATTGTCGACATCGGGGCCATCCCTCACTGTAACAATGAAATGGATGGTGTAGTTGCAACTTGCGTGCCAACGCTGCAAGCCGTGGGAGGAGAGATGCGGGATGCGGTGGACGGCTGAAAGCGGACAATCGGCTGTCCGTTTCCGGACGGTTAGCCCCGCCGCTGCAGCGTCCGCGCCACCTGCACGAGCATCGATCGTGTCAGCGCCTCGTCATGATGTTCCTCCCGCGCGGCCTCGGCCAGCAGCTTCGCGGCCGCGCGCGTGTTGGTATCGGGCGCGAGCGAACGCAGCACCTGGCCGACCAGTTCGCAGGCGGCCAGCACGGCGTCGATGTCCACGGTCTGCAGGCCGAGCGTATAGCGTGGCGTGCTGCATGGGAGGTTGATATGTTGCGGGGTGTCGGGGTGATTTTCCATGGCGCTTCCTCACCGCCATTAAACCCCGGCCGAGGCAAGCGTGGCGTCAGCCCACGTCCCGGCGGCGTGTGGGATTAGACCTCATCGACTGTCAAAGCGCCAGCCGCCCCGCCCCCGCATAGCAGACAAAATTCTGGCCGCGGGCAAACGCCACGAGCACCATCCCCGCGCCTTCGGCCATCCGCACGGCGGCGGCAGTCGGCGCGGACACGCCGACGATCGCAAAGGCGCCCGCCATGGCCGCCTTCTGCACCATCTCCACGCTGACGCGGCTCGTCACCAGCGCAAAGCCATCATCCTTGCCCTCGGCACCGCGCAACGAAGGCGTGCGCGCCAGCGCGCCGATCACCTTGTCCAGCGCGTTGTGGCGGCCTACGTCCTCGCGGGCGACGACGATATTGCCGGCCTGGTCGCACCACGCCGCCGCGTGCGTGGCACCGGTGACCTTGTTCAACGCCTGGTGGGACGGCAGCGCGGCCAGCCCGGCGCGGACCGCTTCTGCCGCCAGCACCGTGGCAACCGGCAGCGGCGGCAATGTGCGGTACACCTGATCGAGGCTGTCCACGCCGCACAGGCCGCAGCCGGTGCGGCCAGCCAGCGTCCGGCGGCGTTCCTTCATGGCGACGAAGGCGCGCGACGCGATCTCCAGCTGCACGGCCACGCCGCCCTCGCCCGCCTCGACGTCGATGCCATAGATCTCGCCGGCATGGGCGACGAGCCCCTCGGACAGCGAAAAGCCCACCGCGAAATCTTCCAGGTCGGCGGGCGTGGCCATCATCACCGCGTGCGAGATGCCGTTGAAGACCAGCGCCACCGGCGCCTCTTCGGCCAGCGCATCCGCGGCTTCGGCCTGGATGCCGTCCTTCACGCGCAACACGCCGTGCGTGACAGTGGGCTCAGGCAGCTCTCCGCCGGATGGGATGGGACAGGCGGCAGGTGCGGATGGGATCATGGCGACACGGAATTGAACATCGGACGATGATGATGCCATAAGCGGACTGCAGGCGCGTGGCGAAGGCCACGGTCCGTTATTTAACTGAGACTCATTCTCATTTATTTCCACTCTTCTATATAACATTTGATCCAAGTCATGGATTTTTTGCAAAGACCAGCGTTGTTTTTGCTAAGGGATAATACGTAGAATCGTGCCTGCAGAGGCTGGAATTAAGGTTTCGCCCTGAAAATACATTCACGGCGGTGATAAACTTGACCCTGCTGATAGTAGTAAACGTGATGATTGAAATAACTAGCAACAAAACTCCCCACAAAGGATTCCCATGAACCAGATGTCACGGCGCCAGTTCCTCCGGGTGACCGGCGCGACCATCGCGGGTTCGAGTATCGCGGCGCTCGGCTTTGCGCCGGCTACGGCCCTGGCCGAAGTCCGGCAGTACAAGCTTGCCCGCACCACCGAAACCCGCAACACCTGCCCCTACTGCTCCGTCGGTTGCGGCATCCTGATGTACGGCCTGGGCGATGGCGCCAAGAATGCGGCCGCCAGCATCATCCACATCGAAGGCGACGCCGACCACCCGGTCAACCGTGGCACGCTGTGCCCGAAAGGCGCCAGCCTGATCGACTTCATCCACAGCCCGAACCGCCTGAAGGAACCGGAATACCGGGAGCCGGGCGGCACGGAATGGAAGAAGATTTCCTGGGACGACGCGCTTGACCGCATCGCCAAGCTGATGAAGGCCGACCGCGACGCCAACTTCATCGAGAAGAACGAACAGGGCCAGACCGTCAACCGATGGCTGACCACCGGCTTCCTGGCAGCTTCCGCCGCCAGCAACGAAGTCGGCTACCTGACCCACAAGACTGTCCGCAGTCTGGGGATGCTCGCATTCGATAACCAGGCGCGTGTTTGACACGGTCCGACGGTGGCAGGTCTTGCCCCGACGTTTGGCCGTGGAGCGATGACGAATCACTGGGTCGACATTAAAAATGCCGATGTGATTCTGGTCATGGGTGGCAATGCCGCCGAAGCACACCCCTGTGGTTTTAAATGGGTAACCGAAGCAAAGGCTCATAACAAGGCCAAGCTGATCGTGGTTGACCCGCGTTTCACCCGTACTGCGTCCGTGGCGGACTATTATGTTGCCACGCGTACCGGCGCGGACATCGTGTTCCTGGGCGCCATTGCGAACTACCTGATCACGAACGACAAGATCCAGCACGAATACGTCCTCAATTACACGGACATGTCCTTCATCGTCCGCGAAGATTTCGCGTTCGACGACGGCATCTTCTCCGGCTACGACGAGAAGGCCGGCAAGTACACGGACAAGGCCAGCTGGAACTACGAGATGGGCGAAGATGGTTATGCCAAGGTCGATCCGACCCTGCAACACCCGCGCTGCGTCTACCAGCTTTTCAAGAAGCACTACTCGCGCTACACGCCGGAAATGGTCCAGCGCGTGTGCGGCGTGTCGCCGGAACAGTTCCACAAGGTTGCCGAGACGCTCGCCTCGACCGCCGTGCCTGGCCGCGCCGGCACGATCCTGTACGCACTGGGCTGGACGCACCACTCCACCGGCGCGCAGACGCTGCGCATGGGCGCGCTCGTCCAGCTGCTGCTGGGTAATATCGGTATCGCCGGCGGCGGCATGAACGCGCTGCGCGGCCACTCGAACATCCAGGGCCTGACCGACCTGGGCCTGATGTCGAACCTGCTGCCGGGCTACATGACGCTGCCGTTCGAAGGCGAACAGGATTTCGGCAAGTACATCGATTCGCGTGCACCGAAGCCTTTGCGGCCGAACCAGCTGAGCTACTGGAGCAACTACAAGAAGTTCCACGTCAGCTTCATGAAGACGTGGTGGGGCGATGCCGCCACCGAGGAAAACAACTTCGCCTACGACTACCTGCCGAAGCTGGACAAGCCTTACGATCTGCTGCAGACGATCGAGCTGATGCATCAAGGCAAGGTCAACGGCTACTTCTGCCAGGGCTTCAACGTGCTGGCGTCCGCGCCGAACAAGCAGAAGACGCTGGAAGCGCTGTCCAAGCTGAAGTACCTCGTCATGATGGACCCGCTGGCCATCGAAACGGGCGAGTTCTGGAAGCCTCACGGCGAGTTCAACGACGTCGATCCGACCAAGATCATGACGGAAGTGTTCCGCCTGCCGACCTCGTGCTTCGCCGAAGAGCGCGGTTCGCTGGTGAGCTCGTCGCGCGTGCTGCAGTGGCACTGGCAAGGCGCCGAGCCGCCGGGCAAGGCAAAGAGCGACCTGGAGATCATGTCGGGCCTGTGGCTGCGCCTGCGCAAGATGTACCAGACGGAAGGCGGCGTGTATCCGGATCCGATCCTGAACATGACGTGGCCGTACGCGCAACCGCACAGCCCGACGCCGGAAGAGATCGCCATGGAATTCAACGGTAAAGCGTTGAAGGAAATCACCGATCCGAAAGATCCGACCAAGGTATTGCTGAAGAAAGGCGAGCAGCTGGCCAGCTTCGCCCAGCTGAAGGACGACGGGTCCACGTCGTCCGGTTGCTGGATCTTCGCCGGCAGCTGGACCGCCGCGGGCAACCAGATGGGCCGCCGCGACAACAGCGACCCGACGGGCATCGGCAACACGCTGAACTGGGCCTGGGCCTGGCCGGCCAACCGCCGCGTGCTGTACAACCGTGCCTCGTGCGACACCAAGGGCAAGCCGTTCGACCCGACCCGCAAGCTGGTCGGCTGGAACGGCACCTCGTGGAGCGGCGCGGACGTGCCGGACTTCAAGCTGGACGAAGACCCGGCCAACGGCATGAACCCGTTCATCATGAATGCCGAAGGCGTGGCGCGTTTCTTCGCCCGCGGCCAGATGAACGAGGGCCCGTTCCCCGAGCACTATGAACCGTTCGAGAATCCGCTGGGCTACAACCCGCTGCACCCGAAAAACCCGAAGGCCACCACCAACCCTGGTGCGCGCATCTTCCCGGGCGATCGTGCACAGCTGGGCACGCACACGGACTTCCCCCACGTGGCAACGACTTACCGCCTGACCGAGCACTTCCACTTCTGGACCAAGCATGCCCGCCTGAACGCGATCGTGCAGCCGGAACAGTTCGTGGAGATCGGCGAAGGCCTGGCGAAGGAAGTCGGCGTCGTGGCAGGCGACCGTGTCAAGGTTTCGTCCAAGCGGGGCGTGATTTACGCCAAGGCAGTGGTGACCAAGCGTATCAAGACGCTGCAGATCGACGGCAAGGCGACCCACACGGTCGGCATTCCGTTGCACTTCGGCTTCAAGGGCCTCACCAAGCCTGGCTTCCTCACGAACACGCTGACCCCGGCGGTGGGCGACGGCAATTCCCAGACTCCGGAATTCAAGTCGTTCCTCGTCAAGGTTGAAAAGGCATAATCATGGCACTGCAATCTCTTGACATCAAACGCCTGTCGGCCACCACGGTGCAGCCTCCCGCTGCCCGCGAGCCCGTCACCGGCACCGTCGCGAAGCTGATCGACGTTTCCAAATGCATCGGCTGCAAGGCCTGCCAGACGGCGTGCATGGAGTGGAACGACCTGCGCGACGAGGTGGGCACCAATGTGGGCGTCTACGACAACCCGCTGGACCTGACGCCGCAATCGTGGACCGTGATGCGGTTCTCGGAGCACGAAAAGGCCGACGGCAACCTGGAATGGCTGATCCGCAAGGACGGCTGCATGCACTGCGAAGATCCGGGCTGCCTGAAAGCCTGCCCGGCACCGGGCGCGATCGTGCAGTACACCAACGGCATTGTGGATTTCCATCAGGAAAACTGCATCGGCTGCGGCTACTGCATCGCCGGCTGCCCGTTCGACGTGCCGCGCATCTCGAAGAAGGACAACCGCGCGTACAAGTGCACGCTGTGCTCGGACCGTGTCGGCGTGGGCCAGGAACCGGCCTGCGTGAAAACCTGCCCGACGGGGGCGATTGTCTTCGGCACCAAGGAAGACATGAAGACCCATGCGGAAGAGCGCATCGAGGACCTGAAGTCGCGCGGCTACGAGAACGCCGGCCTGTACGACCCGCTGGGCGTCGGCGGCACGCACGTGATGTACGTGCTGCACCACGCCGACCAGCCGGAGCTGTACCACGGCCTGCGGAACAACCCGACGATCAGCCCGGTCGTACAATTCTGGAAGGGCTGGACGAAACCGGTGGCGCTGGCCGGCATGGCGGCGGCCGCGGTGGTGGGCTGGTTCCACTATTCGCGCATCGGTCCGAACGAGGTCACCCGCAAGAACGAAGAGGATGCCGTCCACGCGGCGCAGAAGATCAGGGAGGAAAGCAATGATGGACGCTGACCACAAGGTGAAAGTCGACGCGGACGGCAATCCGCTGCTCGACCGCTACACGCCGAACGAACGGTCGAACCACTGGATCACGGCCATCTGCTTCATCCTGCTGGCGGTTTCCGGCCTCGCGCTGTTCCACCCTGCCACCGCCTGGATGGCGGTGTTCCTGGGCGGCGGCCAGTGGACCCGGATCCTGCATCCGTTCATCGGCCTGGTGATGTTCGTCTCGTTCATGGTGATGGTGATCCGTTTCTGGCATCACAATTACCTGGAACCGGGCGACAAGGAATGGTTCGCCCACCTGCCGGACGTGCTGGCCCACCGCGAAGACAAGCTGCCGAAGGTCGGCCGCTACAACGCGGGCCAGAAGATGCTGTTCTACGTGCTGATCCTGTGCATGACGGGTCTGCTGCTGACCGGCTTCGTCATGTGGCGCGCGTACTTCTCGCACCTGTTCCCGATCCCGCTGATCCGCATCGCTTCGCTGCTGCATGCGGTGTGCGCGTTCGGCATCATCACGTCGATCATCATCCACATCTATGCCGGTATCTGGGTGAAGGGTTCGATCGGCGCCATGGTGCGCGGCACGGTGACCTACGGCTGGGCGCGCAAGCACCATCCGCGCTGGTTCGAGGAAGAGATCCGCAAGGACAGCCGCCGCTGACCCGTTTCGGCGGAATCGCTTAAAATAGGCCGGGCCCGCGTGGCCCGGTTTTTATTGGGGACTGTCCCCGCAGGGGCCTGTCCCCGGGGTTGATTTTCTGCCTGCGTTCAGTAAAGTCAAAACCAACCCCGGGGACAGTCCCCAAAACCGGGGACAGTCCCCATTGACCGACTGTCCCCATGAAGGAAATCATCTTGGTACAGCGTCTGCTCCAACCCGGCGAGATCGAAGCGCTCGATCACAACGCCATCCCCCGCCTGCTGCTGCCGCAGCCGGGTTCCCTCTACACCGCGCGCGCCGAGCGCCTGCGCCAGCTCGCGGCCAACAACATCAAGGGCATCCCCGTCGATGAAGCTCTGGCGAGCTACGTCGCGCTGATGGCCGAACTCGTGCAGGCGCAGGCGGCAGTGACCGCCACGCTGCTGCCGGCCGGCATTCCGCTGCCGGCGCAGGAAGCGATGCGCGTCGCGCACGAACACAATATGCCGCCGCTGCCCGGCACCGGCACCCGTCCGGCCGAGTGGCGCAAGGTGTTTGCCGCCATTCTCGACCAGCTCGACGTCACCGCCACCCGCGTACCGGCACTGGTGCCGGCACTGGCCGCGCTGCGCAAGCTGACCGAAGCGGAACTGGAAGGCGCCGCCGATGCCATCCTCGGCGAATTCGCCGAAGGCATCGACCCTGCGCACGCGCCGTTCATCACCGCCGCGCTGCAGGTCACGTGGAGCGTCATGGCGGCCCAGCTGGACGAGCGCTGGGCACAACCGCTGACGACCGGCACGCTGTGCCCCGTCTGCGGCACGCATCCCGTTGCCAGCGTGATCCGCATCGGCGGCCAGTCGCAGGGCTACCGCTACCTGCACTGCGCGCTGTGCGCCAGCGAATGGCATATGGTGCGCGTCAAGTGTTCGTGCTGCGAGGCGAACAACAAGATCGCCTACCAGGGCCTGACGGACATCGATGCCGACCCGATTGCCGAAAACGAGGCGGCCGCCAAGGATGGCAAGACGATCCACAAGGCCAACGACCCCACCCGCGTGGCGCGCGCCGAAACGTGCGACGAATGCCATACCTACCGCAAGGTGTTCAACCAGGAGCACGACTACAACGTCGATCCGCTGGCGGACGACCTAGCCAGCCTGCTGCTGGACATGCTCGTGTCCGAACTGGGCTACGCCCGCGCCAGCGGCAATCCGCTGCTGCGGCTGGGTTCGGCGGAATGAGGCGCGCGCAATGACGCAGGCGGCACCGAACCTCAGGCTGCCGGCCGTCCACGTGCTGCTGGCGGCACCGGGCTGCGCGCCGCTGGTGGAACGCTACGGCCGCGAACAAACCGTCAACGCGCTGCGTGAACTGCTGGGCGACCTGCGCGCCACGCTATTGGATGGCGGCGCGGCCGACACATCCGAAGCGGGCGTGCTGGCTGCGCTGGGCGACCGGCTGGCCGGCGCGAACCGCTCGCGGATGCGCCGGCTGTTCAACCTGACGGGCACGGTGCTGCACACGAACCTGGGCCGCGCGCTGCTGCCCGACGTGGCCGTGCAGGCCGTCGCGGACGCGCTGCGCTGGCCGATGAATCTCGAGTGGGACCTGGAGACGGGCAAGCGGGGCGACCGCGACACGCTCGTCGAAGAACACCTGCTGAAGTTGACGGGTGCCGAAGCGGTCACCATCGTCAACAACAACGCCGCCGCCGTGCTGCTGATGCTGAACACGCTGGCGCAGGGGCGCGAAGTGATCGTGTCGCGCGGCGAGCTGGTGGAAATCGGCGGCGCGTTCCGCATCCCCGACGTGATGACGCGCGCCGGCGCCACGCTGCGCGAAGTGGGCGCCACGAATCGCACGCACAGCAAGGACTACGACGAAGCCGCCGGCACCGCCACGGCGCTGATGATGAAGGTCCACACCAGCAATTACGCGATCACCGGCTTTACCAGGGAAGTCACGGTCGAGGAACTGGTGCCGCTGGCGCGCCGCCACAACGTGCCTGTCGCGGTGGACCTCGGCAGCGGCACGCTGGTCGACCTGGAACAGTATGGCCTGCCGCATGAAACCACCGTGCGCGAGACCATCGCCGCGGGTGCCGACATCGTCACATTCAGCGGTGACAAGCTGCTGGGCGGCCCGCAGTGCGGCATCATCGCCGGCCGCAAGGACCTGATCGCCGCGATCAAGAAGAACCCGCTGAAGCGCGCACTGCGCGTCGGCAAGCTGACGCTGGCCGCGCTGGAGCCGGTACTGGCGCTGTACCACGCGCCGGACCTGCTGACCGAGCGCCTGACGACCTTGCGCTTGCTGACGCGCCCCGCCGGCGCGATGCGCGCACTGGCCGAGCAGCTGCAGCCGGCGATGCAGCAGGCGCTGGGCGAAACCTACGCCGTCACGGCCGAGCCGATGACGAGCCAGATCGGCAGCGGCGCCCTGCCCGTCGATGTGCTGCCGAGTTTTGGGCTGGCCATGCGTGCAGCGCCCGGAACGCGCGGCAATCCGCTGGGCGTGCTGGAACGCCGGCTGCGCAACCTGCCGGTGCCCGTCATCGGCCGCATTGCCGACGATGCGCTGTGGCTGGACCTGCGCTGCCTCGAAGCGGATCACGCGGCAGAATTTTCCGCACAACTCACGCAACTGGGCACTGCATGATCGTCGGTACCGCCGGCCACATCGACCACGGCAAGACGACGCTGACGCGGGCGCTGACCGGGGTCGATACCGACCGTCTAAAGGAGGAAAAGGCGCGCGGCATCTCGATCGAGCTGGGCTACGCCTACCTGCCGCTGCCGGGCGGTGCCACGCTGGGCATCATCGACGTGCCCGGCCACGAGAAGTTCATCCGCACGATGGCTGCCGGCGTGACCGGCATCGACTACGCGCTGCTGGTCATCGCGGCCGACGACGGCATCATGCCGCAGACCGTCGAGCACCTGCAGATCCTGCGCATCCTCGGCGTGCGGCGCGGTGCGGTCGCGCTGACCAAGATCGACCGGGCCGACGAAGCGCGCATCGCGCAGGTCGAGCGCGACATCGCCGCGCTGCTGGCCGATACGCCGTTTGCCGGCGCGCCCGTGTTCCGCACCGCGGCCACGGAATCCGTCGATCCGGGCGTGATGGCGCTGCTGTCGCACCTGTCGGAAATCGCCCGCAGCCTGCCCGCGCGGGACGACCAGCGCCTGTTCCGCCTCGGCGTCGACCGCGTGTTCACGCTGTCCGGCCAGGGCACCGTCATCACCGGCACGGCACTCGCCGGCCAGGTCACCGTCGGCGACACGCTGGTGCTGGCACCGGGCGGCCAGCAGGTGCGCGTGCGCAGCATCCACGCGCAGAACCGCGCTGCCGACACGGGTCATGCAGGCCAGCGTCTGGCGCTGAACCTTGCCGGTGTGTCGCGCGACGATATCGAACGGGGCAGCTGGGTCGTTGCGCCGGCGATGGGGGCCTGCTCGGAACGCATCGATGCGGAGCTGACGCTGGCCGCCGGCAGTGCGCATGTTTTAAAGGCGTGGTCGCCGCTGCACGTGCACCTGGGCGCCGCGCACCACACGGCCAATGTCGTGCCGCTCGATGGCGACGTCATCCAGCCGGGCCAGACGGCCCGCGTGCAGCTGGTGTTCGAGGTCGCGTTGCACGCGGTGCCGGGCGACCGCTTCGTCATCCGCAACGCGCAGGCGACGCAGACGATCGGCGGGGGCACCGTGCTCGATCCGTTCGGTGCGCCGCGCAAGCGCCGCAGCCCGGCGCGGCTGGCGTGGCTCGATGCGCTGCAGGGCTTCGTCGACAACGGCGACGTGTCGGCGCTGCTGGCGCAAAGCCCGCTGGGCGTGCGCGCCGCCACGCTGGTACGGCTGACGCAACTGCGGGCCGATGCGATTCCGCTGCCCGCCGGTACCGTGCGCGTACCGCTGCAGGGCGGCGACGAACTGCTGATCGCCGATGCGGCGCTGGCGCAGCTGGAAGGTGCCGTCACGGATGCGCTGGCAGCCTTCCACGCCCGCCAGCCCGATGATGCCGGGCCCGAAGTCTGGCGCCTGAAACGCATGGCGCTGCCCGATGGCGAGGATGCATTGTGGAGTGCGCTGGTGGCGCGGCTGCTGGCCAGCGGCACGATCGCGCAACGCGCACACAGCCTGCACCTGCCGGGCCACAGCGTCGAGCTGACGAGCGAAGAACAGGCACTGGCCGCGCCGCTGCTGGCCGCTTTGGCGGCAGGCCGCTACGACCCGCCATGGGTGCGCGACCTGGTGAAGGAATTCCGCGTGCCCGAGGACGAAGTGCGCCGGCTGCTGCGCAAGCTGGCCCGCGCGGGGCAACTGGCGCAGGTGGTGCCGGATCTGTTCTATCATCCGCGCGCGCTGTCCCAGCTGGCGCGGATCGTCGCGAAGCTGCCGGATGTGCAGGCGGCCAGCTTCCGCGATGCGACGGGCCTGGGGCGCAAGCGCGCCATCCAGGTTCTGGAATTTTTCGACCGCGTCGGCTATACTCGCCGCGTCCGCAACAGCCACCTCGTCCGTCCCAACGCGAGCTGGCCGCATGTCGATGACTGATCATGACTGATTAAATGGAAGGCATTCTCATCCGGTGATGGGGCCGGGCTTCAAACCCGGTGAGGGGCGTCAGCCGTTCCTCTGTAAGTTCGACTCTTTCTGCCTTCCGCCAGATTCGGGGACTGTCCCCGTTCCGCTATTTCTTCCCGCTGTTCGGCGCCGAATCAAAGGCCTTGCGCTCCGTCTCGCTGCCGGTCGTGTCGGAAGGCCGCAACTCCATCGCGCCTTCCGCGCCGCCGTCGCCATTCCCCGCGCCGCTGCCCTTGATGGCCGTTGCGCTGGAACCGGCGTCCACGCGCTCGCCGTCCGTATCGGCCTTGGCGGATTTCTTTGCGGCCCGCGCCGCGCCGGCGTTCTTGTCCTTCTGCTTGTTCGAGTTCTGCTGCGCCGTTGCCGTCTTGCCCGGCGTGGCCGTGGTGCCTTCCTTCGTATCGGATTTTGCCTGCGGCGGGTTGGCCATATTCGTCACGGAATGGCTCTGCGCGGCCGCCGTGGTGGCGACGATCGCTGCGGCGACTGCCGCGATCAGCTTGATCTGCATGGTGTTCTCCTTGGTTCTGAACGCGCCGGCAATGCGCCGGCCGATGCCTCATTCTGGCACGCTGCTCAGCAAGGAAACGTAGGAGTGCATGCCGTGCCGCGGTCGGCGCGATTCCCGGCGTTCGCTCACTTGCCCGGCAGCGCGCAGGGATGCGGCAACGGCACGCCGCCCGCCACCGGCGCGCGCGCAATATGGTTGAGCGGCAGCCACTGATAACCTGAACCGGCGGGCACGATATGGCCGAGGCCCGGGAATGAAATGTGCGCGGCGGCGACACAATCGCCCCGCTGCGCCGTTTCGGCGAACCAGCGCCGCCGTTGCAGGGCCGCCTGCGCGCCATCGCTGTCGTATTTGACGGTGACATCTGGCTCGGGAAACTGCACGGCCGCGACGTGCACCGCATCGCCCCAGACGAGCAGCCGTTCGCCGTCGCTCTCGACGACGTAGCCCGTGTGCCCCGGCGTGTGCCCTGGTGCCGGCACGGCCGTGATGCCCTCTTCCAGCACGCCGGCGCCGTCGAACGGCCGCAGGCGGCCGCTGGCGATATAGGGCCGCAGCGATGCCCGTGCGCCGTCGAACATCGGGCCCAGGAAACCCGGCGCGGCCGCCTTCCGCGCGGCGCTCAGCCAATACTTCGCATCGATGCCGCTGACGCGCACGACCGCATTGGGAAACGCTGCGGCAGTGCCAAGCGCAACGCCGCCCACATGATCGGCATGCAGGTGCGTCAGCAGCACTTCATCCACCTGCTCCGGCAGGTAGCCGGCGGCGCGCAGATTGCCCAGCAGGTGGCCGCCGTCGGCACCGTACAGCGTGCCCGCGCCGCTGTCGATCAGCACCAGCTTCGCGCCGGTGTTGACGAGGAAGGCATTGATCGAGCCTTCGACGGGAGCCTTCAGGTAAGCGGCGGCCAACAATCTGTCGGCCAGGCCGGGGCTGGCCTTGTCCAGGCTGTCCTGCCCGCGCATCAATACCTCGTGGGCGGGGAATGGATGGGTACCGTCCAGCAGTGCCGTCACTTCGTAACGGCCCAGCGCGATGCGGTACCAGCCGGGTGCCTGGGCGGCGGCAAACGGCGCAGCGGCATGGACCTGCACCGCCGTGGCGGTGCACAGGGCGGCAACGGCGGCCAGCGTACAAACGGTGCGGCCGAACAGGCGTGCGGAAGATGGCAGCATGGAGAACTCCTGTGTCGAGACCGGCCAGTTTGCCGGCCCGGCGGCAGTGCCCTAACCCCCACCCGTGGCGCCGGGCCCTCCCCCTTAGTAGGAGTAGACGCACGCCGATGCATTGCCGACAATCTCACCCATTGCCAACCAACGTTCAAGAGGACGCCATGACCGCTCAACGCACCATCAACACCGTTACCGCCCGCGACGGCACGATCATCCGCTACACCGACTGGGGCGACGGTCCCGCCGTCGTGTTCAGCCACGGCTGGCCGCTGCAGGGCGACGCCTGGGAAGACCAGATGATGTTCCTGGCCGACCACGGCTACCGCGTGATCGCCCATGACCGTCGCGGCCACGGCCTGTCCAGCAAGCCATGGCACGGCAACGACATGAACACCTATGCCGATGACCTGCACGCCGTGATCGAGGCGCTGGACCTGCGCAACGCGATGCTGGTCGGTCACTCGACCGGCGGCGGCGAAGTGGCGCGCTATATCGGCCGTCATGGCACCGACCGCGTCGGCCGCGCCGTGCTGGTGGGCGCCGTCACGCCGCGCATGCTGATCGGTCCGGACAATCCGAACGGCGTGCCGATGGAAGTGTTCGACGGCATCCGCGCCGGCGTGCAGGCCGACCGCTCGCAGTTCTTCAAGGACCTGGCCCATGCGTTCTACGGCGCCAACCGCGAAGGCGCGAAGGTGTCCGAAGGCGTGCGCGAAACGTTCTGGCTGCAGGGCATGCAGTGCAGCATCCGCAGCGCGTATGCGTGCATCAAGCAGTTCTCGGAAACGGACTTCACCGAAGACCTGAAGAAAATGACGATCCCGACGCTGCTGATCCACGGCGACGACGACCAGATCGTGCCGATCGCCGCCAGCGCCCGCCGCGCCGTCGAGATCCTGCCGCAGGGCAAGCTGAACGTCTACGAAGGCGCGCCGCACGGCCTGCCGACCACCCACAAGGACCGCCTGAACGCGGATCTGCTGGCCTTCCTGAAGTCCTGATGAAACTGGAACCAAGCGACCTCTTCCTCGGCGTCAGCCTGGGCCTGCTGGCGGGCTACGTGGACACCGCCGGCTTTGTCGCCCTGTACGGGCTGTTCACGGCCCACGTGACGGGCAACTTCGTGCTGATCGGCACGGAGCTGGCCCGCCCGTCGCACGGCCCGCTGCTGCTGAAGTTCCTGGCCTTCCCGGCCTTCGGCATCGGCGTCATGCTGACCCGGCTGCTCGGCAATTCCTGCGAGCGCAGCGGCACGCAGCCGGTGCGGCCGATGCTGGTGCTGCAACTGGTGCTGATGGTGGCGTTCTTCGCCGCCGGCTTGGCGGCGACGCCGATCCAGCACAACGAGGCGCCGATGGTGCTCGTCTGCGGCATGCTGGGCGCCGCCGCGATGGGCGTGCACAATGCCGTCGGCAAGCTGCAGTTCTCGCGCATCGCGCCGACGACGGTCATGACGGGTAACGTGACGCAGCTGCTGATCGACCTGGCCGACATCGTCACCGGCCGCGGCACGCCGGCGATACGCGAGCGTTTCGTGCGCTTCCTGTGGCCGATGCTGGCGTTTGCCGGCGGCTGCATCGTGGGCGGCACGGCCTATGTGCAGCTGGGCTTCTGGTGCCTGCTGCTGCCGATCGCGATCCTGGTGGCGATGCTGCCGATGCGGTGGCCGGAGGCCAAGCACGCTCCCGCTTGAGCGGGAATGCAAGATGAAGCGGCCGGGATTCCGGCCGTTTTTTTTTGTATCAGTCCAGCAGCCAGCCCAGGATCAGCGATGCCCACAACAGCACGCCGATGCCGACCCACACGAAATTGGCCATCGTCAGCTTGTCGTTGGTATCGCCGGCCGGATCGCCGCAACTCAGGTTGATCATGTGCTGTGCCCGCAACAGTCCCAGCAGAAGCGGCACCAGCGCCAGCCGCGACAGCGCGTCGATCAGCGGCGTTCCCATCGGTGATCCTGCCAACCGGTCGAGGATGCTGGATCCCAGCGTCATTGCCACCATCGCCCAGGCGTGCGCCGTGTGATGCCAGCCGGCGACTTCGGGATGCCGTGTACCATACTCGTGGATCTTGCGGAACAGCGAGTGGATGAAGAACAGCGAAAACAGCGCCCGCTGCACTGGCCAGACGTTGGTGCGGAACTGCGACGCTGCCGGCACATTGTCCTTGTAGTGGTCCCACTGCTTGTAGAACCAGTACAGGCTGTAACTGCCCCAGGTGCAGAGGTACAGGATCGTTGCCTTGCGCTTCGACACCATATAGAACATCGACGGTGCGGCGGCAGTCGATGCGGCATTCCCGGATGCTGCGTGCTGCGCGGTCGCGTCCGCGTAGAGGGTTTCGGTCATTGCTGTCGGTGGTTGCCGTAATGTCGCAATATTACCGGCAATCAATAACCTGCGACGGGATTCGTCAGGGTGTGTCAGCCCCGGAAACCGACGAGGATCAGGCCCCACAGCAGGCCGCCGATGGCAAGCCAGACGTGATTCGCGGCAGTGAATCTGTCGTTGCTGTCACCACGCGGATCGCCACATGCCAGGTTGATCGCATCCTGCGCCCGCAGCATGCCAAACAACAGCGGCACCAGCATCAGCAGCGACAGCACATCGGTGGTGGGTGAGCCGATGGATTTGTTCGCGGCCCGGTCCAGCGCGGACGAAACCAGCGTCAGCACGACCATGACCGAGGCATGCAGGTTGTGGCGCCAGGCTGCCACGGCGGCATGCTCCCTGCCATGCTCGCGCACCGCGCGGAACAGCGCGTGAAAGAAAAATACCGAAAACAAGGCACGCGGCACCGGCCAGATGCTGCTCCCCCCTTTCGAGGCATATGGCTGGCCGTCCCGGTAGCAGTCCCACTGCTTGTAGAACCAGTAAAAGCCGTAGTAGCCTACCGTACCCAGGAAAAGAATCGCGGCCTTGCGACGCGAAACGACATAGAACATCGTCGCTGCCGGATCGCCGGCCGGGGTGTCCACGGCCGTGGTCGCCGCGTAGGGATTGTGGGTCATGGTCGTCGGAAGTGATTGCGCCAGCCTGAATATTACTCTGGAACAACACCAACCGGGGCAATTCCTACGGGCGTTCGATGCGACTCCCCAGCCGGCGATCGGGAATCGCCCACGCCAGCGCAAGGACAACATAGAACGCCGCCCCCACCCACGGCTGCCAGAACGACAGCGGCACGCCCGCCGCATACAGCACGATGGACAGGCGCCCCTTCACGTCGGCGCCGAACGCGCGGCCCAGCGGCGACTCCCTGCCGTGCAGCCGCACGAGGCAGCGGGCAAACAGGTCGTACGAAATCGCCGACATCAGCAGCACGAAGCCGTAGGCCGCCATCGGCAAGGCTGCGGGGCCGTGCTCGCCCAGCCAGTTCTGCGTGAACGGGATCAGCGACAGCCAGAACAGCAGATGCAGGTTGGCCCACAGCGCGCGGCCGTCCACGTGCGTGGCGCGCTGGAGGAGCTGGTGATGGTTGTTCCAGTAAATGCCCACATAGACGAAGCTCAGCGCATAGCTGAAGAACAGCGGCCACATCGGCAGCAACGCCGCCAGCGTGGGGCCGTGCGGCACTTTCAGCTCCAGCACCATGATCGTGATGATGATGGCGATCACGCCGTCGCTGAACGCTTCCAGCCGGGACTTGCCCATCGGCTG
The DNA here is from genome assembly GCA_002454505.1 of Oxalobacteraceae bacterium UBA6704. GTDB lineage: Bacteria > Pseudomonadota > Gammaproteobacteria > Burkholderiales > Burkholderiaceae_D > Rugamonas. The sequence goes on from DKJA01000144.1 coordinate 30,405, forward strand.
CGCCGGTGGCTGGTGATCGTGATCCTGTGGTTGCTGCATTGCCGCTCCGTGTTCTCCGCGCCGGCTGGCGCCGAGTGTGATCGTAGTCCGGCGGCGGCGGCGGCGCCATGCCACGAACGGGGGAGCCGATTTTGACCCAGATCAAAGTTCTCAGGCGGCAACAAAACCTATAATCCGGCCGATGAAAACCACCTCTTCCGCCCTCCTCCTTGCCGCGCTGCTGGCCATTGGCCCTGCCCGCGCAGCCCCAGTCGCTATTGGCGCGCCATTGCAGGCGGCCACGCTCGATCCGCTCGTCGGCCCCGGTCGCACGCTCGCTTCGTTCCGCGGCAAACCGCTTGTGATCAACGTCTGGGCCAGCTGGTGCGGCCCATGCCGCGCCGAGATGGCATCGCTCGACCGGCTGGCGCGCCGCTACCAGGGGCGCTTCAATGTGATCGGCATCTCCACCGACGACTATCGCGACCGCGCCAGCGCCTTCCTGCAGCAGGCACAAACCTCGTTCCCGCACTACATCGACCACGACCTGCAACTGGAACTGATGCTGGGCGCCGACCGAATCCCGCTGACGCTCCTCGTCGACGCCCGCGGCCGCGTGCTGGCCCGCCACTACGGCAGCCAGGAATGGGACAGCAAGGAAAACGCGAAGGCCGTCACTCGCGCGTTTGGGATGTAATTGCTGAGGCCGTGTCCAAAAAGAGGGTTGACCCCCACGGTTGGACACGAACTCGGCCGTGCCTAATGGATGAGTCTGTGTCCAACCAAGGGGGCGTAGCAGAGGTTTCGCGGAGCCTGCTCCGCGCCTGCGCAGCGGTAATGGCTTGCAAGCCATTACTCCTTCCAACCCTCTTTTTGGACACGGGCTGAGCCTTAGCCAGATCAGCCCGGCGTAAAGCCGTTGGCGAGCTTCACGAATGCATCGCGATGCGCGGCGACGGTTTTCGAGGGGCCGTAGGCTTGCAGCGTGATGCGGCCGATGGAGGTTTCCACCATCGCCACCAGCAGCGTCTGGTCGGCCTTGCGCTGGGCGCCGGGCAGCATGTTGGCGCCGCGGGTGTAGGCGCCTTGCAGCGTGACGAAGGTGACCTTGGTCATGCCGGCCTTGGCGGTCGTGGTGACGGGTTTGACGGGCTTGCCGGCAGCATCCGTCACTTCGGCGCTCCAGCGGGCGATGTTCACTTCCTGCGAGCCGCCGTCGCCGGTGGGGAAGAAGTAGGCCACCATCTCGCCGTCCTCGCCCACCTTTGCGCCCGGCAGCACGAACTGCGCGGTGCGCATGGCGCTGGCTGGTTCGACCGGCGTCCACGCGGCCGGTGCGGGTGCGGACCAGCCGCGGATGGTCAGTTTGTCCGTCTTCGGCAGCGGCTTCAGCGCGACGGCGCCGGCCGGCAGGCCATGCGACCCGGTGGCGTGCGGCGACGCAGGCTGTGCCGGCTGGCCAGCGGCAACGGCGCCGGAGATGACGAGAATGCCGCTCAGGGCCAGGATGATTGCTTTCATGTGATTACCTTTGTTTTGGTTTGATTTAAAGCTCGCCGGCGCCGTCTTCGCGCTGCTGGGCGACGCCGATGCTGTCGATGGTGTTGCGGGCCGTCTCCGAATCGGCCGGCACCAGCGGCAGGATTTTCTTCCACTGCGCCACGGCGCCGGCGAAGTCGCCCCGCTCGAACGCGGTGCTGCCCGACAGCGACAGCGCCTTGACGTTTTCCGGATCCAGCACCAGCGCGCGCTTGACGAGTTCTTCCGGCTCGCCCTGCATCGTGCGGCCCTGCGACATCGCCAGCACGTCGGCGAAGTCCACCAGCAGCGCGGGGTTGTCGCGTTCGAGGCCGATCAGGTGGCGGTAGGTTTTCGCCGCTTCGGCAAAGTTGCCCATGCTGGCGTAGGAGCGGGCCAGCATGGTCCAGCCGGCCACGTCGCCCGGCTTGTCCTTCAGCTGCTGGGCCATGCCGGCCACCAGTTCGGCCAGTTCGCCCTGCGCAGCCTGGCGCGCCTGTTCTTCGGATGGGATCAGTTGCGCCGGATCGAGCGCAGCCGGCGTGCCCACGGCGATATACAAACCGCCAGCCAGCACGGGCACTGCCAGCGCCAGCAGCACGGCGGGCAAGCGTCGCACGCCACCCTTGCCGGCCGCGTCGGGCGCCGGTTCGGCGGGCACGTCGCTGGCCACGCGGCGTTCCAGGTCGCGGCGCGACGCGGCATAGCCGGCGGCATCGATGGTGCCGGCGGCCAGGTCGGCATCCAGCTCGCGCAGCTGGTCGCGCAGGATGGCCAGGTTGGCGACCGCGCGGGCCGCGGCGGTGCTGCGGGCGCTGTCGCGGCGCAGCAGCGGCGGCAGAATGAAGCACAGGGCGCACGCCGTCAGCAGCGCGGCGGCGAGGTAGAAGGCGGTCATGGTCTTTCCTTGATCGATGGGGCGGGTTCCAGCAGCGTGGCGGCGCGCGCCAGGTCGGCGTCGGGCAGTTCCGGGTCGATGCTGCGGCGGCGGTGCAGCTGCACGGCCAGCACGGCAAAGCCGCCGGCCAGCAGCAGCGCCGGGCCGTACCACAGCAGCCAAGTGACCGACTTGACGGGCGGCCGGTACATGACGAAGTCGCCGTAGCGCGCCACCATGTAGTCGATGACCTGCTGCTCGGAACGGCCCTGCCCCAGCTGCTCGCGCACCTGGTTGCGCAGGTCGACGGCCAGGTCGGCATGGGATTCGGCGATGGTCTGGTTCTGGCACACCAGGCAGCGCAGCTGCTCGGACAGCGCCAGCACCCGTTTTTCCAGCACCGGGTCGGCGGACAGGGCCGGTGCCACCGCGGCCGGCGCCGTCTGGGCCCACAGCAGCGACCACAGCAGCGCGCCAAAGCACAATCCCGTGAATAATTTACGCACGATTCGGCTCCTTGTTCAGATCATTAATCAAAGGCATGAACTTCTGCTCGATGATCTCCGGCGTCAGCACGCCGATGAATTTCAGGCGGACGATGCCGCGCTTGTCGATCAGAAAAGTCTCCGGCACGCCGTATACGCCGTAGTCGATGCCCACGCGGCCATCCTCGTCGAAGCCCGAGACGACATACGGATTGCCGAAGCGCTGCAGCCACATATTGCCGTCCGGGCGCTTGTCCTTGTAGTTCAGGCCGACGATGGGCAGCACGTCGCGGCGGGCGAATGCCAGCAGCGCCGCGTGCTCGTCATGACAGGCTTCGCACCACGACGCCCACACATTGAGCAGCCATACCTTGCCCATCATGTCCGGCGTGGCGATCGTCGCGGCCGGGTCGGACAGCTGGCTCAGCCTGAACTGCGGCGCCGGCTTGCCGATGAACGGCGACGGAATTTCGCGCGGGTTCAGGTTCAGCCCCACGCCGAGGAACACGAGCAGCGCGACGAACACGCCCAGCGGTAAAAGAAATCGTTTCATGTGGTTCTCCTCAGGCTGTCGTCATGGCTGGCGTATTGGCCGAACCTTCGGCCACCTTGCGGCGGCTGGCCGCCATCCGGTAGCGCTTGTCGCCCGCCGCCAGCAGGCCGCCGCCGGCCATGATCAGGCAGCCGGCCCAGATCCAGCCGACGAACGGTTTGTGCTGCACGCGCACCACCCACACGCCGGGCGCCGTTTCCTCGCCGAGCGACACGTACAGGTCGCGGGTAAAACCGCGGTCGATGGCCGCTTCCGTCATCGGCATGCCCTGCGCCTTGTAGACGCGCTTCTGCGCATGCAGCCTGGCGACGGGCTCGCCCGCATGCGTCACCTCGAACATGCCTTCGGTGCCCGTGTAGTTGGGGCCTTGCACATCGCGCAACGAACTGAAACGGAAGGTGTAGGAGCCGGCATCGGCCGTATCGCCGAGGCGCATGCTGACATCGTTGGCCGTCTCGGTACCCTTGACCAGCGTGACGCCGATGACGAACACGCCGATACCCGCATGGGCGGCCAGCATGCCCCAGTAGCTGAGCGGCTGGCGGCGCAGCCGCTGCCACGCGCTCGTGCCGGGTGCCACGTGGCGCAGCCGCTCGATCAGGTGCGACGCGGTGGCCACGCAGATCCAGAAACCGCAGGCCACGCCCAGCAGCACCATCGCCGAAGGCTTCAGCAGCACGCCGACCGCGATCACGAACAGCACCGTGCCGAGCGCGATGAAGCGCAGGCGGCGCAGCAGCTCGGGAATCGGCGCGTTCTTCCAGCGCAGGAAAGGGCCGATGGCCAGCAGCACCAGCATCGGAATCATCAGCGGCACGAACACCGCTTCGAAGTACGGCGGGCCAACGGAGATCTTGCCCAGGTTGAGCGCATCGAGGAACAGCGGATACAGCGTGCCGAGCAGCACCGTGCCGGCCGCGGCCAGCAGCAGCACGTTATTCACCAGCAGCAGCGACTCGCGCGACACCATGCCGAACTTGCCGCCCAGGCCCACCTTCGGCGCGCGCCAGGCATACAGCAGCAGCGAGCCGCCAATGACGACAGCCAGGTAGATCAGGATGAACAGGCCGCGGCGCGGGTCGGTGGCGAATGCGTGCACCGACGTCAGCACGCCCGAGCGGACGAGGAAGGTCCCCAGCAGCGACAGCGAAAACGCGATGATCGCCAGCAGCACCGTCCAGTTCTTGAAGCTGCCCCGCTTTTCCGTGACGGCCAGCGAGTGCACCAGCGCCGAACCCACCAGCCACGGCATGAACGACGCGTTTTCCACCGCATCCCAGAACCACCAGCCGCCCCAGCCCAGCTCGTAATAGGCCCAGTAGCTGCCCATGAAGATGCCCAGCGTGAGGAACACCCACGCCACCAGCGTCCACGGCCGCGACCAGCGCGCCCACGCGGCATCGAGCTGGCCGCCCATTAGCGCGGCGATGGCAAACGCGAACGCTACCGAGAAACCGACATAGCCCATGTACAGCATCGGCGGGTGGACGATCATGCCGAAGTCCTGCAGCAGCGGGTTCAGGTCGCGGCCATCGGCCACGGCCGGCAGCAGCCGGTCGAACGGATTCGACGTGAACAGCAGGAAGCACAGGAAGCCCACGCTCACCAGCCCCAGCACACCCAGCACGCGGGACACCATCACATCCGGCAACTGCCGGCTCAGGCAGGCGACGGCAAACGTCCACAGCGCCAGCATCTCGATCCACAGCAGCAGCGAACCTTCGTGGCCGCCCCACGCGCCGGCGATCCGGTATTCGAGCGGCAGCAGCGAGTTCGAATTGCCGGCCACATAGGCCAGCGAGAAATCGTTGTTGACGAAGGCCGTCACCAGCGCGGCAAACGACAGCGTCACCAGCAGCAGCTGGCCGGCCGCGGCCGGACGGGCCAGCGCCATCCAGCGGGCGTCGCCCCGCCAGGCGCCGACGATCGGCATCACGCCCTGCACCAGCGCCAGGCACAGCGCCAGCATCAATGAGAAATTACCCAGTTCCGCAATCATTTCAATTCCTTCTTCGCGTCTTCGGCCTGCTTCAGCGCATAGGCCGCTTCCGGCGGCATGTAGTTTTCATCGTGCTTGGCCAGCACTTCGTCGGCGAGGAACAGCATGCCGCCGGCCAGCCTGCCCTGCGCCACGACGCCTTTGCCTTCGCGGAACAGGTCGGGCAGGATGCCCTTGTACTGCACGCGGATCTTCTGCACCTTGTCGCTGACGACGAAGGCCACCGTCACACCATCGGGCTGACGCTGGATGCTGCCCTCCTCGACCATGCCGCCCATGCGGAAGCTCCGGCCCTGCGGCGCTTCGCCGGCCAGGATCTGCGTCGGCGTGAAGAAGAACACCAGGTTCTGCTGGAAGGCCGACATCAGCAGCGCCGCCGCCACGCCCAGCGTGGCCAGGCCGCCGACGATCAGCGCCAGTCGTTTATGCCGTGATTTCATCTTCGACTCCATGTGTGCTGTGTTGTGTGACGGCCGGCTGCGCCTCCTCCGGCGCGGCCGCCGCCCGCGCGAAGCCGCTGCGGCGGGCCAGCAACCACGTCTCGACGCCCATGCACAGCGCCACCACGCCCACCGATCCCCAGACATACAGGCCGTAGCCCCCCATGGCGAAAAATTCGCCGGCACTGTTCCAGGTCATCATGCTGCGGCTCCCGTCAGGCCATGCCAGTCGTGCTGCGGATCGCGTTCGCGGATGATGCAGCGCAGCCGCACCAGCGCCGCGGCGATGCTGTAGGCCCAGAACGCCAGCGCCATCACCAGCATGCCGAGCAACATGGTCAGCGCCATGCTGGGCGCCGCGGTCAGGTTGATCGACGAGCCCTGGTGCAGCGTGTTCCACCACTGCACAGAGAAGTAGATGACCGGCACGTTGATGACGCCGACCAGCGCCAGCAGCGCGCCGGCCCGGTCCGCGCGGCGCGGGTCGTCGATGGCCGCCTGCAGCGCCATGAAGCCCAGGTACAGGAACAGCAGGATCAGTTCCGACGTCAGCCGGGCATCCCACACCCACCACGTGCCCCACGTGGGCCGGCCCCACAGCGCGCCCGTCCACAGCGCCAGGAAAGTGAACATGGCACCGGTAGGCGCCAGCGCGCTGGCCATCATCGACGACAGCCGCGTGTTGAACACGAGCCCGACGGCGGCCCAGAACGCCAGCGCCAGGTAGATCACCATCGACATCCACGCGGCGGGCACGTGGACGAAAATGATGCGGTAGGCGTCGCCCTGCTGGAAATCGGTCGGCGCCACAAAGAAGCCGATGTACAGGCCGGCCACCGTCAGCACGGCGGCCGCCAGTGCGAACCACGGCACCAGCCTGCCGGCCAGCGGAAAGAACACGCTTGGCGACGCGTATCGGAACCAGCTGCGTTGGCTGGAGGGGGTTCGCCCCCGCTTGCTATCAGATGCCATATGCCTACTCCTCGAAAAATTTTTCTACAGCTTGCCCGGCAGGCCGGGTTACTCCACCGCGACGCGCAGCGCCGCAGCCGTTGCCCACGGCGCCAGCGCCGCGCTTGCCGCGAGCATCGCGCCCAGCAGCAGGAAATGGGCCGCCACGCCCAGGCCGCTGGCCTCCGCGCCAACGGCCCCCGCGCCGAAGATCAGCACGGGAATGAACAGCGGCAGCACGAGCAGCGCCACCAGCACGCCGCCGCCCCGTACCCCCAGCGTCAGCGCCGCGCCGATCGCGCCCAGCAGGCTCAGGACAGGCGTGCCAAGCAGCAGGCTGGCGCACAGCACGCCGATCGAACCAGCCGGCAGGTCGAACTGCACGCCCAGCAGCGGCGCCAGCAGCACCAGCGGCAGGCCGGACACGAGCCAGTGCGCCAGCACCTTGCCGGCGACGATCAGCACCAGCGGCTCGGCCGACAGCAGCATCTGCTCCAGCGTGCCGTCGGCGAAATCGGGGGCGAACAGGCGGCCCAGCGCCAGCATCGACGCCAGCAGCGCGGCCACCCACAGCACGCCGGGCGCCATCGTGCGCAGCAGCGCCGGTTCGGCACCCACACCGAGGGGAAACAGCGTGACGACGACGACAAAGAAGAACAGCGTGGTCAGCACGTCGGAACGGCGCCGCAGCGCGAGCCGCAGGTCGCGCCCGACGATGCAGGCCAGTGCGCTCAGCATGGGACCACCCGGTTCAGGTCCAGCTTGCGCGAGTGCGGCGCGCGCAGCGCGACCGGTTGATGCGTGGTGTAGACGAGCTGGCCGCCGCGGGCCAGGTGCGCTTCCAGCGTGACGGTGAGCGCGTCGATGGCCGCCGCATCGAGGGCGGCGAACGGCTCGTCGAGGATCCACAACGGCGCATCCCCGCTCAGTTGCAGCCGCGCGAGGGCGACGCGCTTGCGCTGGCCTTGCGACAGGGCCAGCGTGGGCAGGCAGGCCTGCCGTTCCAGCCCTACGCTGGCCAGTGCCGCGCAGGCTGCCTCGCGGTTGACGGGACGGCCGGCCAGCGTGCCGGCGACCACCACGTTCTCCCAGGCCAGCAAGTCGTCCTTGACGCCATTCGCGTGGCCCAGATACAGCAGCGCCGCACCGAATTCCTCGCGCACCGTGCGGATATTGCGGCCCTGCCAGCGCACTTCGCCGCCGGCCGGGAAAGCCAGTCCGCACAGCATGCGAAGGAGGCTGCTCTTGCCGCTGCCATTGCTGCCGGTGACCCGCAGCGCAACGCCGGCATCGAGCGTGAAATCCAGCCCCCGGAACAGGCTGCGATTGCCGCGCATGCAGGTGAGCTGGCAAGCTTGTAGGGACATCGTCTTCTCCGTTACCGGCACCGGCGGCCACCCGCTAGTACCGCAATGAATGACTTGCTTCAAGCCAATCTTTGCTTTCGGTCAAGATCATACGAAGGAGTGGTGGCCATTTTTCTGATGTAGATCAAAATTCCCAACCTTTCTGGCTATTTCACGCAGCCGAAGGCACTACGCCGTATCGGAACGTTGCGTTGTGATAGTCAGTTGCGGGGAAAGGGTGCCGAGGTGATTGAAGAAGGCAATGCATACACCGGTATTAATGGCTGAGCTCGTGTCCAACCTTGGGGTCAACCCCAAAATTGGACACGAGCTCTGCTGTATTAAAGATGAGCTCGTGTCCAAAAACAGGGTTGACCCCAAAGTTGCCAAAGTTGGACACGAGCTCATCCGATGCAAAGCCGATCAGGCCGGTGGGCAAGCCCCGCTGGCGCATGACGCGGTCGCAGGCGTCGGCGCAGGCGCCGCAGCCGATGCAGGCGGCGTGGGGGCCGTTGCGGATGTCGCTGCCGCTGGGGCAGACCTGGATGCACAGCGTGCAGTCGAGGCAGTCGCCCAGCGTGGCCATGGCAGCGGCGCGCTTGGCGTTGCGCAGGCCGCGCGGTTCGCCGCGGGCGGCGCTGTAGGTGACGACCAGCGTGCGGGGGCCGGCCAGCGCGGCTTGCAGGAAGCCGAGCGGGCAAAGCGAGCTGCAGACGCGGTGCCGCAACAGCACAGCGTTGATATAGGTGATGGAGGAATAGAGCAGCGCGACGGCGCCGGGAACGGGCGCAAGGTGCAGCGGCGTGAACCACGCAACCAGCGTAACGCCGTTGACCATTGAAAGCAGCACGAACACAGCATGCTTCAAAGTCTTGCGCAGAAAATACCGGACAGACATCGGCAAGGCATCGCGCCGCATCCGCACCGTGCGGCTGCCCTCGATGCGCCGCTCGACCCACAGCACCACGTCGGCATAGACCGTGTGGGCACAGATGAAACCGCAGAACAGCCGCCCCACCCTGCCGGACAGCACGAGCAGCAAGACAGCCAGCGCCAGCAAGGGCAAGGCAAGCCACGCCAGCTCCGGCGGACGCACGACAAAGCCGAACAGCGTGGCTTCCACCGCCGCGACATCGATCAGGAACAGCCGCCGGCCATCCCACGCCAGCCACGGCAAGCCGAAGAACAGCAGCTGACTGATCCAGCCCCACGCATGGCGCCGCCGCGTGTAACGGCCGGACGTCTCGCGCACATAAGGATGCCGATAAGGATGCCAATCAGCGCGTGCGACGGCATCCGGCCCCGCCATCGCGTCAGCCTTGCCGCATCTGCCGGCTGATGTCGTGCACGGCCTCGACCAGCGCGGCCACCGCTTCCGGCGGTGTGTGCTGCGAAATGCCATGGCCCAGGTTGAAGACGTGGCCGTCCAGCCCGGAGCCGGCCGCCGCGTACGAATGCAGCGTGCGCTCGACTTCGGCGCGGATCTGCGCCGGCTCGGCAAACAGCACCGCGGGATCCAGGTTGCCCTGCAGGCCGATGCGGTCGCCCACGCGCGTGCGCGCCTCGCCCAGGTTGACGGTCCAGTCGAGGCCGAGCGCATCGGCGCCGCTGGCGGCGATCTGTTCCAGCCACGGTCCGCCGCCCTTGGTGAACACGATGCACGGCACCGGCACGCCGTGCTTGCTGCGCTGCAGGCGCCCGATCACGCTGCGCATGTAGTGCAGCGAGAAGCGCTGGTAATTGCCGTCGGCCAGCGCGCCGCCCCACGAATCGAACAGCATGACGGCCTGCGCGCCGGCATCGATCTGCGCGTTCAGGTAGGCCGCCACGGCCGCCGCATTGATTTCCAAGATGCGGTGCATCAGGTCGGGTCGCCGGTACATCATCGTCTTCACGCGGTGATGGTCGGTGGAGCCGCCACCCTGCACCATGTAGCAGGCCAGCGTCCACGGGCTGCCGGCAAAGCCGATCAGCGGCACGCGGCCGGCCAGCTCGGTGCGGATCTGCGTGACGGCATCGAACACATAGCGCAGCCGGTCCATGTCGGGCACGGTCAGCGCCTTGACGGCCGCCTCGTCCTGCACGGGATGCGCAAAGCGGGGGCCTTCGCCCTCGGCAAACGTCAGGCCCAAGCCCATCGCATCGGGAATCGTCAGGATGTCGGAGAACAGAATCGCCGCATCGAGCCCGAAGCGGTCGATCGGCTGCAGCGTCACTGCGGTAGCCCAGTCGGGATTGGTGGCCAGGCCCATGAAGGAGCCGGCGCGCTGGCGCACCTCGCGGTATTCGGGCAGGTACCGGCCCGCCTGGCGCATCAGCCACAGCGGCGTGTAGTCGGTCGGCTGGCGCAGCAGCGCGCGGATGAAGGTGTCGTTCTTGAGGGGAGCAAAGGAATGGGTCATAAGCTTGTTGGTTCAGTGACGGCCGTGCTCACAGCAGGCCGAGGGTCTCGAATTCTTCCATCTTGCGGTACAGGCTGGACAGGCCGATGCCCATCTTCTGCGCCGCCACGCGGCGGTCGCCGCCGGCATCGCGGATGGTGCGGGTGATCAGCGACGCCTCGAAGCGCCGCACTTGGTCGCGCAGGCTTTCGCCCGGTTCGGCCTGGCCCAGGCAATCGACAGCGCCGGCCGGCCGCAGCGCGGCCAGCGCCGGCGCCGCTTCCTTGACGAGCTGCGGCGGCAGGTCGGCGCACGTGACGAGGCCGCCGTCGGCAAGGATCAGCGCGCGGTCGATCACGTGCTCCAGCTCGCGCACATT
>DKJA01000168.1 GCA_002454505.1 Oxalobacteraceae bacterium UBA6704
CGGCCCGGATGGCGCGGCCGTGCGCGCCACGCACACGGTCACCTTCATCGGCGACAAGCCGGGCCTGCATACCTGCGATGGCCGCGATTACGTGGGCATCGTGCTGGTGCGCGATCTTGACCTGGAAGCGGGCCTGCTGCCGTTGTCGAGCATGCACCTGAACGACGTGACCTTCTTCGCCCGCCATGTCCGCGCGCGGCGGCACAACACGCACAAGGGCAGCTTCGGCAACGTGGCCGTGCTGGGCGGTGCCCCCGGCATGGCCGGCGCGCCAGTTCTCGCAGGGCGCGCGGCTCTGCATGCGGGCGCGGGCCGCGTCTTTCTGTGCTTTGCGGGCGAACCGCTGGCCATCGACAGCGGCCAGCCGGAGCTGATGTGCCGCGCCGCGCAGGGTTTCGATTTCTCGACGGCCGTCACCGTTGCCGGTCCCGGTCTGTGCGATGGGGACGAGGCGTCACGGCTGCTGGCCGTAGTCATCGCGGAAGCGCAGCCGCTGGTGCTGGATGCCGATGCACTGAACCTGCTCGCCAGCGACGCAGGCCTGCGCGACCAGCTCCGGCAACGCAGCGCCGCAACGCTGGCCACCCCGCACCCGCTGGAAGCAGCGCGCCTGCTCGGCATTCCCGTCGCAAAGGTGCAGGCGGACAGGCTGGCAGCGGCGCGCACGCTGGTCGCACAGCTTCAGGCCATCGTTGTACTGAAAGGTTCGGGAACAGTGATTGCGGCGCCGGATGGCCGTCTCGTAATCAATACCACCGGCAATCCGGCGCTCGCCACGGCGGGCACGGGCGACGTGTTGTCCGGCCTGGCCGGCGCACTGCTGGCGCAAGGGTGGCCGGCGTGGGAAGGTGCGCTGGCAGCCGTCTGGCTGCATGGCCTGGCCGGCGACGTGCTGGTGAGCGAAGGCATCGGCCCGATCGGGCTGACGGCCGGGGAACTGGTTCCGGCCATCCGCGTGGCGCTGAACCGGCTCGTCGCGGCCGAAATTACACGAGGCGGCCAGCCGCGATCGTGATCGTGCGGCCGCAGCGCGCCGCCATTGCCGGATCGTGCGTCACCAGTACCAGCGTGGAGCCGCGTTCGCGGTTCAGTTCGAACATCAGCTGGATCACCGCCTCGCCGGTGGCCGCATCGAGGCTGCCGGTGGGCTCGTCCGCCAGCAGCAGCGGCGGTTCCGTGACGAAGGCGCGGGCCAGCGCCACGCGCTGCTGCTCGCCGCCGGACAGGTACTTCGGATAGTGGTTCAGCCGGCTGGCCAGGCCGACACGGCCCAGCATCGCTTCCGCCTTCGGCCGCGCATCGGCCACGCCGGCCAGTTCCAGCGGCAGCATGACGTTCTCGACGGCCGTCAGGTGCGGCAGCAGCTGGAACGACTGGAACACGAAGCCCAGCTTGGCCATGCGCAGCGCGGCGCGGCCGTCCTCGTCAAGGGCGAAGATATCGGTGCCGTCGATCAGCACCTTGCCGCCGCTGGGCGTATCCAGGCCGGCCAGTAAACCCAGCAGCGTGGACTTGCCCGATCCGGATGCGCCCACGATTGCCAGCGTCTCGGCCTTATGCACGGTAAAATCGACGCTGTGCAGGATGGTCAGTTCGCCGCTTGCATCGGCCACGCGCTTCGTCAGGCCCTGGACCGCGATCGTGGCCTGGGTCGGCTGGGTGTTCGCGGCATGCGTGTTCGGGTCATGATCCATGGCCGGCGAATCGGGAATGAAACTGGAAGACGCTTGGGAGAAATCTGGCATGGTCGCAGGTCTGGGAAATAAGATGGGTCGTATCGTCGTGACATTGTTCGCGCTGCTGTGCGTGCTGGGCAGCGGGAGCGCCTATTCTGCCCCAAAAACGCTGCTCGTGGTGGGCGACAGCCTGTCAGCGGAGTACGGCCTGACCCGCGGCACCGGCTGGGTGGCTCTGCTGGACCAGAAGCTGCAGCAGCAGAAACTGGACACGCGCATCGTCAACGCCAGTGTCAGCGGCGAGACGACGAGCGGCGGCCGCACCCGCATGCCGGCCCTGCTGACGAAGCACAAGCCGGACGTCGTCGTCATCGAACTGGGCGCCAACGACGGCCTGCGCGGTCTGCCCGTCGCGGCCGCGGAAAGCAATCTGCGCGCGATGGTCAAGGCTTCCCGCGATGCCGGTGCGAAGGTGCTGCTGGTCGGCATCCGCGTGCCGCCGAACTACGGCCGCGATTATTCGGAAAAATTCTTCGCCATGTTCCGCGCCATCAGCCGCGACGAGAAGACCGGCCTGGCGCCGTTCATGCTCGACGGCGTGGCCGAGAAAACCGAGATGTTCCAGGCCGACCGGCTGCACCCGCTGGCCTCCGCGCATCCTACAATCCTGGGCAATATCTGGCCCTACCTGCAGCCGTTGTTGAACGCACCACTGAAAGCAAAATGAAGTATCCCGAAATCCTCCCGATCGACGACGTCCTGCTCCGCCTGGACGACTTCGACACGATCATCGATGCCCGCACGCCGGCCGAATATGCGCTGGACCACCTGCCGAACGCAATCAACTGCCCCGTGCTGGACGACGAGGAACGCATCGTCGTCGGCACGCTGTACCGGCAGGAAGGCAGCTTCGAGGCGCGCCGGGTCGGCGGCCCGCTGGTGGCGAAGAACATCGCCCGCCACATCGACACGCTGTGGGCCGGCAAGCCGCGCGACTGGAAGCCGCTGGTCTACTGCTGGCGCGGCGGCAACCGCAGCGGCTCGATGGTGCACATCCTGGCCAAGATCGGCTGGCCCGTGGTGCAGCTGGAAGGCGGCTACAAGGCCTTCCGCAACCGCATCAGCGCGGACCTCGAACAGCAGCCGCAGCTGGACCTGCGCGTGATCTGCGGCACCACCGGCAGCGGCAAGACACGGCTGCTGGACACGCTGGAATCCATCGGCGCCCAGGTGCTGGACCTGGAACAGCTGGCCGCCCACCGAGGCTCCGTATTGGGCAACCTGCCGTGCCAGCCGCAGCCTTCGCAAAAGGCGTTCGACACGTCGATCTGGGACCGGCTGCGCCGCTTCGATCCGGCGCTGCCCGTGTATGTGGAATCGGAGAGCAAGAAGGTGGGCGCGCTGCGCGTGCCGGCCGCTCTGATGGAGCGCATGCGCGCTTCGCCTTGCGTCGCGCTGCAGGTCTCCCGCGAGCACCGCGTGGAACTGCTGATCGAGGATTACCAGCACTTCGCCTGCAACGCGCCGGCACTGAACGCGCAGCTGGCCTACCTGACGGACCTGCACGGCAAGGTCAAGATCGCGCACTGGCAGCAGATGGCAACCGATGGCGCCATGCCGCAGCTGGTCGACGAACTGCTCGTCGACCATTACGATCCCGCCTACACGCGCTCGATCCACCGCAACTTCGCGCAGTACGACAATGCGCAGGTGGTTGAACTGGCCGATATCTCGCCGGCCGCCTTCCTCGCCGCCGCACGCGAACTGCACGACGCCAGCTGAACCGCAAACCGCAAACCGGTGACAGGCACCATTTTTGCAGAAACATTGCAAAACAAATGGTGCCTGTCACCGGTTTTTTTTTGAAGGCCGAAAAAAAGCCACCCGCAGGTGGCTTTCGATGTGATTTTACTGATGCGCGAGGCTGGGCTTATTGCGGCTCGCTCTCGGCTTTCAGCGAGTTCAGGGGCTTGACGATCTTGACCTTGGCCTTTTCCTTCAGCACTTCCACGTAGTTCGCCATGTCCTGCGCGGCGACGATGCCGGCGATCTGCTCCTGGTCCGACTTGCGGCGGGCTTCGTCCGTCGTGGCCGGCAGGTGCACCTTGCCGATGCGGTAGACGCCATAGCCCATGCCCGGCAGCTCGACGCCCACGTATGCCGGCAGCTTGGCCACGTCGGCTTTCAGCACGGCGCGTGCGGCGAGCGGGTTGATGCCTTCGGCCTTGGCACGGGACAGCGTACGCACCGGCGTGAAGCCCGTGTCGCCGCCGGAGGCCTTCAGCTCGGCCAGCTTCTTGTCGCCGGCGGCTTTCGCGGCCTTCAGCGCTTCTTCCATCGTCACGCGCTGGCGGATTTCCGCGGTCACGTCGGCCAGCGGCTTCTTCGATGCCGGCTTGAACTCGACGATGCGGCCGGAGACCAGCGTGCTCGGTGCCACTTCCACCGCTTCCGTATTGCGCTTGTTCTTCAGCGAGTCTTCCTTGAACAGCGCGTCGAGGAACTTGGCGTTGTTGTACGGCGCTGGCGCTGCGGCAGGATTCGCGGTGCGGGTCAGGCCGGCGGCCGTGTCGATCTTCAGGCCCAGCTTGTCGGCGACGGGCTTCAGGCTGTCCGACTGTTCGTAGACGGTGTTGGTGAACGTCTCGACCAGCTCCGAGTATTTCTTGGCGCCCTTCTGCTTCTTCAGTTCGGCGGCGATATCGCCCTTCACTTCGTCCAGCGGCTTGACGGCAGCCGGCTTCACCGACGTCACGGTGATGATGTGATAGCCGAACTCGGATTCGACGACATTGCTGACCTCACCCTGCTTCAGCGCGAAGATCGACGCCTCCACGCTCGGCACCAGCGAACCCTTCTCGATGACGCCCAGGTCGCCGCCCTGCTCCGCGGAGCCCGGGTCTTCCGATTTCGCCTTGGCGATCTGTGCAAAGGTGGCCGGCGCTTTCTTCACGTCGGCCAGGATCGCGTCGGCTTTCGCCTTCGCGGCGGCCTTGTCGGCTGCCTTGGCATCCTTGTTGACGGCCACCAGGATGTGGCTGGCGCGGCGTTCTTCCGGTGCCGTGTAGCGGGTCTGGTTGGCCTTGTAGAACGCGTCCACTTCGGCATCGCTCACGTCGACGCTGCCGGCGACGGCATTCGCGTCCAGCACCACGTATTCGATGCGCGCCTGCTCAGGCAGTTCGTACTGCTTGGCGTTCTTGTCGTAGTAGGCCTTGATCATGTCGTCCGTGACTTTCACGGTCGAGACGAAGTCGGACAGCGGCAGCACCAGCTCCTGCACGTCGCGTTCCTGTTCGGTCATGTCCGACACCATCTTGGCGACGGTGCGCGGCGCGATCGCCGTGCCCTGCACGCCGCCGGCCAGCTGCTGGATCGCCATGTCGCGGCGCACAGATTCCTGGTAGCCCTCGGGCGTCAGGCCGTTCGTCGACGCCAGCAGGCTGCGGTAGCGCTCGACGTCCACCTGACCGTCCGCCTTGATCATGCCGGGGATGTCCTGGATGCTTTCCAGGATGGCTTTCTGCAGGGCCGCATCGCTGACGGTGAAGTGGCCGCGCACGACTTCGGACGTGACGGCTTTCTGCGCGATCAGGTTGTCGAGGACGCTCTGGCGGAACTCGGGGGTGTCGAACAGCTTCTGGTCGAACTGCGGGCCGAGACGCTGGCGGTACTGGTCCAGCTGGCGGCGCAGCGCGTTTTCGTATTCCTGCTGCGTCACGGGCTGGCCGTCGATCTTGGCGATCGTGCCGGCGCTGTCGCCCATGCTCTGGTAGCCGCTGATACCGACCAATGCAAACGACGGGATGATCAGGACTGCCAGCAAAATCTGCATCAGGCGTTGATGGGTGCGAATGAATTCAAACATGGCCACTTATTGAGAGTTATGCACTACAAAAAAAAGGCGAACTTTAGCGTTCGCCCCTTTCGCTGCTCACGCGATTATAGGGTGCACGTTCTGTCATGACAAGGTAACGGTTTGAAATAATGGCAAGTCAGCGGCTGCGGCAGCGGCAGCGGCTGGGGACTGTCCCCGCATGGGGCCTGTCCCCGGGGTTGCTCGTGACTTCGGCAACGCACGATGAAAAACAACCCCGGGGACAGGCCCTTGCAGGGACAGTCCCCAGCCGCGTCTGCACAAACGAAAAGCCCCGCAGTCTGCAACGACTGCGGGGCTTAGATATTCTGGCGGAGCGGACGGGACTCGCCCACATTCTGCGGGCCGCGGTTTCGCTTGCAAGCGAAACCCTTCGAGTCCGAAAACATATTGCCCGCAGGGGCAATACTCTTGCAACGAAATTCTGGCGGAGCGGACGGGACTCGAACCCGCGACCCCCGGCGTGACAGGCCGGTATTCTAACCAACTGAACTACCGCTCCCGGTAGTGATTCACATGCATGCGAATCGAAAACTCTGTACTGCTCTGGTCTGTGCTTGCTGGCGGAGCGGACGGGACTCGAACCCGCGACCCCCGGCGTGACAGGCCGGTATTCTAACCAACTGAACTACCGCTCCAGCAATCACACTTTACTGCATTCCGGCTCTTTGCAAAAAGCTGGTGGGCGCTGAGAGGCTCGAACTCCCGACCTAATCCTTGTAAGGGATCCGCTCTACCAACTGAGCTAAGCGCCCGGCTTGGTAACAGCAGCTTTTGCAAGCCGCCGCTGACCGAAGTCGATTAGTTTACAGCATCTTTCAGTGCTTTGCCAGCTTTAAATTTCGGCACTTTGGCGGCTTCGATCGTGATCTCTTCCTTGGTACGCGGGTTGCGGCCGGTACGGGCAGCGCGCTCGCTGACCATGAAGGTGCCGAAGCCGACCAGGGTGACGCTGTCGTTCTTGGCCAGAGTGGTGGTTACGCCATCGATCATCGCGTCCAGGGCGCGCGCTGCGGCCGCTTTGGAGATGTCGGCGGAAGTAGCGATATGGTCGATCAGTTCAGTCTTGTTCACAGCAATTCCCCGTCACAAAAGTTTATATCGTTTATATCGTTTCACCAGCCCTTGCAGAGCCAGCTGAACGATACAAAAAAGCAAGAGAAAAATCTCAGGCCGTATTAAACAGGCCACGCTCGCTCTGTGTCAAGGCTGCAATTTGTAAAAAACGGCCATAAAAACCAAGGGGCGCCCCGCAGGACGCCCCTCGTGTCAGCGTTGACGATGACTACCGGTCAACGAAGCTTATTGCAAAGTCAATGCTTGACGACTTCCGTGGCGCCGTCGGCCTTCTGCGTTGCAGCGGCTACCGGCTCCACTGCAGGCACGTCGGCCAGCGGCTCGGGCTGGCGTTCCAGCGCGATTTCCAGCACCTTGTCGATCCACCGCACGGGCACGATCTCGAGCTTGTTCTTGACGTTGTCCGGGATCTCGGCCAGGTCCTTCACGTTCTGCTCGGGGATCAGCACCGTCTTGATGCCGCCGCGATGGGCTGCCAGCAGCTTTTCCTTCAGGCCGCCGATCGGCAGCACCTCGCCGCGCAGCGTGATCTCGCCCGTCATCGCCACGTCGGCGCGCACCGGAATGCCCGTGAACGTGGACACCATCGCCAGCGTCATCGCCGCACCGGCAGAAGGGCCATCCTTCGGCGTGGCGCCTTCCGGCACGTGGATGTGAATGTCCTGCTTCTCGAACACCTCAGGCTTGATGCCGAGGCGCTGGGCGCGGCTGCGCACCACCGTGCGGGCTGCCTCGATCGACTCCTTCATCACGTCGCCCAGCGTGCCGGTACGGATCACGTTGCCCTTGCCAGGCATCGCCACGGACTCGATCGTCAGCAGGTCGCCGCCCACTTCCGTCCAGGCCAGACCGACCACCTGGCCGACCTGGTTTTCCTTCTCGGCGACACCGAAATCGTAGCGGCGCACACCCAGGAACTTGTCCAGGTTTTTCGGCGTGACGGTCACCTTCTTCTCGGCCTTCATCAGCAGCAGCATCTTGACGACCTTGCGGCAGATCTTCGACACTTCCCGTTCCAGCGAACGCACGCCCGCTTCGCGGGTGTAGTAGCGGATCACGTCGCGGATGGCGGCTTCGCTGACGGCGATCTCGCCCTCCTTCAGGCCGTTGTTCTTGATCTGCTTCGGCAGCAGGTAGCGCAGCGCGATGCTGGCCTTCTCGTCTTCCGTGTAACCGGACAGGCGGATCACTTCCATCCGGTCCAGCAGCGCCGGCGGGATGTTGTACGAGTTCGACGTCGCCACGAACATCACGTCGGACAGGTCGAAGTCCACCTCGATGTAGTGGTCCGAGAACGTGTGGTTCTGTTCCGGATCCAGCACCTCGAGCAGCGCGGACGAAGGATCGCCACGGAAATCGGCGCCCATCTTGTCGATCTCGTCGAGCAGGAACAGCGGATTGCGCACGCCCACTTTCGACAGGGACTGCAGCACCTTGCCCGGCATCGAGCCGATGTAGGTACGGCGGTGGCCGCGGATCTCGGCCTCGTCGCGCACGCCGCCCAGCGCCATGCGGACGAACTTGCGGTTCGTGGCACGGGCGATCGACTGGCCCAGCGACGTTTTACCGACACCAGGAGGACCGACGAAGCACAGGATCGGCGCTTTCAGCTTGTCCACGCGCTGCTGCACCGCGAGGTATTCGAGGATGCGTTCCTTGACCTTCTCGAGGCCGTAGTGGTCCGTATCGAGCACTTTCTCGGCGTTCGACAGGTCGCTGTTGACCTTGGATTTCTTCTTCCATGGCAGGCCCACCAGCGTGTCGATGTAGTTGCGCACGACGGTGGCTTCGGCCGACATCGGCGACATCAGCTTCAGCTTCTTCAGCTCGGCGTTGGCCTTGTCCAGTGCCTCTTTCGGCATCTTGGCGGCGATGACTTTCTTCTCGAGTTCGTCGAAATCGGCGCCCTCTTCGCCTTCGCCCAGTTCCTTCTGGATGGCCTTGACCTGCTCGTTCAGGTAGTACTCGCGCTGCGATTTCTCCATCTGGCGCTTGACGCGGCCGCGGATGCGCTTCTCGACCTGCAGGATGTCCAGTTCGCCTTCCAGCTGGCCGAGCAGGTGCTCGAGGCGCTTGGCGACGTTGAAGATCTCCAGGATGACCTGCTTCTGCTCGAGCTTGAGCGGCAGGTGCGCGGCGACGGTGTCGGCCAGGCGGCCGGCGTCATCGATGCCGGACAGCGATGCCAGGATTTCCGGCGGGATTTTCTTGTTCAGTTTGACGTACTGGTCGAACTGCTGGACGATCGCGCGGCGCATCGCCTCGATTTCCGAATCGTCGCCGATCTCGGAATCGAGCGGCGTCAGGTCGGCCACGAAGTGCGTCGGGGAATCGGTGATCTTGCGGATGCGGGCCCGCTGCGCGCCTTCGACGAGGACCTTGACGGTGCCGTCGGGCAGCTTCAGCATTTGCAGGATGTTGGCCACGCAGCCGATCTCGTAGATGTCGGCGGGGGAAGGTTCGTCCTTGGCGGCAGCCTTTTGCGCAGCAAGCATGATGCTCTTGCCCTGCTCCATTGCCGCTTCCAGTGCCTTGATCGATTTTGGACGCCCCACGAACAGGGGTATCACCATATGGGGGAACACTACAACGTCCCGCAAAGGCAACAACGGCAGTTGGGTCTGCTCAGTTAATTTGGAAGTTGTCATGGCGTACCTTATGTAAAAACATGTTTATGATGTTGGCACTCGCAGCCGAATCACAAGTCCTGCGGCCTTAATAATTCCAGCCAACACATATTATTGCTGAAAATATAGCCACGCGTTTCAATTCGCGTTGCCAATTCGCCCAACAACAAGGTGATTCGAAAATCCACTTCTACTCTAAGGGAATTGCATTTCGAATGAAAAAAGCCACGCGCGACGGGCGCCGCGAGTGGCTTTCCGAATGAAGCCTGCTTCTCTTATTGATTCCGATTGTACTGCCTTGCCTTACGGATGCAAAACGTTTTTACTCAACAGTGCATCCATCCGTACGACTGTTAATCAGTTTTCACCGGAGGCCTTGGCGGCTTCCTGATAAATAAGCAAAGGTTTGGCGCCCTGGGTAATCGTGTTTTCGTCGATCACCACTTTCGTCACGTTCTGCTGGTTCGGCAGGTCGTACATGATGTCCAGCAGCGCGTGCTCGAGGATCGAACGCAGGCCGCGGGCACCGGTCTTGCGTGCCAGCGCCTTTTTCGCGATGGCGTGCAGCGCGGCCGGGCGGATTTCCAGCTCGGCGCCTTCCATCTCGAGCAGCTTGCTGTACTGCTTGATCAGCGAGTTTTTCGGCTCGACGAGGATCTGGATCAGCGCTTCTTCCGTCAGCTCCGCCAGCGTGGCGACGACCGGCAGGCGGCCCACCAGCTCGGGAATCAGGCCGAACTTGATCAGGTCTTCCGGTTCCGCTTCCAGCAGGATGTCGCTGTTGGAGCGCTGTTCCTGGCTCTTCACCGTGGCCGAGAAGCCGATGCCGCTCTTTTCCGAACGGTTCGAGATGATCTTGGCCAGGCCGTCGAACGCGCCGCCGCAGATGAACATGATGTTGGTCGTGTCGATCTGCACGAAGTCCTGGTTCGGATGCTTGCGGCCGCCCTGCGGCGGTACCGAAGCCATCGTGCCTTCGATCAGCTTCAGCAGCGCCTGCTGCACGCCTTCGCCGGACACGTCGCGCGTGATCGACGGATTGTCGGACTTGCGGGAAATCTTGTCGATCTCGTCGATGTAGACGATGCCGCGCTGGGCCTTTTCCACATCGTAGTTGCAGCTCTGCAACAGCTTCTGGATGATGTTCTCGACGTCCTCGCCCACGTAGCCCGCTTCCGTCAGCGTGGTGGCATCGGCGATCACGAACGGCACGTTCAGCATGCGGGCCAGCGTCTGCGCCAGCAGCGTCTTGCCGGAACCCGTCGGGCCCACCAGCAGGATGTTGCTCTTGGCCAGCTCGACGTCGTCTTTCTTGCCCAGGTGTTTCAGGCGTTTGTAATGGTTGTACACGGCCACGGACAGGATGCGCTTGGCAGTCTGCTGGCCGATCACGTACTGATTCAGCAGTTCGGCGATCTCGTGCGGCGTCGGCAGGTCCGACTTGGCGCCCGTGACGGATTCGATACTGGACGTCTCGTCGCGGATGATGTCATTGCACAAATCGATGCACTCGTCGCAGATGAAGACGGAGGGCCCGGCGATCAGCTTCTTGACCTCGTGCTGGCTCTTGCCGCAGAAGGAGCAGTACAGAAGCTTTTCACCGCTGGAGGATTTTTTGTCGGACATGGGACGTTTTCTTTAGTTGCAAGAATTACTGCGAAAATGATTGCGGCCCAGGGCGAACCCCGGCTGCAGCGTGCTGCTTATTTTAGCTTTGTTCCTAGGTGTTGGGTCAGCATGTGTTGAGGCAAGAAGTCCTGCACCCGACCACCATGCTACCCGAAATAAAAATAAAACGCCCGGAACGTTGTAGCGTCCGGGCGTTTTTTTCGACTTTTCGCTTGGGACGCGTCAAGAGCGGGTCGTCAGCACCTTGTCGATCAGGCCGTACTCGGCAGCCTCGTCGCCGGACATGAACCGGTCGCGGTCCGTGTCCTTGGCGATCTGGTCGATCGTCTGGCCCGTGCGCTCGGCCAGGATGCTGTTCAGGCGGTGACGCAGGTAGAGGATTTCCTTGGCCTGGATCTCGATGTCCGACGCCTGGCCTTGCGAACCACCGGACGGCTGGTGGATCATGATGCGCGAGTTCGGCAGCGAGAAACGCTTGCCCTTGGCGCCGGCGGCCAGCAGGAAGGCGCCCATCGAGGCGGCCATGCCGGTGCACAGCGTGGACACGTCCGGCTTGATGAACTGCATCGTGTCGAAGATGGCCAGGCCGGCGGACACGGAACCGCCAGGGGAATTGATGTACAGCGAGATGTCCTTGTCAGGATTTTCACTTTCCAGGAACAGCAGCTGCG
>DKJA01000023.1 GCA_002454505.1 Oxalobacteraceae bacterium UBA6704
GCGGGTGCAGAAGCGGGTGCGGCAGCGGCCAGCGCATGGCACAGGCCCGCCGTGGCCAGGAGAAAGCGGAACGTCATGGAATTTCCTTGTCTTGCGCGCCTTCCGGCATGGTCAGCAGCAGCTTGCGGCCGCGCAGCGCGATGAGCGCGCCCCGGCTGTCGATGCGCAGCACGGTGTAGCCGGCTGGCGCCACGTCGCCGGCCGCCAGCACGTCGCCGTCGATGCTGGCCAGCGAGCGGCCGCCGTTCAGGATCAGCGCGCGCAGCTGCGGTGGCGGCGCCGCTTCCGCCGCCTGCCGCTGTGCCGCCGGCGCGGCAAGGGCGGGACGGACGAACGGGTCGCGCAGGGCGGCGCCGGCCGGCGCGGCGGCGCACGGCGCCAGGAACAGGGTGAGGATGAGAGTACGGGTCATGGTGGACTGTAGATCGCCAGTTGCAGCGTGGCCTTGCGGCGCGGGCCGGTTTCTTCGGGTTGCAGCTCGAGCTGCACGATGGCGACGGCGCCCTGGCTGCGTTCGATGTCGTCGAGCCACGCCAGCACGGCCGCATAGCTGCCGGCCGCCGTGATGTGCAGGGTCTGCTGGCGCAGGCCGGCCACGGTGGCGCTGGCGCCTTCCGCCGCGGCCAGCACGTCGACGCCGGCCACCGTGGCGCTGCGGCTGATGGCGGCGGTCAGTGCCAGCGGCGTGGGCGCGGCTGGCGGCGCGGCCACGACAGGTACTGCCATTGCCGGGACGGCCGCCGTGGCAGCGGCGGAAGCGCGCAGCGCGGCAAGGCCGAGCCCCTGCTGCCGGTACGCCGCCAGCGGCGCGCGCAGGGCCAGCGACCACGCAAGCAGCGCGGCGATGGCCACCACGCCGGCGGCGATCAGGTGCAGTTGGCGCGCCGGCAGGGCGGCCAGCGCGGTGCGCAGCCGGCTCATTGGGGCGCCTGCCAGGTCAGCTGCACCACGGCGTGGAAGGCGATCGCGTTGGCCGTGGCGTCCGCGGCGCTGGACTGCAGCTGCACCGTGGCCACCGCCTTGCTGCGGCCCAGGCCGGCCAGGAAGGCCGTGATGGCGTCGTAGCTGGCGGCCTGGCCGGCCAGTTCGACCGTGGTGGCAATCGCCGGTTCGGCCGCGGCACCGGGGACCGTCTGCAGGCCGCGGCGCACGTTCACGCCGGTCAGCCAGGCAGCCGGCGGCAGCGCTTCGTCGAGCGCCTGCGCGAACGCGGCCAGTTCGCCCTGCCGCCGCAGCGTGCGCAGCAGCGCGCCGGCCTGCGCCGCGCGGGCCTGCTCGTCGCGCATGCTGGCGTCGCGTGCGCTGGCCGACTGCGCCTGGGCTGCGGCACTGCGCAAGGCCGCGACCTGCCGCTCGATGCCGGCGCTGCGCCAGCGCAGCAAGGCATTGCCGGCACCTGTCACGACGACGACGACGGCCAGCGCGGCGACGGTCAGCCGCGCGACGCGGCGCAGGCGCACCGCGTCGCGGTAGCTGCGCGGGATCATGTCGATGTCAGCCATCGAGTCCTCCCCGCAGGGCCAGGCCGGCGGCCAGCGCGATGGACGTGCCGATGTCGCTGTCCGGCTGCGCCGGCCGGCCGGGGGCGAATGCCTCGAGCGGATCGAGCAGGTGCACGGGCACGTCGATCAGTTCGCCCATGCTGGCCTGGATGGCCGGATAGCGGGCCAGGCTGCCGTTCAGGTACACGCGGCTGATCGAACTGCCGCGCGTGCGCGATGCCACGTACACCTGCGTGTGCGCCAGTTCGTCGGCCAGCGCCTGGCAGAGCGGATGGAGGATCTCGCGGATGGCGCGCGCCAGTTCGCTGCCGCTGCCGCCACCGATGCCATGTTCGCGCAGCAGCAGCGTGGCGGTGTCGGCCGGCAGGTCGAGCGCCGCCGCCAGCTTCTGCGCCAGCAGCTCTTCGCCGAAGTCGATCTCGCGGTCCAGCATCAGCCGGCGCCCCCAGATGACGGTCAGATAGCTCTTGCCGGTGCCGAAATTGAGCAGCGCCACGGACTGGCCGATGTCGCTGCCGTGCAGCGTGGCCAGCAGCCGGCTGATGGCGGCCGGGCCGATGTCCAGCGCCACCGGTTCCAGCCGCGCCGCTTCCAGCATGGCCAGGTAGGCCAGCACGCGCGCGGCCGGCGCCGCGGCCACCAGCACCTGCCGCTCGGTGCCGTCGGCGTCGGCGCCGCGCACCTGGTAGTAATCGAGCACGCTGTCGGCCGCCGCGTCGCCCAGCTGTTCGGCGGCCGCCCTGGCGACGGCGCGCGCCTCCGGCTGGCCCGGCGCCACGTGCACCGTCAGCGGCAGGATGCGCAGGTCGGCCGGCGGCACCGCCGACACCACGCGCCGGCCGCTGAACGGTGCCGATGCCAGCGCGCCGTCGACAAAGCGCGCCAGCTCGCGCGGGGCGGCAAGCAGCGCCGCGCGCGGCATCGGGTAAGCCAGCGATGCCGCGGCGCGCAGCTGCCAGCGGCCATCGGCCACCTCCGCCTGCAGCAGGTTCAGGCGGCTGGCGGCAAAGTCGATGCCGATCGGACGCGTGGTCGCACGCTTGCCGCGGGCACCCGGCGCACCTATGGACAGCAGCCGACGCAGGTTCATCGTGCCCCCCCGCCGGCCAGGCCGCGCTGGCGGATGCAGGCGCCGCCGGCCCGCTTGGCTTCGTACAGCAGCTCGTCCGCCTGCGCATAGGCGGCGTCCAGCGACCAGTCGGTGGCGGCATCGAGCCGCAGCATGCCGGCGCTGACGGTCGGCGCCGGGGCGATGCCGGTGCCGGCCGCCTCCAGCATCATCGCGAGGCGTGCCAGCGGGTCGGGCGCGCCGGCCAGCACGAACGCGAATTCGTCGCCGCCCAGCCGCACCAGGTATTCGGACGTGCCGTCGAGATCGGCAAATGCGGCGGCCAGCGCCTGCAGCACGCTGTCGCCGTGGCGGTGCCCGTAGGTGTCGTTGAGCGGCTTGAAGTGATCGATGTCCAGCAATCCGAAACAGGCGTCCTCGCCACGTGCCGCGTGCGCAGCGACGACACGGCGGAAATCGCGCTCCAGGAAGCGCCGGTTCCACGCACCGGTCAGGTGGTCGCGCTCGGCCAGCACCGCCATCTGCGCGCTGCTGCGCTCGAGGCGGAAGCGCAGCACCAGGTCGTGCTTGCGCAGGCACAGCGTGCGCGTCACCAGGGCCAGCGCCAGCAGCGACGTGGTCAGCATCGTGTATTGCAGCGCCCACTGTTCCACGTGGTCGTAGCGCAGACCCGTGAAGAAGGTCAGCGACGTGAACATCGCATAGATGGCCAGGCTGGTCAGCGCCGCTTCGCGCAGCCCCCACGGCATCAGCGGAATCAGCATGTGCAGCATCGCCACGCTGAGCAGCACCACCACGTGCAGGCGGCCCGATTCGCGGGCCAGCAGCACCAGCGCGGCGGCGCAGACAATCAGCAGCACCATCGCCAGCAGGTTCAGCGCCTGCACGTCGCGCACGCGGCTGGCGGACAGGCGGATGTGCAGCGCCAGCGCCGTCAGCAAGGCATAGGTATGAATGTAGCCGCGGCCCAGGTCGAACCAGATCGAGAAGGCGCAGGCCTGCGCCAGGAACAGCAGCGCGGCCAGGGCCAGCAGCGCCACGCCCTGGCGGGTCTCCCGGGCGATGTGGGGCGTCGCGTAGTCGGCCAGGTCCGGCGCGGCAAAGCGCGTCGACGACCAGATCTGCGGCAGGCGGCCGACGAGCGTGCGGGTGCGGGCGAAGGATGGAGTGATCACGGTGGCGGCTTTCAGCAGGCTTTCGCGCTGACCACGCGCAGTATCGGGCGTCGGCTCGACGCGGCATTGTCGCTGTAGAACGTGACGGTGCCGCCGTTCGCGGGCAGCCGCAGCAGCATGCCGTAATTGAGCAGGCGGCCGCTGTTCTAGCCGTCGACGAGGCCGGTGACGTCCCACGTGTAGCTGCCGGCGCCCGTGACGGCGGTGGTGGCGACCGGCAGCGAACCGTAGTCGCCGGCCTCGCCCGGCCCCGTCTCGAGCAGGCTGCGGCCCGGCCGGCCGGTCCAGCCGACCATCATGCGCGTCTGCAGCCACGTGGCGTTGGCATCCCACTGTGTCATCATGCGGCGCACGCTGACCTGGCGCGGCGTGCTGCCCGAGCCGCTCTGCGTCAGGATCAGCGTGGCCGACAGCACCTGCGCGTCGCTCTTGATTTCGGCAACGGGCCAGTACAGCAGCGCGTACGACGAGTCGGCGATCAGTTCCAGTTCGCTGGCGCCGTTCGACGGCAGCAGCCGTGTCTTGCCGACCGTCGTGTCCAGCTGTGCGCCTTCCAGGTCCTTGCTGTCGGTCTTGGAGAAGTCGACGATGTTCACTTCCTTGCGGTCCAGCGTGCGCACGGTGCTGACCGCGGCAGTGCCTGCCGTGGTGCCGGTCGCGACGATGTTGAGCTTTTTCGACGGCGCCTTGCCGACCGTGGCGGCAAAGCTCCCGTTGCCCAGCGTGGTCGACGGAATCGACGTGCTGGTGCAGCCGGCCACCTGGTTGGTCCACCTGGCCGCGGCCACGGCGGCACCGGCCAGGTAGCCGGCGTTGCGGGTGTGGTAGATGTCCTGCACGGTGCGCATGTCGGCCGTCACCGCGCGGTTCAGGCCGAACGACAGCACGGCCAGCGTGGCCAGGATCAGCGCGACCATCAGCAGCAGCGCGCCGGACTGGCGGCGGCGCATCATGGCGCGCTCCCGGTCCGCACGGTGCGCGTGCGGCTGATCTCGATGTCGCCGTTCTTCAGCGTCAGGTCGATCGCCAGCAGCTGGGCGCCGGTGACCACTTCCGGCACCGACATGCGGAACGCCGTGACGTTGGCGGCGATGACGCTGGTGCGCACCGGCTTGGCGCTCGTGTCGGTTTCGATCAGCGTCTGGTTGGCCACCGTGTAGGTCAGCGGTGCCAGCCAGGCAGCCGGATCGGCGGGCGCGCCGGCGCTTGCCGCATTGGTGGCGGCAGCGGCACGGGCCGCGATCCGGCCGAACGCAAAGCGGGCCTCCGCGTCGAGCTCCGGCGCCGTGCGCGCGTTGCGGGCGGCTTCGGTGCCGACATGCAGCAGCTCGGCCAGCGGCAGCATCAGGATGGCACCCACCGCCAGTGCGGCCAGCAGTTCGGCCAGCGTGAAGCCTTTCTGCGCGCGCTTCATCGCGCCACCAGCGTGGCCAGCGGGTAGGGCTGGCTGGCGGTGGCATCGGCCAGCCGTGCGCCCACGTACAGCAGGTAATCACCGCTGCCGCCCGGTCCGATCTTGCGTGTGCCGTCGTTGCCGTAGCGGGCCACGAAGACATCGACTGCCGGGCAGCTTGCCGTCGCCCCGACCGAGTAAGGCGAAGGCTTGTCGATGGCGCCCGCCGCGGCCAGCAGCCGGTCGTAGGACTCGCCAAGCACCGTTTCCATCTGCGCGCTGACGCAGTCCAGGTCGCGCGCGGCCAGCGCCGTGTTGGCCGGTGCCGCGATGGCGGTACGCAGCGCCTCGGCGGCCGGTAGCAGGCAGACGGACAGCAGCAGCATGGCAAACACCGCTTCGAGCAGTGTCATGCCGGCCGCGCGGCGGCGCGGTGGGGACGAAGAGGGCGGGTACATTCAGGGCGTGGTGATGCGGCCGGTGACGTCGAGGACGACCGTGCGCTGGACACTGGCGCTGCCCAGCGTGACGGTGCCGCTCCTGAGCGGCTGCGCGCGCTCGGCCGGCCCGCCTGTGCCGCGCACGGGATTGCCCGCGGCGTCGAACGCCACGGTGGTCGCCGTGGTGTTATCGGCAAAGACAAAGCTGCAGCTGGCAAGTGGCATATTGTTTCCGGCGGGCGCCGTGTTCAGCGGCAGGATATAGGGAGTGCGGCTGTCCGGTTGCAGCACCGGCACGGCAACCAGGTTCGGGCCGCTCGCTTCGAGGCCGTACACCCTGACGAGGTTCTGCAACGGTTCGCAGCCGAACACGCGATAGGCGCCGGCGCGCACCGCATCGTCGCGGGCGAAGCGCAGTGCCAGCGCGATCTCGCCGGCACCGGCATCGGCGCGGAAGGCGGCGAGGGGCGCGGCGGTAGGCAATGCAACGACTGCCGTAACGGCGACAACCGCAATCACGGCAAGCAGTTCGGCCAGGGTATGGCCGCCATGCTGCCGCCGCTTCATGCCGTGGTATCCAGTCAGTGAGTCGAGTAGACCTTGTCGGACGGGTCTTTTGCCGTGCTGTTCATGATGAACTGGCCGGACTTGGTGTCGTAGGCCCAGCCGTTGGCGTCGGTCGCGCCGATCGGTGTGCCGTCCGACGTGACGACGATGGCGCTGACGTTGTTGATCGGCTCGGCCGGGATGCCTTGGCGCAGGTAAGGGCCGAAACGGAAGTTCGGGCCCGGCACGTCGCAGGTCTCGCCCTTGGCGTTCGAATAGTTCTGCAGCTGTTCGCGCAGCGCCGCTTCCGTATTGACGGCGCCTGTGCCGTTGTTGCCGGTGCAGGCGGTGCCTTTCGACGTGGCCGCACCCGGATAGACAAAACCGGTGTGCTGCGCGCGGTATTGTTCGATGGCGGCGCGGATCGTGGTGAGATTGCTGTCCAGTGCGGCGACCTGGGCATCCTGCGCGGACGCCGAGAATTGCGGAATCGCGATGGCGGCCAGGATGGCCAGGATGATGACGACGATCAGCAGTTCGATCAGGGTGAAACCGGCGGCCGCGGCGCGCTTGAGTGACTTGGTCATGAAGTTCTTCTGAGTGGTGATAAAGACATTGTTGATGTCTTTATGGATTGTTTTTTTAGGTTCCACAGGGTAACACGGAGACGTTTCCACATGGCATTAAGTTTGCAATCATGCGCAGGTTTGTCTCGCTTTTTTAACGCTCTAATGAACGGCGCGTGACAATTTGAAAATTGGCAGGATCAGCGAGCTGACCAGCGTGCCGACCATCACGCCCATCACCAGCAGCATCACGGGTTCGGCCAGCTTGGCCAGCCTGGCCAGCTGGCGCGTCAGCTCGCGGTCGTAGGAGTCGGCCACCCGCGTCATCACGCGGCCCAGCGTGCCGGTGGCTTCGCCGGTGGCGATCATCTGCCGCACGGCCACCGGGATGAAGGCGCCGTTGGCGAAGCCCGCGGCGATGCCCTTGCCTTCGGTGACGTCGGCCTCCAGCCGCAGGATGAAGTCGCGCACGTCCGCGTTCGGCACGACGGCGCGGCACGCTTCCAGCGTGGCGAGGATCGTCACGCCCCGTTCCAGCGAAATGCCCATCACGCGCAGCAGCCGCGTGAGGTAGATTTTTGCGAACACGTCGCGCAGCAGCGGCGTGCGCAGCTTCATGCGGTCGATCGCGGCGCCCGCGGCGGGGCGCCGCACCAGCAGGAATACAGCGCCGGCAAGCAGGGCGGCAGCGCTGCCGACCAGGATGCCATGCCGCGTCAGCACGTCGCTCACCACCAGCAGCACGCGCGTGGTCAACGGCAACTGGTCGCGGATGGTGTCGAACATCGCGGCGAATTTCGGGAACACGAACACGAGGATGAACAGCACCACCAGCAGCGAAAACGCCATCAGGAACAGCGGGTACGACAGCGCCGACACGAGCGTGCTGCGCAGCCGCTCCTCCTTTTCGTCCATCTCCACCAGCTGGACCAGCACCTCGGGCAGGAAGCCGCCCGTCTCGCTGGCCGCCACCAGGTTCACGTAGGTGACGGGGAACAGCTTGTGCCGCGCCAGCGCGCCGGAAAACCGCTCGCCGGCCAGGATGTCGTCGGAGATCGCCGCGATCAGCGCGCGCAGGGCCGGCTGCTCGCTTTGCTGGTGCAGCGACTGCAGGGCTGCATGCAGCGGCACGCCGGTTTCCAGCAGCAGCGCGAGGCGTTCGGTAAACAGCACGCGTTCCTTGGCGCCGGGTGCGCGTTCGCCCAGCGCAAGGCGCAGGCCGGCAGCGCGGGATGCGCCGGCGGCGACGGGTTCGTCGAGTTCGATCGGCATGGTCGTGATTACAGGGAATGCACCACGCGGGCGATTTCTTCCGGCGTCGTGTGGCCGTCGAAGGCGCGCGCCATGCCGTCCGTGTACAGGTCGTGGTGGCCGGTGGCCGCCACGTGCGCCGTCAACTGGTCCTTGCTGGCATTGGCAACGATCATCCGCTGCAGGTCGTTGCCCACTTCCAGCAGTTCGTAGATGCCCATGCGGCCCTTGTAGCCGGAGTCGTAGCAGGCCGGGCAGCCGCGCCCGCGCACCAGCCGCAGGTCGCCCTTGCCGCGGTAGCGGTAGGCCGCCGCCGCTTCCGGCGTGGCCAGGTAGCTGGTGCGGCAACCCTGGCACACGCGGCGCACGAGGCGCTGCGCCATCACGCCGATCAGCGCCGACGACAGCAGGTAGGGCTCGACGCCCATCTCCACCAGGCGGCTGACGGCGCCCAGCGTGTCGTTGGTGTGCAGCGTCGTCAGCACCAGGTGGCCCGTCAGTGCGGCCTGCACCGCGATCTCGGCGGTCTGGCGGTCGCGGATCTCGCCGATCATGATGATGTCCGGGTCCTGCCGCAGCACGTGTTTCAGGATCTTCGGGAAGGTCAGGCCGATCGCGTCGTTGACCTGGTTCTGGTTGATGATGTCCAGCTGGTACTCGACCGGGTCCTCGATCGTGACGATGTTCTTCTCGATGCTCTTCAGGTGGCTGATCGCCGCATACAGGCTGGTGGTCTTGCCGCTGCCGGTCGGCCCGGTGACGAGGATCAGGCCATGGCTGCGGCCCAGCAGCCGCTTGAACGCGGTGACCGCCTGGTCGTTCATGCCCAGCTTGTCGACGTCGAGGATCGACTGGTTTTTATCCAGCACGCGCAGCACCACCTTCTCGCCGTAGATGCCGGGCAGGGAACTGAAGCGCAGGTCCACCGTGCGGCCCTGCGTCGCCACCTGGATGCGGCCGTCCTGCGGCAGGCGCCGTTCGGCGATGTCCAGGTTGGCCATCACCTTCAGCCGCGACACGATGGCCGGATGCTGGTCCACCTTCGGCGACATCACTTCGTACAGGATGCCGTCGATGCGCAGCCGGATGCGGGCGCGGTTGCGCGAGATCTCGATGTGGATGTCGCTGGCGCTGTCGCGGATGGCCCGCTGGATCACCGCGTTGACCATGTTGATCACCGGACTGGCGCCGGCCATCTCGTCGATCTGCGTGTAGTCGTCCGGGATCGTCGATTCGATCAGTTCCAGGTCGCTTGCTTCCGTATGCACGAAATCGGGCAGCGCGCCGCCGTAGGCATCGTCGGCCAGGCGGCGGATGTCGGCCGGCGCGGCCACCACCACGCGGATGCGGCTGCCGGTGCGGGTGCGGATCTCGTCGATGTTGTGGATCGCCTGCGGTTCGGCGACGGCCACCGTCAGCGTGCCCTGCACGTGGAACAGCGGCAGCACGTTCAGCCGGCGCGCCACGTCCTTGTCCAGCACGGCCAGCGCGGCCGGGTCGTACAGGCCGGCGCGCAGCTGCACGTAGGGCAGGTTGAGCTGGTCGGCCAGCGCCTGGTACAGCCCCGTCTCGGTGAGCCACTTGCGTTCGACCATGATCAGGCCCATGCGCTTGCCCGTCTGGTCCTGCAGCCGGGCCGCTTCGGCCACGTGTTCGGCACTGGCCGCGCCGCGGTCGACGAGGATGTCGCCCAGCTTGCTGCCCGGTTCGCGCACGCGCTTCGGCGCAGCGGGACGGGCATCGAACTGCGGCAACTGTTCCTGCAGGCCGGTGGCGACCAGGATGTCCTGCACCAGCGCATTCGGATAGGCCAGCTTGAGCCAGCCGCCCAGGCCCGCCAGGCGCTCGGCCATGTCGGCCATCATGCCCAGCGCGCGGCCGGACAGCTGCGGCACCTTGCCCAGGTCGACGACGATCGACACCTTGTGCTCGCCGATGCAGTCGTTCAGCGCGGCCTGCAGCGCCTGCACGGCGTCGTCGGCCACCAGCGTGGCCACCGGCGCCAGGTACGTCATCGCGCCGATGCGGCTGCGGGTGATCGTTTCCCCGCCGGCGTGGGCCGTGGTCATGCGGCGGCCGGTTCGCGCTGGATGCCGAAGGCGGCGATCCAGTCCGGCTCCAGCGCGCACACCTTCTCGAACACGGCGATGATGCCCGGATCGAGCTGCACGCCGGCCACGCGGACGATCTCCGCCATCGCCACCTCGTGGCTGCGGCCGGCGCGGTAGGCGCGCGAGCTGGTGATCGAGTCGTACGTGTCGGCCACCGCGATGATGCGCGCGTTGTACGGGATGTCGTTGCCCTGCAGGCCGTGCGGATAGCCGGTGCCGTCGTATTTTTCCTGGTGGTGGCGGGCGCCCGGCACGGCACCTTTCAGGCGGTCGATGTGGCGCAGGATCTCGTAGCTGCGCTCCGGGTGCACCATGATGAAGGTGAACTCGTCGCGCGTCAGCCGGCCCGGCTTGCACAGTACGGCGTCGGGAATGCCGATCTTGCCCACGTCGTGCAGCAGCGAGCCCCAGAACAGGTTGTCCAGTTCGCGCGGCGGCAGGTGCAGCGCGCGGCCGATTTCCATGGCGATGTGGTGCACGCGTTCCGAGTGGCCCCGCGTGTACGGGTCCTTCGCTTCCACCGCCTCGATCAGCGCGGCGGCCATCTGCTGGTTGAACTTGCTCGTCTCGGCCAGCATGCTGTGCATGCGCGACAGGCTCGACAGATGATTGGCCAGCACTTCACCCAGCTTGCGGTCGCTGTTGCTGAAGTCTTCCTTGTGGGCGTGGTTCAGCAGCACGAGGATCGCCACCACCGATTTGTCCTGGAACACGGGACAGCACAGGATCTTGAACGGCATGTCGGTGAAGATGTAGGCGCGGCGCGCATCGTCCGCATCGTTCATCACGATCGGCTGGCGGGAAGAGTGCGTGAAGCGGTACAGGTCGCCGCGCATCTCCACCAGCACCAGGTCCAGGTTGTGGATCGGCGCCGACAGGTTGGTGGCCGACACGCACAGGTTGTCGCCCGGCTTGATGAAGGCCGCCACGTCGGCATCCATGTGTTCCGCCCAGCTTTCCAGCAGGCTGCCGAAGACGTCTTCGCCACTGGTCATGTCCTGCACCTGCCGGTCGATCGCATACACGAGGTGCAGCTCTTCGTAGCGGTCCGACAGTTCGTCGGCCATCGCATCGAGCTCGCCCTGCGTGCCGCATTCCTCGCCGATGGTGGCCGCCACGTCTTCCAGCGCTTCGGCCAGTGCGTCCCACTCGAAGGGGGCAGCGCTGCCGGCCGGCGCCATCTTCACCGCCAGCCAGCCGATGCGCCGGCCCTTGCTGACGATGGCCATGTACAGCAGGCTGGCGTCGGCCGTGTCGTGGCGCTGCATGCCTTCGCCGTCGGCGGTCCAGGCGACGCCGCACTGGCCCAGCCACTCTGCCAGTGCGGTGTCGCCGCCCGTCCAGCATGGCGTGCCGGCCGCGTCGCAGACGGCCAGCGACTGCTCACTGCCGGTCATGCGCTGCACCCAGCGGGCGTGGCGCGAGAAATCGGCGTTGGCGAGGGGGTCATGCGGCATCGAGCGTCTCCGGCGGTGGGTTGGCGGCTGCCGCCAGGGCAGCGAAGTGGCGCGCCAGCCGCGCGACGAGCTGGCGCGGGCTGAGGGGTTTTTCAAGGAATTCGGTGGCGGCCAGCTGGCGCGCCCACGCGCGTTCGTCCATCGCCGTCATCGACGTCATCACGAGGATCAGGAACGGATGGTCCGGATAGGTTTGCCGCGCCAGCGGGCACAGTTCGCGGCCGCTCATGCCGTCCATCTGGATGTCGCTGATCAGCACATCGGGCAGGCGTTCGGCCATGCAGGCCAGCGCCGCATGGCCATCGCTGGCCGTGGTCACGCTGTAGCCTTCGCGTTCCAGCGCCAGGCGCAGCACGCGCAGCACGTGCGGCTCGTCGTCGACAAGCAGGATATGGTGGTGGGTCATAGGACGGCGGCGCCGGCCGGGGCGGGCGCGCTTTTCAGGTGGATGGAGAACGTGCTGCCGACGCCCGGTTCGCTGTCGACGACGATGCGGCCATGGTGCATTTCAACGATCTGCGCAGCCAGGTACAGGCCCAGGCCATGGCCGCCGCGGGCCACCGGCGCACCGCTTTCGCTGACCCGGTAGAATTTCTCGAAGATGCGGTCGCGCTGGTCGGCGGCGATGCCGATGCCCGTGTCGCGCACGCTGATGACGATCTCGTGGCCGTCGTTGCGGGCCGCCAGCGTAACGGTGCCGCCCGGCCGGTTGTACTTGATCGCATTGGTCAGCAGGTTGTTCAGCGCAATGCGGAACAGGTCCTTGTCGATCGTCACGGCGTCCAGGTCGCGCGGCAGGTCCAGCGCGACGGCCAGTTGCCTGCTCTCGGCACGGGGCAATGCCTGCTCGTGGACGTCGCGCAGCATGTCGTCCAGCCGCACCCGGTTGCGCTCGGGGCTCATGCTGCCAGTATCGAGCTTGCTGACATTGAGCAGGTTGCCGACCAGCGCGTTCATGCGCTCGATCTCGTCCTGGATCACGTTCAGCGATTCGACGCGGATGCTTTCCTCGTCGCTGTCGGCCAGCATCTCGGCATACATGGCGATCACGTTCAGCGGCGACTTCAGTTCGTGCGAGACATGCGCCACGAAGTCGTTGCCGGCCTGGCGCGACAGGTATTCGCGGGTCACGTCGCGCAGCACCACCAGCGTGCCGAAGGCCATCGTGCCATGGCCGCCGCTGAGCGGCTGGGCGGTGGCGCTCAGCTGGCGGCCGTCCACATTGGCCGGCGCGAATTCGACCGTGTTGACGCGGCCGTGCGCCGGCTGCTGCCGCCCGTGGCCGCTGTAGCGCATCAGCAGGGAGCGCAGCGGCGTGTCGCGACACCAGGCATCCAGCGGCTGGCCCAGCAGCGCGTCGGCCGGGATGCCCAGCAGCGGTTCCACCTTGCCGGAGACGAAGGTCACGTCGCCGCCGGGATCGAGCATCAGCAGGCCGTCCGGCAGCGACTGCAGGGCCGCGCTGAGTTTCTTGCTGCCGTACTGCAGCAGGCGGTTGTCGGCCATGGTGTTGCGTGCGCCCAGTTCCAGCTGCGCGATGCGGGTGCCGGCCTGCGCGACATAGGTCTGCATGCTGTCGACCAGTTCGCGCGCTTCGCCGGCCGGTGCGGCGTGGGGTTCGTCCGGCGCGGCCAGCTGGCGCAGCTGCACGTTCAGCGCGGCCAGCGGCGCCATCTCGCGTTTGATGACAAAGTAGATCAGCGGCACCAGCAGGAACATCGCCAGAGCCAGCAGTGCGAGGAACGACACGTCGCGCGCCAGCATCGTGTAGCGGGGCGGGTAGAAACCCACGCGCACATAGGCTGTGCCCTGCGTACGGTCGGCCAGCGGGCCGAAGAATTCGCGCAGCGCCGGCGTGCCGGCCGCCGCCGGCAGCGTGCGCTCGCCGAAGCCGGTGGCGGCCGATGCGGGCAGCGGCGCCGACGGCATCATGGCGCCGCGGCCGGCCACTTCGGCCAGCGTGGCGCCTTTGGCGTCGATGATCGCGGCATAGGCGAAATCGCCGTTGTCGTGATAGGCCAGCAGCGCGTTCAGCAGCCCGGCCGTCTGGCCGCCGTCCTGCAGCAGCGCCATCGGAATGCCGCCCAGCGATTTCACCAGGCCGACACCCTTGATGCGCACCTGTGCGGCCTGGCTGTCCTGCTGGCGCGCGACGAGCAGCGACACGACGAGCGCGATGACGGCCAGGGCGCTGGCGATCAGGATGATGCCGATACGGTTGAGCTTCATGAAGTGATGGATTGAGTGGCGTCCGCCGGAGCGGCGTGACGCGACTATAGATTGTTAGTTGCGCACGGGCAAATAATTTTGCAATTAAATGCATGCGGATGCAAAAAAGCCTCGTTTCGTGATGAATTCCATAAGGCTTCATGCCTTCGCTGCAATATTGTGAGACGCGCCACGGCACATGCAGGTCGACTGTCAGGGCGCGCACGGTGGTTGGGCAGCGCCGCCAGGGGCGCCGCCTTCCACGTCAGGCCTGCCGGGCCTTGCGCCGCTGCGTGAAGCCCACCGCGGCCAGGCCGACACCCAGCATCAGCCAGGCGGATGGCTCGGGCACCGCCAGCACCGGACCCGGAATGATGTTGCCCGGGCCGCCGATCGTCACGGTGTACAGCCCGTACTCGGAGTCGTTGAACCCGGTGACGACGAACGTGTACTGCACGCCGGCCGTCAGCGCCGTCACGAAGCCGGACGTGTTCGGGGTAAGGATGTCGTCGTTGAAGCGCACCAGGTGTTCCTGCGGCCTGGTCGGGTCGAAGCCGCCGGCGTACAGGATGATCATGCTGTCGAAGCGGGCCGCTTCGAGGAACTTGTAGCTGCCGTCCGCATCGACATGGAAGTCGAACACGTCGTAAGGCACCACCGTGCCCGGTGCGTTGAAGGCGGCATCGACGTCCCACGTGGGCTTGCCGGTGCTGTCGCCGACATAGCTGAAGAATTCGGCATGGGCGCTGCCGGCGGCGGCGGCAAACAGGGCGCAGGCGGCGACGGCGGCGCGGAACAGTTTTTGAATGGTCATGACAGGTCCTTGAAAGATGGGCGGAAGAGATCAGCGGTTTGCTGCGCGACGGCGGGCCACCGTCACGGCGGCCAGGCCGAAGGCCAGCATCAGCCACGTGGACGGTTCCGGCACCGCGCTGACATTGATCGCGCCCGGGCCGGCGATCGTGAAGCTGTAGTTGCCGAACTCATCGTTGCTGATGCCGCTGATCACGGCGGTGTACGTCACGGTCGGCACCAGGAAGTAGACGAAGCCGGAAGTGTCCGGCGACAGCAGGTCGTTGTTGTGGGCGACCAGGTTGGCCGTCGGCGCGCTCGGATCGAAGCCGCCCTGGTACAGGAAGATAGCGCTATCAAATTCGGCCATGGCCAGGAACTGGTACGTGCCGACCGAACCCACTTCGAACGTCACCGCGTTGTAGGGCACCGTGCTGCCCGCATCGATGTAGATGGTGCCCACGTCGAGCGTTGGCGCGCCGGTCGTGTCGCCGCGCTCGATGTGGAAATCCGCCCGCGCATTGCCGACGAGGCCGGCGGACAGCGCGCAAACCGTCAGCGCGGTACTGAGGAGCTTCCTGAAGTTCATGTTTTTTCCTTTTGAGAGTTGGAAGGCAGAGAAAAACGCTGCCGGGAGACCCCGACAGGCGATATCAGTATTGCATGGCTTTTTAAACAACTTCGCGAAAGTCTTCAGTATCTTTTAAGTTTTGGTTATGAGGTTTTTTACGGACACTTTGTGTTTCTCTGTGGATGTATCGTGCAGAGCGGGGCGGCGCAACCGGCAGGAAATTAAGTGTGCAAATGCGCCGTTGTGAATTTGCCACATTTATAATGACCCGATGTTCAGAACCCTGTCCGCCCTGTCCGCGCTCGCGCTTGCCCAGGCTTGCGCCGCGCAGATGCCGTCCTACGACTATTTCGTCGGCAACGTGAAGGTCACCGGGCATGCCCATGCCACGGTGGTTCACGTCGACGGTGCGCCGGTCGTTGAAAACCTGCCGGCCGGGCACACCTGGCCGAAACTGCTGATCGATGATGCGGGCCTGATCTACGCCGGCGGCGTGGTGATCGATTCCGAAAATCGGCAGGTGCTGCGTGACTTCGGCCCGGCGTCGCAGGCATTGCCTGGTGGCCTGTCGGTAACCATCGAGAAGGGCGGGTATCGCGTGGCCCGGCATGGCAGGCATTGCCGGTTCACGCCGCAGCAACTGGGCCTGCGTGGAGGGAAGCCGCCGCTTGATGCCATGAAGGACGACAACGTTAGTTTCGGCGCATCGGCGGCGCAGGTGCTGGCGCTGGTCAGCCAATATGACGATGAACAGAAAGGCCGCTATCTCGTCGCCCATCTCGATCTCGCCCGCTGCGAGGCCGCCATGACGGACATCGGCAATCCCGATCTGCTCGTCGAACTGGGCAGCTCGGCACGGGGCGGCTGGTGGCTGACCGGTTCGATCGAACAGACGCTGCTGCGCTCCCCCGACGGCCGTGCGTGGCGCCGCGCCGCATTGCCGCCGGATGTTTCATCGCTGGTCAGCAGCCACGTGGTGAGCGACGACGAGATCTGGCTCGCCGCCGCGCTCCCGGGCAGCGGCGACGACGATCCCTTGCTGGTGCTCACGCTCGATGGCGGCAGGACGTGGCGGAACATCCGGTCCGGCGATCCGGCGCTGGCAAGGGTGCCGCGCGGCTGGCTGGAGGGGCGCAAGCGCGTGGCGCAGGCGAAGGCGCACAGCGATCATCGGTAGCCGGGGATATGTTTTTCATGCGGATAAGAACCTGCACCTTGCAGTTACTGGCGGCCGTTGCGCTCGCGGCAAGCTCGTGCGCCTTCGCCAACGATGGCGATGTCACGTTCTCGCCGGCATCCGGCGTGGTGGCGACCTTGCTGGTCCGCGGCCAGCAGGTCGAATTGACTCTGCAAGGCTTGCACGGGGATTCGAGACAGGTGATCGGGGTCGAAACGGAACGTCCGTTGCGGATCGACGTGGAAGACTACAATTTCGACGGCCACCGGGATTTTGCCATTTCCCGCCTCGATGACGGCATGGGCACCTATCGGATCCATCAGGTGTATGTGTATGCGGCGAGCGAAGGCAGGTTCGTGGCGCTGGCGCCGAAATGCGGCGACGAATTCATCAACCTCAGGGTCGACAAGAGAAACCGGGCGCTCATCAACTCGTACGTGGAAGAACAACGCTACAGGACTTGCGTGATGAAGTTTTAGCAGGCCGGTCGGCCATGCCGATGTTGCGCCGCTGCCGGTCGATGGCGCTCGGATAAAGCGCCCCAACCAGCGTCGGCCCCTCACTTCGGGCACGCCGCCCCCGTCGCGATCCACGCATCGATCAGCTCCCCGAACACCGCCTGCGTTCCCGGCGCGGGCGTGCGCCCCTCGCCGGGATGCCATGCCCAGCCGACCAGCGAGTCCTTGCCCATATGTTCGCTGATCTTCGCCAGGTCGCGGTTGCCGTTGCGGGCCGGGTCCTTCACCTGTTCGCAGATCTCGCGCAGCGACAGCCCCTGCCACGCCATCGACCGCGGCGCCAGCATCCACGGCTCGTGACCGGGGATCGAACGGAATTTCGTGCCCGTCGCCTTGACGTTCTTCGCCTGGTGGCAGCTCATGCAGAACAGGCCGGGCTGGCCCATGCCGCCTTCGCCGGCGTCGATCGGCGGCACGTGCGGCTGGCGGTTGTCGCCCTGCGTCGGCGAACGGGCCGACGGGTGGCAGTTCAGGCAGCGCGGATGCGTGATCACCTTGCCCGCCTCGACGAACAGCGCGGCGGAACGTTCCGCCCGGTCCTTGATGTCGTTGAAGGCGGCAGGCGACTGCAGCTTGTCCGGCGGGCTGGCCGGGTTTGCCCAGGCCAGCGTGGTGACGATGCCGGCAGCGGCGGCGCACGAGGTCAGCGGCTTCATGCTGTCACCTTGAACAGGGCAGGGTTCAGCGGCAGGGCGAATGCGCGCACGCCGGTGGCAGCGAATACCGCGTTGGCGACGGCGGCAATCGCGCCCGACGTTCCCGGCTCGCCGATGCCGCCGGGCGGCTCGCCGTTCTGCACGATGTGCACGTCGATGCGCGGCGCCTCGCGCATGCGCAGGATCGGATAGCTGTCGTAGTTGGCCTGCTGGACGCGGCCGTTCGCCACCGTCACCTGCTCGTGCAGCGCGGCCGACACGCCGAACATCAGGCCGCCTTCCGCCTGCGCCAGCACGATGTCGGGTGCCACCACGAAGCCGGTATCGAGCGCGCACGTCATCCGTTCGACGGCGATCTGGCCGGACGCCGCCACGTGCACCTGCGCCACGATCGCCATGTAGCAGCCGAAGCCCTCGAACACGGCAATGCCGCGGCCACTGCGCGCCGGCAGCGGCGTGCCCCATTGCGCCTTTTCCGCCGCCACGTCCAGCACATGGCGTAATCGTGGCGGTGCCTTCGTCATCAGCGCCCGCCGATACGCGAGCGGATCGGCCTTGGCGCGGAACGCCAGGTCGTCCATCACGCTTTCAACGATGAATACATTGCGCGTCGGCCCGACGCCGCGCCAGTTCCCGGTATGCATGCCGTCCGGCGCTTCGTGCCGCGTGAAGTCCACGTACACGTTCGGGATATCGTAATGGCCGTTGGCGCATTCGACGACATCGAGGTCGATATTGTCCTTCTGGTAGACGGGCAGGAAGCGCGCCATGATGTTCGGTCCCGCCAGCCGGTGGCGCCACGCGACCGGCCGGCCCGCCGCATCCAGCGCGACGGACACCCGGCTGTGATTGTGGCCCCGGTAGTAGTCGTGCTGCAGGTCTTCGGCACGGCTCCACTGGACCTTCACCGGTCCTTTCACCTGTTTCGCCACCAGCACCGCCTGCGTGACGTAGTCCGTTTCGAGCCGACGGCCGAAACCGCCGCCCAGGTACTGGTTGTGCACGCGCACGCTGGCCAGCGGCAGGCCGGCGGCGGTTGCCGCCACCTGCGCGGCCCGGCCCACCACCTGGCTGCC
Source organism: Oxalobacteraceae bacterium UBA6704 (assembly GCA_002454505.1). Classification (GTDB taxonomy): domain Bacteria; phylum Pseudomonadota; class Gammaproteobacteria; order Burkholderiales; family Burkholderiaceae_D; genus Rugamonas. The sequence continues at coordinate 18,509 of DKJA01000023.1, forward strand.
GCACCATACGTCGCAGCCATCGGCGCGGACGTGCACCGTGGCGCTTAGCGGCTCGATCGCCATGTGAGCGAGCGCCGGCAACCGGAACACGGCATCGTAGCGGCTTGCCGCGGCGCGTTCGGCGGCAGGCACATCGCCGGTATGCGTGAAAAGCAGCCCCGGTTGGTCGAGTGCCGCGTCGGCGCGCAGCACGAGGTCGGCCGTGCTCAGTTGCGCGTTGGCGCCTTCGTCCCATTCGACCTTCAGGGCGTCGAGACCTTTCATCGCCGCCCATGTGCTGTCGGCCACCACGGCAACGGCATCGGCCAGCCGGACGATCTGCCGCACGCCACGCACCTTCAGCGCCGCGCTGCCGTCGACCGCGCGCACCTTGCCGTTGAAGACGGGGCTGGCCGCCACGGCGGCGTAGCGCATGCCCGGCACGCGCACATCCATGCCGAAGACGGCGCTGCCGTCGCATTTGGGCAGCAGGTCCACCCGCGGCACGGTCTTGCCGATGATGCGGAAGGCATCCGGCTGCTTGAGCACCGGTTCCTTCGGCACCGGCAGCCGCGCCGCGGCGTCGGCCAGCTCGCCGTAGCGCAGTGTGCGGCCGGATGCGCCATGCGTCACCGCGCCATCGGCCGCAGTGCAATCGGCCGGCGGCACGTTCCACTGCTGCGCGGCCGCCTGCACCAGCATTGCCCGGGCCGCGGCGCCGGCCGTTCGCATCGTTGTCCACTGCGCGCGCAGCGATGCCGAGCCGCCCGTGATCTGGCCGCCCAGCAGGGGGCTGGCGTACAGCTGGTCGTCAGCCGGCGCGGCGGCGATGGTCACGCTGTCCAGTGGCACTTCCAGCTCTTCGGCCACCACCATCGCCTGCGACGTGTAGGCACCCTGGCCCATCTCCACGTAGGGCACGAACACGGTCACCTTGCCGTCGCGGCCGATCCTGAGGAAGGGATTGGGCTGCCAGCCGGCGGCAGGGGCGGGGGCAGCGACGGCGGGCGCGATACCGATCAGCAGGCCGCCGCCGGTTGCCAGCGAAGCGACCAGCAGCGCACGGCGCTGGCGGTTGATCGACTGTTCAATGGCCAGTTCGGCGGGCGCGTTCATGCGGCACCCCGCTGCAGCCCCTCGGCGGCGCGCTTGATGGCGGCCCGGATGCGGTGATAGGTGCCACATCGGCACAGGTTGCCGGACATGGCCGCATCGATGGCCGCGTCATCGGGCACGGGATTCGACTGCAGCAGCGCGGCGGCCTGCATCAGCTGGCCGGATTGGCAGTAGCCGCACTGCACCACCTGCAGTTCCACCCACGCCTTTTGCAGCGCCTGACCGGCGGGCGTGCCGGCCAGGCCTTCGATCGTCTGCACCTTGCCGTGCACGGCATCGACGGGCATCACGCACGAGCGTCGTGCGATGCCGTCCACTTGCACCGTGCAGGCGCCGCA
>DKJA01000073.1 GCA_002454505.1 Oxalobacteraceae bacterium UBA6704
CCATATCGGCTGGTCGATACGGTTCAGACAACGCAACACCAGGAAAGTTCAGGCCGTTTCAATAATTTCGGGTGTCAGAGCTCAAAAAAAAGCCGGCTCAGAGAGCCGGCTAAATCCAATTCTTAGAAAGAAGTGGAGGAGACGGGTTGATTATGCGGCGTTGCCGCATATTGATCTACTTTATTTTAAGAATGCCCATCATTCCACTTGTGAATATCACGTGTTCGGCACGCAGGCAATCACCACGTCGGCACGGTTCGCATCGCCCATCACGCCGGTGCCGTTCGTGATCGTGCACGTCAGGCCGGTCGGCTGCTCGAGGACGGCCAGGCCATAGGCGACGCCCACTGGAATGCCGGGGAAGGTCAGGGTCGTCGCATTCGCGACCTGCGTTGGGGATGTCGTCGTGCCGTTGGTGACGACCAGGCCGGCAGCCGTCATGCCGGTGATCGTCGCGATCACCGAATACGTATTCTGCGAGCAGGAGAACGACACGTCGATCGTCTCGGTGCGGCCGGCCGTGCCCGACGAACCCAGCAGCGACGATACATCGCATGTCATGTGCTGCGGCTGCTCCTTGACGACGACGTCATACGCATCGCCATAGCCGATCTGGTTCGGGAAGCTGTACGACGTGGCGCCGACCGGCACGCTCACGGTGTCGTCGCCATTGGCCAGGACCAGGCCCGGGTTGGTCAGGTTGGCGATCGAGCCGCCCACCGTGAACGATGCCTTGCCGCCGCAGCCGGCCAGCGCCAGTGCCAGCACGGCCGTGCCGAGGTATTTTGCTTTCATTGCATTCTCCAGAGATGACGGCGCGCCCGCTGCGGGGCGCGCGATGACGCCGTTAGTCAGGTTTTCGGGACGCAGGAAACCTGCAGGTTGGTCACTTCGCCGGACGGCATCGTGCCGGTGCCGTTGGCCACGGTGCAGGTCAGGCCTTCGGGCTGGGTCAGCACCGTCACACCGTAATTCAGGCCGTCATACACCTGGGCCGGGAAGGTAAAGGTAGTGGCGCCCGGCAGCACGGTCACCAGGCTGGAGCCGTTGGCCAGCACCAGCACGTCCTGCGTCAGGCCGCTGACGGTGCCGCCCAGGTTGTAGCTGGCGGTCGTGCAGTTGACGACGATGCGGCCGAGCGACACATTGTAGTAGTTGGCGCTGCCGATGCTGGTGGTTTCGTCCGGCACGCAAGTGGTGGCGAGCGGATTGGTTTGCACCTTGACGTCGAAATGGTCATCCTGCGCGACCAGGTTCGGGAACGTTGCCGAGACACTCGAGCCGCCGCTTGGGGAAACGGTGACGGTCTGGTTGCCGTTCACCAGCACCAGGCCGGTCTTCAGCAGGCCGTTGACGGTCACCACCAGCAGCAGGCTGCCGTTGTCGCTGCCGCCGCAACTGGCCAGCAGCGCGGCGCACATCACGCCGGCGCCTGCGCGCGCAAAGATACTTTTCATACTTTCAATCTCTCCAAATCGATTAAATCCGGTGCTGTGCAGCGGCTGAGCCGGGAACGGCGCTTATTTTAGTGCATTTGCAAAGGGTGGCTCCATAAATGCTTGTAACGGCATGTGACCACCCGGCCCGCGCGGGCAATCGGATAATTTAGCATGCATCCGCCATCGATCGCCGCGGCACGGTGAAAATGCGGGCCGACTGGATGGCAGCGGAGCGCCATGCGACAATCGTGCAATGAAACCTCAAGCCATCCTGTTCGACCTCGACGACACCCTGTGGCCCATCGCCCCCGTGCTGGCGGCAGCCGAAGTGACGCTGCATGCGTGGCTGGGCGAGCATGCGCCGAAAGTGGCGCAGGCCTTCACCATCGAGGAAATGCGCGCGCGCCGCATGGCGCTGCTGCAGGCCGATGCCCGCTATCACCTGGACCTGGCCGCGCTGCGCCGCGACGGCCTGCTGGCGGCGTTCGAACATGCCGGCGAGGATGCCGCACGCGTCGAGGACGCCATGCGGCATTTCCTGGCGGCCCGCAATGCCGTGCAGCCCTACGACGACGTGCTGCCCGGCCTGCTGCGGCTGGCGGAGCAGGTCACGCTGGGCACCGTCACGAACGGCAATGCGGACCTGGAAGTCATCGGCATGGCCCACCATTTCAAGGTATCGCTGGCGGCCCACCGCTTCGGCACCGCCAAGCCCGACCCGGCCATCTTCCATGCCGCCTGCGATGCGCTGGGCCTGCGGCCGGGGGAAGTGATCTATGTGGGCGACGACCTGCGCCTCGACGTGGAAGGCGCCCAGAAGGCCGGCCTGCGGGCCGTGTGGATGAACCGCACGGGCAGCACGGCGCACCTGGAAGCGGGCATCGTGCCCGATGCGATCTGTGCCACGCTCGATGAATTGATTGCGTGGCTGGAACAACAGTTAGCCGATTGAGCCCCGGCCGCCCCGCTACCCGTGCATAATATCGTGTACCTCTGCGAATCACATCATGCAACTCGATAACCGTGCCCAAACCCTGCTCAAAGCCCTGGTAGAGCGTTATATCGCCGATGGCCAGCCGGTCGGCTCGCGTGCGCTGTCGAAAATTTCCGGGCTCGACCTGTCGCCGGCCACGATCCGCAACATCATGGCCGACCTGGAAGAGCTGGGCTACGTGGCCAGCCCGCATACTTCGGCCGGCCGCGTGCCGACGCCGCGCGGCTACCGGATCTTCGTCGATACGCTGCTGACCGTGCAGCAGATCGACGAGAGCGCCGTCGAAGCGCGCCTGCGGGCGCAGGCACAGCAGCCGCAGAAGCTGATCGCCAACGCGGCGCAGATGCTGTCGTCGCTGTCGCAGTTCGCCGGCGTGGTGGTCAGCCCGCGCCGCGAATCCGTGTTCCGTCAGCTGGAATTCCTGCGGCTGGGCGAGAAGCGCATCCTGCTCGTCATCGTCGCGCCTGGCGGCGACGTGCAGAACCGCCTGCTGCTGACGGACGTCGACTACACGCCGGCGCAGCTGCAGCAGTCCGCCAACTTCATCAACCAGCACTACAGCGGCCTCGCCTTCGACGAAGTGCGCACGCGGCTGCAGGGCGAGCTCGTCCAGCTGCGCGACGACATGGGGCGCCTGATGCAGGCCGCCGTCGAGGCGGGCAGCGCGGCGATGGCCGAGAGCGGCGAGGACATGGTCATTTCCGGCGAGCGCAACCTGCTGTCGGTGAGCGACCTGTCGTCGAACATGAGTTCGCTGCGGCAGATGTTCGACATGTTCGAGCAGAAAACCGGCCTGATGCAATTGCTGGACGTGTCGGCGAAAGCGTCCGGCGTGCAGATCTTCATCGGCGGCGAATCGAACCTGATCCCGATGGACGAGATGAGCGTGGTCACCGCCCCTTACGAGGTGAACGGCCGGATCGTCGGCACGCTGGGCGTGATCGGCCCGACCAGGATGGCGTACGAGCGGGTGATTCCGATTGTGGATATTACTTCGCGGCTGCTGTCGAATGCCCTGAGCCAAGGGTAGCGGTGGGGACTGTCCCCGCAGGGGCGGTACGGCGATCCGGCTGTCCCCGGGGTTGCGGTTGCCGTTGGTTGAATGGTCGCCAAAATCAAAATCAACCCCGGGGACAGGCCCCGTTGGGGACAGTCCCCAAATCCACGTAAATAAAAACGGCCCGCGAGGGCCGTTTTTGCGTGAAGCGAGCAGAAAATCAGTGCCGGTGCGGGCAGTTGTTCTTCGTGCAGGTGCCGTAGATGGCCAGGGCGTGCTCGGCGATCTTGAAGCCGCGCTCGGTGGCGATGCGGTGCTGGCGCTGCTCGATTTCCTCGTCGATGAACTCTTCCACGCGGCCGCAGTCGAGGCACACCAGGTGGTCGTGGTGGGAACCTTCGTTCAGTTCGAAAATCGCCTTGCCGCTTTCGAAGTGATTGCGGTTCAGCAGGCCGGCCTGCTCGAATTGCGTCAGCACGCGGTAGACGGTGGCGAGGCCCACGTCCATATTGTCCGCCAGCAGGATCTTGTAGACGTCTTCGGCAGTCAGGTGGCGCACGGAACTGTTCTGGAAGATGTCGAGAATCTTCAGTCGCGGCAGGGTGGCCTTCAGGCCGCTGGCCTTCAGATCGGTGGGGCTGTTACTCATGTCTGGTAGTCGGTTTAGGCTGGAGTGCTTTATGATATAGCGTTTTGGCAGTTCTGCTCAATCTGAATTGAGGTCATCTATGCGCTTCACCCCGGTTTTACCGCAGTCTTTGTTGCACAGTTTGAAACATCGGCTTCCCGTCGCGGCGGGCGTTGCCTGCGTGGCACTCGCGCTCGGCGGCTGTGCCAGCAAGACCGTACTGGGGCCTCAGGAAGGCGGCCGGGCCGCCCGCGAGGCCGCCGTGCAGGTGGAAGCGGAACATGGCACGCAGACCACGCAGATCACCCAGATGCAGAAATTCATGTGGTTCCTGTCGCCTTACCGGCCCGATATCCAGCAGGGCAACCTGGTGTCGAAGGAAATGCTGGCGCAGCTCAAGGTTGGCATGACGAAAGACCAGGTGCGCTTCATCATGGGCACGCCGCTGCTGAACGACATGTTCCACGACGACCGCTGGGATTACCCGTTCCGCCTCGCGCGCGGCAACGGCGAGCTGACCACCAGCACCGTCGTCGTGTACTTCAAGGATGGCCAGGTGGAGCGCTTCGAAGGCGGCGACCTGCCGACGGAACAGGAATACATCGCGCGCATCGCCGGCCCGGTGAAGAAATTCCAGAAGGACGAAAAACGCAATGCGGAAAACGCCCCGGCCGCTGCGCGCGCACCGCTGCCGGGCGGCCAGGATTCGGGCAACCGCAATCCGGTCGGCGTCAACGCCGGCACGAAGTAAGGGGGCCGCATGAGCACCTTGAACATCGCCATCGCCGGCGCCGGCGGCCGCATGGGCCGCATGCTGGTGGAAGCCGTGCTGAATGCCGACGACCTGAAACTGTCCGGCGCGCTGGGCATCGCAGGCAGCGACGGCCTGGGCCAGGATGCCGCGGCATTCCTCGGCAAGGCCTCCGGTGCGCTTGTCACGGCCGACCTGGCCGAAGGGCTGAAAGGCGCCGACGTGCTGATCGACTTCACCCGTCCGGAAGGCACGCTGGAGCACCTGCAATACTGCGCCGAGCACGGCATCAAGGTGGTGATCGGCACCACCGGCTTCGATGACGCGGGCAAGGCCGCGATCAAGGCCGCCGCCGAACGGACGTCGGTGGTGTTCGCGCCGAACATGAGCGTCGGCGTCAACGTCACGCTGAAACTGCTGGAACTGGCCGCGAAAAGCCTGTCCACCGGCTACGACATCGAGATCGTCGAAGCGCACCACCGCCACAAGGTCGATGCGCCGTCCGGCACCGCGCTGAAGATGGGCGAAGTGATCGCCGACGCGCTGGGCCGCGACCTGAAGGAATGCGCCGTCTACGGCCGCGAAGGCGTGACGGGCGAACGCGATCCGTCGACGATCGGCTTCGCGACGATCCGCGGCGGCGACATCATCGGCGACCACACCGTGCTGTTTGCCGGCACCGGCGAGCGTATCGAGATCAGCCACAAGTCCAGCAGCCGCGCCGGTTACGCGCAAGGCTCGCTGCGCGCGGCGCGCTTCCTGGCCGACCAGCGCACCGGGCTGTTCGACATGTACGACGTGCTGGCCCTGAACGGCTGACGCGGGCGCGGATGGAGCACTTCACTTTCACCGGCTACTGGGAACGGGGCGACGCGATCAGCCATGCGGTGGCCTGGCTGCTGCTGGCGATGTCGCTGTCGAGCTGGTTCTTCATCCTGGCCAAGGGCTGGATGGCGTGGCGCGTGCGCCGCAGCGCCGCCGTCGTGCAGCGCTTCTGGGATGCGCCCACGCTGGAAGATGGCGTCGCCGTGGTGGCCGCCAACGACCCGGAAGGCATCTATCTGCTCCTCGCCGAGCAGGGCATCACGCCGGCGGCAATGCAGTCGTCGCTGGCCGCGGGTGCCACTTCGCTGGGCGCATCGGTGGGCCGCTCCGAGCAGGTGACGCGGCTGCTGCGCGATGCGATCCACCGCTCCACCATCCGTCTCGAGCGGGGGCTGACATGGCTCGCATCGATCGCATCCACCGCGCCGTTCGTCGGGCTGCTGGGCACCGTGTGGGGCATCTACCATGCGCTGGCGGCCGTGTCGTCGGCGGGCGCCGTGGAGATGGACAAGGTGGCCGGCCCCGTCGGCGAAGCGCTGATCATGACGGGCGTCGGCCTGATGGTGGCGATTCCCGCGGTGCTGGCGTATAACGGCTTCAACCGCGTGAACCGCCTGACGCTCAGCGAGCTCGATGCGTTCGCGCACGACCTGCACGCCTACCTGACGAAAGCGTAAGGGAGCGGCGATGGCCTTCGGCGCATTCAACCACCACCGCCAGAAAGAGGCGATGGCCGACATCAACGTGACGCCGATGGTGGACGTGATGCTGGTGCTGCTGGTGATCTTCATCCTGTCCGCCCCGATGTTCACGCATGCGGTAAAGCTCGACCTGCCGAAGGCGCAGGCCGCGGCGGCACCGCAGGCGCCCGACGCCGTGCGCATCGCGATCGACGCGGAAGGCACCGTCTACTGGAACGAAACCGCGCTGAAGGCGGACGAGCTGGCGCAGCACCTGGCCAGCGCCGCGCAGCGCGAACCGCAACCCGAACTGCAATTGCGCGCCGACCGCGCCACCCGCTACGAGGCGGTGGCGCAGCTGATGGCGGCGGCGCAGGAACAAGGGCTGACGAAGCTGGTCTTCGTCACCGAACCGAAGGAAAAAAAATAAATGGCCAGCGTGACCCTGGACGGCGCGGCGCTCCGCGATGAAGCCGGCTTCATGAACGCCAGCCGGGCGGCTTTCGGTTTCTCCGACATGGTCGGCGCTTCGATCGATGCGTGGGTGGATGCGCTCTCTTACCTGCGCGACGAGGAAGGGCTGACGAAGTTCCGGCTGAAGCCGAACGAGGTGCTGGAGATCGTCGTCACCAATGCGGCCGCCGCCGCGCCGGACCTGCTCGAAGAGATCGCGTTCTGCGTGGGCGGCATCAACGAGCGGTATGAGGATTATGGCGAGAAGCCGGCGTTGAAGCTGGTGTTGAAGTAGGGGGACTGTCCCCAGCGGGGACTGTCCCCGGGGTTGCTTTTTCAGTGAGCTACGAAAGTCAGATACAACCCCGGGGACAGTCCCTTGCAGGGACAGTCCCCGACGATCAAGCCGCCTTCTCGCCTGGCGCCAGCGTCAGCACATCGAACCCGGTCGCCGTCACGGCGATCATGTGCTCCCACTGCGCGGACAGCGAACGGTCCTGCGTCACCACCGTCCAGCCGTCCGGCAGGGAGCGGGTCTGGTGCTTGCCGGCGTTGATCATCGGTTCGATCGTGAAGATCATGCCCGGCTCCAGCTTCAGGCCCATGCCGGGGCGGCCGTAGTGCAGCACCTGCGGCTCTTCGTGGTAAACCATGCCGATGCCGTGGCCGCAGTAGTCGCGCACCACCGAGTAGCCATTGCTTTCCGCCACCGCCTGGATCGCGTGGCCCACGTCGCCCAGCGTGGCGCCCGGTTTCACGGCGCGGATGCCCGCCCACATGGCGTCGTACGTCACTTCGCACAGCTTGCGCGCGGCCTTGCTGACGTTGCCCACGTAGTACATGCGGCTCGTGTCGCCGAACCAGTCGTCCTTGATGACGGCCACGTCGATGTTGATGATGTCACCATCCTTCAGCACTTTCTTCGGCGATGGAATGCCGTGGCAGACCACTTCGTTCACCGACGTGCACACCGTCTTCGTGAAGCCGGCATAGCCCACGTTCGCGGGGATCACCTGCAGCACCTTGACGATGTACTCGTTGCACAGGTCGTCCAGGTATTCGGTGGTGACGCCGGGTTTGACGTGCGGGCCGATCATCGTCAGCACGTCGGCAGCCAACTGGCCGGCGATGCGCGACAGTTCCACCTGCTCGGCGGATTTGACGAGGATGGCGTTGCTGTTCTTCTTACGCATCGTGCAGCATCTCCCGGCTCACGGTGGCGAGCCGCAGCGGACCCTTGCCCGTGTCGCCCCGCAGCAGCAGCTGGCACAGCTCGCTGTAGTTCAGGTCGGGATTGGTTTCGGCCAGCATGCCGATGCGCAGCCAGTGCTCGGCCTGCGCATTGATCGAGCGGCTCAGGGCGCCGCTGGCGATGCGCAGGTTTTCATGCATCTGGTCGGAGATCTTGACGATACCCATGATAATGCCTTTATACGGTTTATATATGGACCGTATATTAGCATTTTGCGGCAGCCAGGGCAAACCGGGGCAGCCGCCGTCAGCGCACCGCCTTGGGATCGAACAGCGGATTCTGGATCAGCCCCAATACATTGCCGAACGGGTCAGCCAGTTCGGCCGTGCGGATGCCTTCGCCCACGTCCTGGATGGCCGAGTGAGTGCTTGCTCCCAGCGCGAGGAGGCGCTGCATTTCGGCCTCGATATCGTCCACGCCCCAGTAGACCTGGGTGCCGGCCTTGCCCGGTTCGCCGTCCGGAATCAGGCCCAGCTCGAAGCCGCCGATGGCGAAGCCCACGTAGAACGGCTGGTCGAAGTAGGGTGCCGTGCCGAACGCTTCGGTGTACCAGGCCTTGGCGGCGGCCAGGTCGTTGACGGGGTAGATGGCGGTGCGCAGTCCTTTGATCATGGCGGTCCTTTCAGGGAGAAGAGCCGCCATGATGCCACCGGGCCGGCGGCGCGGATTGGAAAAATGGAAGGTGCTGTCAGCGTCCGCCCGGCGTGCCGTCCGCGAAATCGTGGAAATCGCGGATCAGGTGCGACTGGTCGAAATAGCCGCATTCGGCCGCCAGCGCCGCCAGGTCGCCGCCATGCCCGGCCGGTTCGCGCAGCAGGGCCAGCGCGCGCCGGAAGCGGCAGATGCGGGCAAACAGCTTCGGCGACAGGCCCACCTGCTGGCGGAATTGCAGCGCCAGGTGCTGGCGCGACACGTGCAGCGCATCGGCCAGCGCCTCCACGCGCAGCGCGCCATGCGACGCCTCAATTGCCGCCACGGCCCGCAAGCCGAGCGCCGGCGGCGTGACGCCGCTTTCCCGCAGGCGCCGCAGCAGCACGCGCTGGATCAGCGCAATCCGTTGGCCATCGTCCGCTGCATCCCACAACGCATCGTCCAGCCGGTCGGCCGACGGGCGGCCCCACAGGTGGGCCAGGTCGGCCCGCACATCGGTCAGTCCATGCAGTGGTGCTCCGAGGAACAGCCCCGCCGCGCCGGGCTTGAAACGCACGGCCACCGTCCGCATCGGCCGCGCCGCCGGCACCAGCACGGAAGCGCTCATCATTCCCACGGCAAACGCGGGGGTGCCCGTGTCCTGCCACAGGATGTCCACGCAATTGTCCGGCAGCACGCGATGGGTATGGGGCGCGCCGGCCACCTGCATCGTCCACAGGCACGCCACGTGCGCCGCAAGCGCCGGGTGCGGCGGATACTCGCGGTAGGCTGTCATCCGTTCCCCGTGCGGTCGATGCCCTCAAACCAGTATAATGTCCGGTTCATATTCCCCCAATTTCACCCTTTTCACCATCGCAAAGCGACCCTGCATCCATCATGCAAGACAAATATAGTCCCGCCGACGTCGAACAAGCCGCCCAATCCCACTGGAAGGCGATCGACGCCTACAAAGCCGTCGAGAACGACCCGCGTTTCCCGAAAGGCAAGTACTACGCCTGCTCGATGCTGCCTTACCCGTCCGGCAAGCTGCACATGGGCCACGTGCGCAACTATACGATCAACGATGTGATGTACCGCTATCTGCGGATGAACGGCTACAACGTGCTGATGCCGATGGGCTGGGATGCGTTCGGCATGCCGGCGGAAAACGCGGCGATGGCGAACAACGTGCCGCCAGCGCAATGGACCTATTCCAACATCGACCACATGAAGTCGCAGATGGAGATGATGGGCCTGGCCATCGACTGGTCGCGCGAAATGACGGCCTGCAAGCCCGAGTACTACAAGTGGAACCAGTGGATGTTCCTGAAGATGCTGGAAAAAGGCATCATCTACAAGAAGACCGGCACCGTGAACTGGGATCCGGTCGACCAGACGGTGCTGGCCAACGAGCAGGTAGTCGACGGCAAGGGCTGGCGTTCCGGCGCGCCGATCGAGAAGCGCGAGATCCCGATGTACTACGCGCGCATCACCGATTACGCGGAAGAGCTGCTGGACTTCGTCGACAACAAGCTGCCGGGCTGGCCCGAGCGCGTGCGCATCATGCAGTCGAACTGGATCGGCAAGTCGACCGGCGTGCGCTTCGCCTTCCCGCACACCATCAAAGGTGACGACGGCGCGCCGATCGGCGACGGCAAGATGTACGTGTTCACCACGCGTCCGGACACCATCATGGGCGTCACGTTCTGCGCAGTGGCCGCCGAGCACCCGCTGGCGACCCATGCAGCGAAAAACAATCCGGCACTGCAGGCGTTCATCGCCGAGTGCAAGATGGGCTCCGTGATCGAGGCCGACATGGCCACGATGGAGAAGAAGGGGATGCCGACGGGCCTGTTCGTTACCCATCCAATCACCAACGAACAGGTGGAAGTCTGGGTCGGCAACTACGTGCTGATCACCTACGGCGACGGCGCCGTGATGGGCGTGCCGGCGCACGACGAGCGCGACTTCGCGTTCGCGAAAAAATACGACCTGCCGATCAAGCAGGTCATCGCCGCCGAGGGGAAAGAGTATTCGCTCGACGCCTGGCAGGAATGGTATGGCGACAAGGAGATCTCCGTCGTCACCAATTCCGGCAAGTACGATGGCCTGAAGTACAAGGAAGCAGTGGATGCCGTCGCCGCCGACCTGGCCGCGCTGGGCCTGGGCGAGAAGAAGGTCACGTTCCGCCTGCGCGACTGGGGCATCTCGCGCCAGCGCTACTGGGGCACGCCGATCCCGATGATCAACTGCGCCGACTGCGGCGCCGTGCCGGTGCCTGAAAAAGACCTGCCGGTGGTGCTGCCGGAAGACTGCGTGCCGGACGGTACGGGCAACCCGCTGAACAAGCACGAAGCCTTCCTCAAGTGCGACTGCCCGCAGTGCGGCAAGCCGGCGCGCCGCGAGACGGACACGATGGACACGTTCGTCGATTCGTCGTGGTACTACATGCGCTATACGTCGCCGGGCTCGAACGATGCGATGGTCGATTCGCGCAACGACTACTGGATGCCGATGGACCAGTACATCGGCGGCATCGAGCACGCCGTGCTGCACCTGCTGTACGCGCGCTTCTGGACGAAGGTCATGCGCGACTTCGGCCTCGTCAAATTCGACGAGCCGTTCGTCAACCTGCTGACGCAGGGCATGGTGCTGAACGAAACCTATTTCCGCGAAGAGCCGAACGGCAAGAAGGTCTGGTACAACCCGGCCGACGTGGAACTGACCACGGACGACAAGGGCCGCCCGGTGTCCGCGCTGCTGAAGGCCGACGGCCAGCCGGTGCAGATCGGCGGCACGGAGAAGATGTCGAAGTCGAAGAACAACGGCATCGACCCGCAGGCGCAGATCGAGCAGTACGGCGCCGACACGGCCCGCCTGTTCACGATGTTCGCGTCGCCGCCGGAGCAGACGCTGGAATGGTCGGGCAGCGGCGTCGAAGGCGCCAACCGCTTCCTGCGCCGCGTGTGGGCGTTCGCTTACGCGCAGAAGGACCGCGTTGCCGCCGCCGGTGCCGCCGTCACGGCCACCGCAACGTCGGACGCCGCGAAAACGCTGCGCCGCGAAGTGCACAAGATCCTGCAGCAGGCCGACTACGACCTGAAGCGCATCCAGTACAACACGGTGGTGTCGGCCGGCATGAAGATGCTGAACACGCTGGAATCCGCCAGGCTGGACGACTCCGCCGAAGCATCGGCGGTGATCTCGGAAGGCCTGTCGATCTTCCTGCGCCTGCTGAACCCTGTCGCGCCGCACATCACGCACGTGCTGTGGACGGAGCTGGGCTACGCCGCCGCGCACCAGGACATCCTCGACACGGCCTGGCCGGCAGTCGATGCGGGCGCGCTGGAGCAGTCCGAGATCGAGATGATGATCCAGGTGAACGGCAAGCTGCGCGGCTCCGTCAAGGTGGCCAAGTCGCTGGACAAGGCGGCCATCGAAGCGGCCGCGCTGGCCGAGGAGAGCGTGCAGAAGTTCATCGAAGGAACGCCGAAGAAGGTCATCGTCGTGCCGGGCAAACTCGTCAACATCGTGGTGTAAGCATGCACAAGACTCTGAAGGGCCTGGCCCGCAACGCTGTACTGGTGGCCGCGCTGGCCGCCACCGTGTCGGCCTGCGGCTTCCACCTGCGCGGTTCGGGCGGCAACTACACGCTGCCGTTCCGGTCGATGTACATCGGCCTGCCGGAGTCGTCGCCGCTGGCCATCGACCTGAAGCGGAACATCCGCGTCAACGGCAATACGGTGGTCGTCAATTCGGCGCCGGCGGCCGATGCCGTCGTCGAGGTGATCACCGATCCGGAAAAGACGCGCAGCAAGTCGATCCTGTCGCTGAACAGCGCGGGCCGCGTCAGCGAGTACCTGCTGTCGTATAACATCGTGTTCCGCGTGACGAACGGCGCCGGCGTCGAACTGCTGGCCCCCACGCAGATCACGCTGACCCGGCCGATCACGTTCAACGAAACGCAGCTGCTGGCCAAGGAGCAGGAAGAGGCGCAGCTGTACCGCGACATGCAGGCCGATCTGGTGCAGCAGATGATGCGCCGCATGGCGGCCATCAAACCGTCCGCACCGGCACCGGCACCGACCAATACCATCAGCCCGCTGACGGTGCAGGGCGACGTGTCGCCGGGCTCCGTGGCCACGCCGGCCACGCCGGCCGCGCCGAGCGAAACGACGACGGTACCGGGCACGGTGCCCGTCGTGCCGCAGCGCCAGGAGTAGCATGCAGCTGCGAGCCGAAGCGCTGGACGGCCACCTGGCCAAGTCCCTGGCGCCCCTGTACGTGATCACCAGCGACGAGCACCTGCTGGCGCTGGAAGCGGCCGACAAGATCCGCCGCACGGCCCGCGCACAGGGCTACTCGGAGCGCGACGTGCTGACGGTGGAGCGCAGCTTCAAGTGGGGCGAGCTGCTCGCGTCGAACCAGGCTTTATCGCTGTTCGGCGACAAGAAGCTGATCGAGCTGCGCATCCCCACCGGCAAGCCGGGCAAGGATGGCGGCGCGGCGCTGCAGGCTTATGCAAAAGACCTGTCGCCGGATAACCTGACGCTGATCACGCTGCCGAAGCTGGACTGGCAGTCGGCCAAGGCGGCCTGGGTGACGGCGCTGCAGCAGGCCGCCGTGTTCATCGAGATCCCCGTCGTGGAACGGGCGCAGCTGCCGAACTGGATCTCGCAGCGGCTCTCCATGCAGAACCAGAGCGCGGACCGGCAGAGCCTCGACTTCATCGCCGACCGCGTCGAGGGCAACCTGCTGGCAGCGCACCAGGAGATCCAGAAACTGGGCCTGCTGCACGAGCCGGGCAAGCTGACTTACGAGCAGGTGCACGACGCCGTGCTGAACGTGGCGCGCTACGATGTGTTCAAGCTGTCCGAAGCGATGCTGGGTGGCGACGCGGCGCGGCTGGTGCGCATGCTGGAAGGCCTGAAAGGCGAGGGCGAGGCGCTGCCGCTGGTGCTGTGGGCCGTGTCGGAAGAGATCCGCACGCTGCTGAAGCTCAAGTCCGGCATGGCGCAGGGCCGGCCGCTGGGCGCGCTGCTGAAGGAGTATCGTATCTGGGGGCCGCGCGAGCGGCTGATGGAGCCGGCGCTGCGCCGCGTGACGCTGCCCGTGCTGGAAGACGCGCTGCGCCAGGCGGCCCAGGTGGACCGGATGGTGAAGGGCCTGCGCGCGAAGGCGTATGCGGGCGACCAGTGGGACGCCATGCTGCAGCTGGCGCTGAAGGTAGCACGAGGGTCATGATGAGCACCGAGAACGTTGTGGAGTACATGCAGGCGCTGGGCAAGCGTGCCCGCGCCGCCTCGCGCGCGATGGCGCGTGCCGACAGCGCCACGCGCAACCGCGCCCTGGCGCTGATCGCCGATGCGATCGAGCGCGATGCCGATGCGCTGCGCGCCGCGAATGCGCTGGACCTGGACGCGGCCCGCGCCAGCGGCCTGGCACCGGCGATGCTGGACCGGCTGGCGCTGTCCGGCAAGGCCATCGCCACGATGGTCGAAGGCCTGCGCCAGATCGTCGCGCTGCCCGATCCGGTGGGCGAGATCTCGAACATGAAGACGCGCCCGTCCGGCATCCAGGTGGGCCAGATGCGCGTGCCGCTGGGCGTCATCGGCATCATCTACGAAGCGCGGCCGAACGTGACGGTGGATGCGGCCGGCCTGTGCATCAAGAGCGGCAACGCGACGATCCTGCGCGGCGGCTCGGAAGCGATCCACTGCAACCGCGCGCTGGCGAAGATCGTCAAGCAGGGCCTGACCGATGCGGGCCTGCCGGAAGACGGTGTGCAGGTGGTCGACACGACCGACCGCGCCGCCGTCGGCGCGCTGATCACGATGCCGCAATACGTGGACGTGATCGTGCCCCGGGGCGGCAAGGGTTTGATCGCCCGGCTGATGGAAGAAGCGACGGTGCCGATGATCAAGCACCTGGACGGCATCTGCCACGTGTACATCGACGCGAAGGCGGATCTGCATAAGGCGCTGGACATCGGCTTCAACGCCAAGTGCCACCGCTACGGCACCTGCAACACGATGGAGACGCTGCTGGTCGACCGGTCCATCGCCGCGGCGGTACTGCCGGAGCTGGCGCAACGCTACCTGACCGAGAGCGTGGAACTGCGCGCGGACGACGAGAGCCATGCGATCCTCGCCGCCGCTGAGTATCCGCACCTCGTTCGCGCAACGGAAGAAGACTGGGCGACGGAATACCTGGCGCCCGTCCTCGCCGTGCGCGTCGTCGACGGCATCGATGCGGCGATGGATCATATCGACACGTGGTCGTCGAAGCACACCGAGGCGATCGTCACGGAAGACTACAGCACTGCCATGCGCTTCCTGCGCGAAGTCGATTCGGCGTCGGTGATGGTGAACGCGTCGACCCGCTTCGCCGACGGCTTCGAATACGGCCTCGGCGCGGAGATCGGCATCAGCAACGACAAGCTGCACGCCCGCGGCCCGGTGGGGCTGGAGGGGCTGACGTCGCTGAAGTACGTGGTTTTCGGACACGGGGAAACCAGAAAGTAGCTATCATCCGGCAGGTGCCGGGGGACTGTCCCTGCAAGGGACTGTCCCCTCAGTTGCTTTCTCGGTTGCTTTTCTTAGTTACCTGTCCTTTTACCCACCACGGAACCTCAAATGCTCTGGATCAAAGCCTTCCACATCGTCTTCATCGTCTCCTGGTTTGCCGGCCTGTTCTACCTGCCGCGCATCTTCGTCAACCTGGCGCAGGAACAGCCCGGCCCGACGACGGAGCGCCTGCTGCTGATGGCCCGCAAGCTGTACCGTTTCATGACGATGCTGGCCGTGCCGGCGCTCGTGTTCGGCCTGGTGCTGACCTATATGCTGTACAAGACCGACACCGGCATGCACATGCCGGGCTGGCTGCATGCGAAGCTGACGTTCGTCGTGCTGGTGCTGGGTTACCACCACGCCTGCGGTTCGCTGCTGAAGAAATTCGAGCGGGGCGTGAACAAGCGGAGCCACGTGTTCTACCGCTGGTTCAACGAGGTGCCCGTGCTGCTGCTGCTGGCGATCACGATCTTCGTCGTCGTCAAGCCGTTCTGACCGAAGCGGGGCCGCCATGAAAACCTGCCAGTATTATTTTGCACCGCAATCGCCGTGGGCCTACCTGGGCCACGAGCGCTTCGTCGCGCTGTGCCGCCGGCATGGCGTGCAGATCGACCTGCGGCCGCTGGACCTGGGCAAGGTGTTCGGCGTCTCCGGCGGGCTGCCGCTGGCCAAGCGCGCACCGCAGCGGCAGGCCTACCGGCTGACGGAGCTGGCGCGCTGGGCGGAGTTCCTCGGCGTGCCGCTGAACGTGCAGCCGAAGTTCTTCCCCGTGTCGCCGGACGCCGCCGCCAAGCTGATCATCGCCGCGCGGCTGTCGCACGGCGTGGATGCGGCGCTGGCGCTGTCGCAGGCGATCATGCGCGGCCTGTGGGCGGAAGAAAAGAACATCGGCGACGAAGCCACTTTGGCTTCGCTCGCCGCCGGCTGCGAGTTCGACGGCCCGCAGCTGCTGAAAACGTCGCAGACGGCCAGCGTGCAGGCCGAATACGACCGCAACACGGAAGCCGGCACGGCCGCCAGCGTGTTCGGCTCGCCCTGGTACATCCTGGACGGCGAAAGCTTCTGGGGCCAGGACCGGCTGGATTTCCTGGAACGGGCGATGAGCCGATAATGGGGACTGTCCCCAGCGGGACTGTCCCCTCTTCTGCCTTTGACGTTGCAATGCCAGAGTCAACTGCAACCGAGGGGACAGTCCCCAAAAGGCCGGGGACAGTCCCCGGCCATATTTTTCACAACGGATAAAAGGTACCCCTATGACCTCCTATTTCTGCCCCTGCCCACGCGGCATGGAAGCCGCCCTCGCCGAGGAACTCGCCGAGATCGCGCAACACACCGGCAGCCCGACGCTGAAGGTGCACAACCAGGTGCCCGGCGGCGTGCACTGCTCCGGCGACCTGTTCGACGCCTATCGCGTCAACCTGCATTCCCGCATCGCGTCGCGCGTGCTGATGCGCATGGGCGTGTGCCACTACCAGAACGAAAACGACATCTACGACCTCGTGCTCGCGCAGCCGTGGGAGGAATGGTTCGGCGTCGATCACACCATCCGCGTGGACGTCACCGCGATCAAGTCGCCATTGAAGAGCATCGAGTTCACCACGCTGAAGATCAAGGACGCCGTGTGCGACCGCTTCCGCGACATGTACAACAAGCGCCCGTCGGTCGACACGCGCGAGCCCGACATGCGCATCGCCGGCTTCCTCGACCAGCGCCAGTTCATCATTTACCTGGACACGTCCGGCGAGGCGCTGTTCAAGCGCGGCTGGCGTACCGAGACGGGCGACGCGCCGCTGCGCGAGAACCTGGCCGCGGGCCTGCTGCGCGTGTCCGGCTGGAAGCCGGGCGTGCCGCTGTTCGATCCGATGTGCGGTTCCGGCACGATCCTGTGCGAAGCGGCGCAGATGGTACAGGGCGTGCCGCCCGGTGCGCGCCGCAAGTTCGCGTTCGAGAAATTCCATGATTTCGATGCCGGCCCGTGGCAGGCGATGAAGGCGGCCGTCAAGCCCAATCCGCTGCCCGCCGAACCGACGATCTTCGGCTCCGACATCTCCGGCGACATGATCGCAATGACGCGCCACAACCTCAAAAGCGCCGGTATCCTGTTCGACATCCCGCTGAAGCAGATCGAGGCGCAGCAGGTGCAGGCGCCGACGGCAACGCCGGGCCTGATCGTGACGAACCCGCCGTACGGCGAACGGATCGGCGTGCGCGGCGACAGCACGGTGCCGGAAGACGACATGGCGAAATCGTTCTATGCCGATTTCTCGAAGACGCTGAAGCAGCGCTTCGCCGGCTGGACGGCCTACCTGTTCACGGCCGACCTGAACCTGCCGAAGCTGCTGCGCCTGAAGGAAGCGCGCAAGACGCCATTCTTCAACGGCGCGCTGGAATGCCGGCTGTTCCGCTTCGACATGGTGGCCGGCTTCAATCGGCGTGACGAGGCGATGCCGAAAGGCGAGTAATCGTTGGGGACCGTCCCCGGAGGGGACTGTCCCCGGGGTTGTATTTGACTTTCGTAGCGCACTGCCGAAAAACAGCCCCGGGGACAGTCCCCTCTGGGGACAGTCCCCACACCTCTCATGCTCCCCGACACCACCCCAGCCGATCTCCCCGCCGACCCCATCCCGCCCGCGCCGCCGAAAAGCAAACCGCACACGCGCCCGCTGGGCCAGGCCGGCCTGGCCATCGTGCTGGCCGCGCTGTCGATGCTCGGGCCGTTCTGCATCGATGCCTATCTGCCCGCGTTCCCGGAGATCCGGCAGTCGCTCGGCGCGTCGGCGATCCAGGTGCAGCAAAGCCTCACGGCGTACATGCTGGCGTTTGCCGGCATGGTGCTGTGGCATGGCGCGCTGTCCGATGCGTTCGGGCGCCGCAACGTCATCCTCGTGTCGCTGGTGCTGTTCGCGGTAGGCACGATCGGCTGCGCGTCGGCGCACAGCGTCGAGTACCTGTGGTTCTTCCGCGTGCTGCAGGGGATTTCGGCGGGCGCCGGCGTCGTCGTCGGCCGGGCCATGATCCGCGACCTGTACCACGATGCCGAAGCGGCGCGGCTGCTGTCGCTGGTGACGATGATCTTTTCCATCGCGCCGGCGGTGGCGCCGATCATGGGCGGCTTCATCGTCAAGTACCTGGACTGGCGGGCCATCTTCCTGATGCTGTTTGCCTTCTCCGTGGCGCTGTTCGTGTTCTGCTACCGGCGTTTGCCGGAAACGCTGCCGCCCCACAAGCGCCAGCCGTTCAATCCGCAGTTCCTCGTGCAGAACTACCGGGCCATCCTGAGTTCGCCGCTGTTCCACATGAAATCGCTGGTGGTGGCGCTCAATTTCGCCGGCCTGTTCGTGTTCATCACGGCGGCGCCGGACATGCTGCCGAACCAGCTGCACCTGGGTCCCGACCAATTTGGGTGGCTGTTCATCCCGTCCGTCGCGGGCATTTTCAGCGGCGCGCTGGCCGCCAACCGCATGGCCGGCAGGATGACGTTCGCGCGCCAGATCGGCATCGGCTTCTGCTTCCTGCTGACGGCCGCCAGCGTCAACGTGCTGTACCACCTGTTCATGCCGCCGTCGGTGCCGTGGAGCGTGCTGCCGATGTTCTTCTACACCTTCGGCATGTCGATCGTGGCGCCGGCGGCCACGCTGCTGGCGCTCGACCTGTTCCCGCACATCCGCGGCACGGTCGCGTCGTGCCAGTCGTTCGAGACCACGCTGGCCGGTGCCATCGTGGCCGGCGTCGTCGCGCCGGCGCTGTCCGGCTCGGTGTTGTGGCTCGCTGTCGCGCAACTGTTATTTACGTCCTGCGCGCTGGGATTGTGGTTGACGTCGCGACTCTACCGGCGCATGCTAACGCCCCAAACGCCAGAATAGCGTTGGCTGCCGGAAATCAAGCGGGGTGTGGAATAAGTGCATCAAGCAATTTGTCTTTCCGGCAAGGCATAGTATTTTTATGCTACGATGTACCGCTGGTTGCGTTGATAAAACACAACAGGTGCATTCGGCACCGATAAAACCAGGCGCAGAACAGCTGGGTGGCATGCCGCACGAGGGCAGGACCGCCTGTTAACAGGGAAACTGCAGAGCAACTGCGGGGAGCCCGGGGAAACGTCCAAGGCGGCACTGCTCGACACGATGCATCAACCAGACCACGACATTCGCAATCGCTTGCTGATCGCAAGGCTCCCGGCCATGCCGCAGATCCTGATCAAGCTGATCGAGCTGCTGCAGGCCGACGACGCCGGCATGCCCGAGCTGGCCGCGCTGATCGCGAAGGACGCCGGCATGACGGGCAAGATCCTCGCCGTCGCCAACAGTTCCGCCTACCATCGCGCCGGCCGCGGCGCCGGTCTCGAGCAGGCCCTCGTGTCGCTGGGCACGGACATGATCAAGACGCTCGTCATCAGCGAGTCCGTGTTCCAGACCTTCAACAGCTTTCCCCATTCCGGCGGCACCGACCTGCGCACCTTCTGGAAGCAGTCGCTGGGCGCGGCCGTCGTCGCGCGCGAGATCTCCCGGCTGATGAACTACCCGCATGCCGAGGAAGCCTACCTGGCCGGCCTGCTGCACAACGTGGGCCGCCTGGCGCTGCTGGCCACCGCGCCGCGCGAATATGCCAACAACTTTCAGGCGCGCGACGACGAGCACCTGTGCGCCGTCGAACAGCGCACGCTGCAGATCACGCACACGGAAGCGGGCGCCTGGCTGATCGAGCGGTGGAACCTCGATTCCTTCCTGGCCGACAGCGTGCTGTATCACCACGAGCCGGTGGCCCGGCTGGAGGCGGCGCACCCGCTGATCCGCATCGTCCGGCTGGCGCACCTGCTGGTCTACCACGGCGAAGACGCCGACGCCACCGAGGCCGGCGCCGCGCTGTGCGGCATCGCGCCCGCCGCGCTGGACGCGGTGATGCAGTCGGCCGCGAGGCAGGTGCAGCGCGCCGCCGAGCACCTGGGCATCGACCTGTCCGGCGCGGACGATATCGTGGCGCTGCCCGCCGTGGCGGCGCCGCCGCTGCCGCCGGCCGATCCGGTGCAGCAGCGGCTGCAGGAAGAAGTGCGCAACATGATGCTGGT
>DKJA01000006.1 GCA_002454505.1 Oxalobacteraceae bacterium UBA6704
CTGTCCCCGGGGTTGGCTTTTCTGCCAGCGCACCAGCAAGTCAAAGACAACCCCGGGGACAGGCCCCGTTCGGGGACAGTCCCCCATGACTCCCCAACGCCAACTCAGTCGATATTGCGCCCCAGCTTCTTCAGCGCCGCCCGCACGCCCGCGCCATACGCCGGATCGGCCTTGTCGAAATGCCCCAGCTGGCGCAGCACGATCTCGTCGGACACCTGCGACAGCGGGCCGGCGAAGTTGTCGAACAGGTTCTGCTGTTCTTCAGCCGGCAGCAGGCGGAACAGGTTGCCGGCCTGGGTGTAATCGTCGTCCGTGCCGCGCGGGTCGTAGCGGCCGGCGGCGCCTTGCAGCGCCAGCCCCGGTTCGCCGTGGCCCAGGCCTTGCGGGTTGACGCCGCCCGCTTCCACCGGCGCGTAGTTCTGCTCGGCGCCGCCGTTCGTGTAGGCCATTGCGCCGTCACGCTGCTGGTTGTGGACCGGGCAACGCGGTGCGTTCACCGGCAGGTACTGGTGGTTGGTGCCCACGCGGTACAGCTGCGCGTCGTGGTAGGCGAACAGGCGGGCCTGCAGCATCTTGTCCGGCGAGAAGCCCGTGCCCGGCACGGCGTTGGCCGGCGACAGCGCGGCCTGCTCCACTTCCGCGTGGTAGTTCTGCGGATTGCGGTTCAGTTCCAGCACGCCCACCTGCAGCAGCGGGAAGTCGCCGTGCGGCCACACTTTCGTCAGGTCGAACGGGTTCCAGCCGGTGCGCTGCTCCCATGCCGCCAGTTCCGCTTCGGTGGCCACCTGGATCGACACGGTCCAGCGCGGGAACTCGCCCCGTGCAATGGCGTTGAACAGGTCGCGCTGCGCGTAGTCCGGGTCGGCGCCGGCCAGGCGGGTCGCTTCCGCCGCGCTCAGGTTCCTGATGCCCTGCTGCGTCAGGAAGTGGTACTTCACATAGGTGCGTTCGCCGGCATCGTTGATCAAGCTGTAGGTGTGGCTGCCGAAGCCGTGCATGTGGCGGTAGCCGTCCGGCGTGCCGCGGCTGGAGAACAGCGTCGTCACCTGGTGCAGGCTTTCCGGCGTGCGGCTCCAGAAGTCGAACATCATCGTCGCCGATTTCAGGTTCGTCTGCGGATCGCGTTTCTGCGTGTGGATGAAGTCGGGGAACTTGATGCCGTCCTTCAGGAAGAACACGGGCGTGTTGTTGCCGACCATGTCGAAGTTGCCTTCTTCCGTGTAGAAGCGCACGGCGAAGCCGCGCGGATCGCGTTCGGTATCGGCGCTGCCCTTTTCGCCGCCGACGGTGGAGAAGCGCAGGAACGTTTCCGTCTGCTTGCCGATCGCGCCGAACAGCTTGGCCTTGGTGAAGCGCGTGATGTCGTGCGTGACGGTGAACGTGCCGTACGCGCCCGAACCCTTGGCATGTACCACGCGCTCGGGAATGCGCTCGCGGTTGAAGTGCTGCAGTTTCTCCAGCAGGTGGAAGTCCTGCATCAGCAGCGGGCCGCGCGGGCCGGCCGAGGCCGAGTTCTGGTTGTCGGCGACGGGAATGCCGGAGGCGGTGGTGATTGGCGGCTGGCTCATGCTGTGCTCCTGTGTGATGTGAACGTAAAGCGATTTTACGGGCACGCAACACATTGGCAAAGCTAATTAGCTAAATTGGATCGATAGCTATTCACAATGGAAGAGCTGCTCCCTAGATCAGCCACAAACCGCCTCCCCCGAACTGGGCACCGATCACCGGCTCCTGCGCGATCCATACGCCGATCAGTTCCGCGCGGGTGTGGTCCTGCAGATAAGCGACCCAGGGCGAATTGCCGCCCACGGGGTCGGCCTGCATGCCGGAATTGTCGTACAGCGCCTGTACGAATGCCGCGTCCGACATCGCGCCGTAGCGCGCCTGGAACTCGGCCGAGGCGGCAAAGCCGGCCGCCAGCGCCGCCGTGTCGGCCGCCTGCGCCGTCCACCATGCGAAGCCGGCCACGTCGCCCGGCCGGTCCAGCACGGCCTGGTACAGCAGGCCCACGGTCCGCAGCGTGGCGGCACCGGCCTGCGTGAAGGCGATGTCGAACGTGCCGTCGGCGAATTCGCCCCGCTCGATGCCGGACAGCGTGTCCACATCGGCATTGCCCCGGTCCGCCACCTGCACGCTGCCGTCGGCGCCCAGCACGAAGCGGTAGTCCGCCAGCCGGCCCGCGTAGACCGCCGTATCGATGCCGTCGCCGCCCACCAGCAGGTCGCTGCCGGCGCCCCCTTCGAGACGGTCGTCGCCGCTGCCGGCGAGCCAGCCGCTTTCCTGCGTGACGGTGCCGGCGATGCCGGTGATGCCGTCGGCGCGCAGTTCGCGGTGCTCGGCACTGATGGCAAAGGCCAGCAGCACGTCCGCCCGCGACGCGTCGCCGGCCAGTTGCGCGGCCCAGTACGCAACGCCGGCCGCCTCGCCGGCGCGGCCCAGCACCTGCTGGTACAGCTGCTGCACGAAGGCGCTGTCGGACAGCGCGTTCCAGCCCGCCGCAGCCCACTCGGCGGAAGCAGTAAACGCCTGCGCGGCCTGCGCCGCCGAGCCGCCATCGGCCAGGTAGTAATTGATGCCGCCCAGGTCGCCCGGCCGGTCGAACGCGGCGTAGTACAGCAATGCCAGGTCCTTCAGTTGACTCGCCGGCGCCGCCAGGAAGGCCAGCGCGGGTACCGTCCCGTCCAGCTCCGCCGGCGTGACGGTGGCCGCCACCGACGTCCCCTGCTGTGGCGCATGGGTGGCGGCCAGCGTGCCGTCGGCCTTGAAGTAGAACAGCCACGTGCCCACGTCGCTGCGGCCGCCCTGCAGCACGTCGTCGCCGGCGCCGCCGGCCAGCGTGTCGTTGCCGCCGCCGCCGGCGATGCTGTCGTTGCCGGCGCCGCCGGCCAGGGCGTCGCTGCCGGCCGTGCCGGCAATGGTCCGGTCGATGGCCGGCGCCGGCACGGATGGCGGGCCCGCCGCGTCGATCGTATAGCTTGGACCGGCCACCGTGCCGCTGCCGGCCAGGCCGCCGGCGTCGCGCACGCCGCCCAGGTCCAGCAGCACCTGATGCGTGGCGCCGATCCCGCCCTCCAGCGCGGTGAGCGTCGCGTTCCACGTGCGGTCGCCGTTGCTGCTGACCAGCGGTCCGAGCGTGCCGCCGGGGATGGTCAGGTCGGCGGCGGTGAAGCCTGTCACCGCTTCGCTGAATGTGATCGTCAGCGTGGCCGTCTGCCCCGCCACAAGGCCGGTGGCGGACAGCGCGATCGTTGCGGTCGGTGCCACGGGCGCCACGGTCACCACCGTCGCGCTGTTACTGGCCTGCGCGCTGCCGTCGTTCACGTCCAGCGTGAAGGTCGTGGCCACCGTGCCGGCGCCGACCTGGTTCCCGGTCGGCGTGAACACCAGCGCGCGGAGCGCCGCCTGCACCGCGGCCGCGCTGCCGGCCAGCGTGTAGCTGCCCGCACTGCCCGACAGGCCGGCGCCGCTCAGCGCGCCGTTGGCGGCCGAGTAGGCGATCGTCAGTACGACGGCGTCGCCGTCCGCATCGCCGACCGTCACGCCGGCGAACGGCGTGGCGGTCTCGTTGTCGCCGATGGCCGGCGTGGCAAACACGCCGCCCAGCACGGGCGCGTTGTTGAGCCCGACCGTGAAGGTGTGCGCCGACGCATTGGCCGCGACCGTATTGCCGGCAATGTCGCGCACCGATGGATTGATCGCGATGGTGTAACTGCCGGCGTCCGCAGGATCCCAGGCGCCGCCCGGCGCCGCCACCGTGTAGGTGACCACGTTGCCGGATTGGACGGCATTCGTCACCGTCAGCGCGCCGCTCGGACCGGTGACCGTGACATTGCCGGTGCCGATGCTGGCCGGATCGATGCCGCTGCTGCCGTCGGCGTAGGTCACCGTGAACGTAAAGCTGGTGCCGGACGGGTCGACCAGGTTGGCGCGCACCGGCGTGCCGGCGGTCGGCGCCGTGTTGTCCACCTTGTAGTCGTGCGACCACTCGGCGCCATGGTTGCCGGCGGTGTCGGCCACGCGCAGCTGCACGGCGCCGCTGGCCGGCAGCAGCAGGTCGGTCGGCCGGACACCGGTGCCGTCACGCTGAAGCGCCGTCCAGTGGATGCCGTAATCGAGCGACATTTCAACGAACTCGTCGCCGGCCAGCGGGCCGCTCAGCGTGACGGACAGCTGCGGCGTGGCCGTATTCGTGATGAAGTCGGCATCGCTGGCGCCGCTGTCGGCGTCGAACGCCACCGCCACGAAGCTCTGTGCCGGCACGCCGGTATCGATGGAATACGCGTGGCTGGCGGACGTGCCGGCCAGCCCATTGCCGTCCGTCACCCGGATGACGAGCGTGCCGGCACCCGGCAGCGTGACGCCGTCCCAGGCGAGACTGGTGCCGTCGACCTTGTGGTTGATGGTCGTCCACGAGTTGCCGTTGTCCAGCGAACCTTCGACGACGTCGCCCGCGACCAGCACCTTCGACAGCGTGGCAAGGACCGTCTGCGTCGCCGCATTCGTGTGGAAATCCGTGTCGCTGCTGCCGTTGTCGTCCGACAGCGCCAGGCTGCCGACCGCCGGCGCCGTCGAATAGAAGACGTCGATGACGCCCGCGCTCGCATTCGCCGCGACGGTATTGCCCGCCACGTCGGCCACCGACGCGTTGACGGCGACCGTGTAGTTGCCCGCATCGAGCACGTCCCAGCTGCCGCCCGGTGCCGTGACCGTGTAGGTGACGACATTGCCGGTCGCCGAGAAGCCCGTCACGGCCAGGCTGCCGCCGTGCGGACCGGTGACGCCGATATTTCCCGTGCCAAAGGTGCCCGCGTCGATCTGGGCGCCGCCCGTGTCCGCATAGGTGACCGTCACGGTGAACGTGGTTCCGGCCGGCGCCGGCAGCCGGGTGCTGGCCGGCAACGTTGCCGTCGGGCGGATGGTGTCGACTATGTAGTTGCGCACGGACGTGGCGCCGTCGAAGCCATCGGCATCGGTCACCTTCAGCTGCAGGCTGTTGCTGCCCTCCAGCGTGGCGCCGTCCCAGCTCAGATCGGTGCCGCTCACCTTCGACGTGATGTTGTACCAGCGCGCGCCACCGTCCAGCGAGCCGTACACGGTGTCGCCGGAACTCAACCCCGAGCTCAGGATGGCGGTGACGCGCTGCACCGCGACATTGGTGATGAAATCGGTGCTGGAGGCGCCGGTGTCGTCCGACAGGCCGACGGCCGCGAACGTGATGGCGGAAGCGGCGACGCTGGCCATGTCGGCCCCGGCCGCCGTGTGGGCAGGAAGAGTCGATGTGCTGGCGTTCTGCTGGTCGGACATGGCGGGCTCCTGTACGGTCGCGATGAGGCGGCAAGGAACCCGCGCCGGCGACTGCCGCGCCAACATTCCTTACAGCATTAATCGCGACATGATGCCACAACCGCCAGCCAAATAGTTACTTTTTGGCATTTCCTCAACCGAACGGCCGGTCGTAAAACCGGCCGGAAACCCGCATCAGGCCTGCATCGTCTGCGTCCGGCGGTAGCGTTCGTGCCAAGACAGTGCCTCTTCCAGCACGTGTGGCGTCTGGCCGCCGCGCAGCAGCGCGCGCTCGTAGTAATCGCGCAACATCGGCCGGAAATCCGGGTGGGCGCAGCGCTCGATGATCAGCGGCGCCCGTTCGCGCGGCGCCAGGCCGCGCAGGTCGGCCAGGCCCCACTCCGTGACCAGCACGTCCACGTCGTGTTCGGTGTGGTCGACGTGCGCCACCATCGGCACGACGCTGGAAATGGCGCCGTCCTTTGCTTCCGACTTGGACACGAAGATGGCCAGCTCGCCGTTGCGGGCGAAGTCGCCGGAGCCGCCGATGCCGTTCATCATGTGCGTGCCGCCCACGTGGGTGGAATTGACGTTGCCGTAGATATCGAATTCCAGCGCCGTGTTCAGGCCGATGATGCCCAGCCGGCGCACCACTTCCGGGTGGTTCGAGATTTCCTGCGGGCGCAGCACGATGCGGTCGCGGTAGCGTTCCAGGTTGCCGAGGAAGCGCGCGTTCATCGCGGCCGACAGCGTGATCGACGATGCCGAGGCCAGCGCCAGGTGGCCCGAATCGAGCAGCTCGATGGCGCTGTCCTGCAGCACTTCGGAAAACATCGTCAGGTTGCGGAACGACGATTGCGTCAGCCCGTGCAGCACGGCGTTGGCGATGGTGCCGATGCCGGCCTGCAGCGGCAGCAGTTCCGGCGTCATGCGGCCGGCCGCCACTTCGCCTTCCAGGAAAGCGATGATGTGGCGGGCGATTGCGTCCGTACCTTCGTCGGGCGGCAGCACGTTCGACGGGCTGTCCGGCGTGTCGGTGACGACGATCGCCGCGATGCGCGCCGGGTCCACGCGGATGGCCGTGGTGCCAATGCGCTGGCCGGGCTGCGTTAGCGGGATCGGTTCGCGGTGGGGGCGCGGCGCCGGCACATAGATGTCGTGCAGCCCTTCCAGCGCCAGCGGCGCCGACAGGTTCAGCTCGACGATCACCTGCTGCGCCTGCTGCACGAAGCTGGCGCTGTTGCCCACCGCCATCGATGGCACGATCGCGCCGTCCGCATGGATGGCCACCGCTTCGATGACGGCGATGTCCACCGGCGGCAGGCTGCCGCTGCGCAACTGCTCGGCCGTTTCGGACAGGTGCTGGTCGATGAACATCACCTCCCCGCTGTTGATCTTGCGGCGCAGCGCCGCATCGGCCTGGAACGGCAGCCGGCGCGCGATGACACCGGCGTTGGCCATCAGGCCGTCGCTGTCGTTGCCCAGCGAGGCGCCGGTGATCAGCGTCAGGCCCAGCGGCTCGGTGCGGGCCCGTTCGACGAGTGCGCGGGGGATCGCCTTGGCATCGCCGGCGCGCGTGAAGCCGCTCATGCCCACCGTCATGCCCGGCGCGAACAGGCGGGCCGCCGCCTCGGCCGGCATCAGCCGCGCCAGCAGTTCCGGCCGGCGGATGCGTTCCTTGATCGACACACCATCCGGCTCGTTGGTCAGGTCCCTGGGCATGCTGTCCTCCGCTATGATATTTTCCGTTGGAAACAGTATAGGGTCCGACATTCATGCGAAATATGACTTATATTCGCGGGAACTATTCTTTAATTTCATGGCTTGGATCATGGACATCCGCTCGCTGCGCTATTTCATCGAAACCGCCCGCCTCTCCAGCTTCACGCAGGCCGCCGAACAACTGCACGTGACGCAGTCAACCATCAGCAAGATGGTGCTGCAGCTGGAGAAGGAACTGGGCACGCCCCTGTTTGTCCGGGACGGCCGCCGGCTGGGCCTGACGGACACGGGCCGCGTGGTCTACCTGCGCGGCCAGGAAATGCTGGCGACGATGCGCACGCTGTCGGCCGAGGTGCGCGACATCCAGGCGCTGCACAAGGGCTCGCTGACGGTGGGCATTCCGCCGATGATCAACCTGCTGTTCACGCCCGTGCTGAAGGCGTTCCGCGAACGCTATCCGGAGATCACGCTGATCCTGCACGAAGACCCCGGCCCGGTCGTCGAACGGCTGGTGGCGGCGGGCGAACTGGAGATCGGCATGACGATGCTGCCCGCCGCGCCCGACCTGGCGATCGAGACGCTGCCCGTGGCCAGCTACCCGATCTGGGCGCTGGCTGCGGAAGGCACGTTCCAGCGCCAGCGCCGCACGCTGCGCCTGGCCGCGCTGAAGGACCTGCCGCTGGTGATGCTGACGGACGATTTCGCGCTGACGCGCAGCCTGCGCCGCGCCTTCGCCCAGGCCGGCTTCGAACCGAACGTGGCGGCGCAGAGCGGCCAGTGGGACTGGCTGGTGGAAATGGCGTCGGCCGGCATCGGCGTGGCGCTGCTGCCGGAACCCTTCATCCACCGCCTCGCCGACGAAACGCTGCACGCCGTGCGCATCATCGAACCGGGCCTGCCATGGCAGGTGGGCCACGTGTGGAACGGCCGCTATCTATCGCATGCCGCCCGCGCCTGGCTGGATGTGTGCGGCGAGGTGCTTGGCTGAGTTCGTGTCCACCATGGTGTCTGACACCGACATGGACACGAACTCTTCTTTAATAGCGCTGAGCTCGTGTCCAATAGAGGGTTGGAAGGAGTGAGGCCTTGCAAGACCTCACCGCTGCGCAGGCGCAGAGCAGGCTCTGCGAAACCCCTGCTGCGCCCCTATGGTGGACACGAACTCGAGCGTAGCGCTCAGGGCATCCGCCCCGTCCGCAACGCATGCGCCCACGCCGGCTGGCCGTTGCGTTCGGCCAGTGCGGCAGCCGCTTCCCAGTCGTAGGGGACGGCGATGTGCTCGACCTGCCAGCCCGCCGGCATCCTTTCGATGAGCGCGTAGCGCGCGTGCGGCGCCAGCGTTTCGGCCTTGTGCGGGAACGGGTGGTCGTCGTCGTAGGCCTGCAGGCCCACGCTGCCCGGGTTGACGATCAGCCGGCCATCGTCCAGCTGCACGCTGCGCGGCACGTGCGTGTGGCCGCACAGGATCAGCGACGCCTGCACGCTGCCCGCCCGTGCCAGCACTTCGTCATGCGTGGCGGGCCGCTGGCCGGCTTCCGTGACGGTCTCCATCCAGTACACCAGGTCCGAGTCGGGCGTGCCGTGCACCAGCAGCACATCGTCCGCCAGCCGCAGCGTGGCGGGCAGCGAACCGATCCACGCGCGCTGCACGGCGGTGATCTGCTGGTGCGCATACAGGTCCGACGCGCCCATCTTTTCCGGCACGTGCATCAGCACCTGCCGCTCGTGGTTGCCGGCGATCGTCGGCATGTCCAGCGTCATCAGGCGCTCGGCCGTCTCACACGGCAGCAAGGGGCCGGACAGGATGTCGCCCAGGTTCACCGTTACGGTGGCGCCACGCCGGGCGATATCGGCCAGCACCGCTTCCAGCGCCCCCAGGTTGCCGTGGATGTCAGAGATGGCGGCGATTTTCATGGCTTGCTCCGGTAAGGGCCGACCGGTTTCGATCGGCGCCCCTCATGTATACGCGAGCAGTCGTCCACACGCAATGATGGCGACCCACAGCAGCAGCGACAGCAATGCCTGCCCCTGCGCCAGCAACGGCGCACGCACGCCGGTTTCCCAGCCGGCCACGCCCCGATAAACGCCCACGTGGAACAGCGCGGCGTTCAGGCCGGCCGCCAGCAGCAGCGCCATCTTCAGCTGAAACGTGGGATTGCCGAGGAAGTCGCCCGGCTGCGTGGCAAACATCAGCAGCCCGGCCGGCACGATCAGCACCAGGCTGGCCACCGCCCACGGCAGCAGATGCGCGCCGAGCGAGCGCACGGGCAGCTTGCGGGCAAAGCCCAGCACGCGCAAATCGAACAGGGCCACCGCACCGACCAGCACCGCGAAGCCGACGATGTGCACCGTCTCGACGACCGGGTACAGCCACACGCCCTCCCGCATCGCGCCTGCCAGCGGCGTGGCGCCGAGCCAGCCGGCCCAGGACTGCAGCCAGGCCGGCATCAGCGCAGCTCGACCGTCTTCTCTTTGATCGTGATGCGCTCGGCGCGCAGCTCGCCCGCCTTGGTGCGGTGCGGATAGCCATATACGGTAGCCTGGCCGCCGGCCACGAGCATGTCCCTGGCGAGGCCGCGGCTCTCCATCCGCGACGGCGGCGCCAGCACCACGTGCCAGCTTTTATCGGCTGTCTTCAGTTCCACGTAGCCGTGCGGCTGCGTGTAGCCGCTTTGCGCGATGGTGCCGGTGAGCGTGAGGGGTTTGTCCGCGTCGTATTCGCTCCAGCCGTGGTGGGCGAAGGCGGCGGTGGCGAACAGCAGCGCAGCGAGGAACGGGATACGTTTCATGCGGATGCTCCAGATGGCAGGCCGGGACCTGTAGCTTAGCCGATCCGCCCCGGAGCGCAACCGCCGGGCGGAACCGTGCGCGTGCTTACTTTCCGAACAATGCGAGGTTTTCGACGAGCCAGTCTGCCAGGTTCCTCGGCGGATGGCCGGTCAGCAGCTGCACGGTCGATGTGTTCTCCTGCAGCGACGACTCGCGCACCGTCCGGTCCAGGCCGACCAGCACCTCCGCAACGAAGGCACTGACGCCGGCGGACACGAAGTGCTCCCGCTGCTCATCCGGGCTGCGATGATGGTACTGCACCGTGCGCCCCAGCAGCCGCGACAGCTCTTGCGCAATCGCCGGCATGCTCCATGCGCGCGGCCCCGTCAGCTGGAAGGCACGCTGCCAGTCAGTGCTGGCCTCTTCCAGCAGCACGGCCTTCGCCGCGTCGGCGACGTCACGCGAATCGATCAGGTTGACGATCCCGTCCGCCGCCGCGCCACCCCACGTGTCTTCCGCCACATCCCGTCCGGCACGGGCCAGCGCATCCATGAAGGTGGTCGGGCGCAGCACCGTGCACCCGATGTCGCTCGCCAACAGGTGCCGCTCGATCTGCGCATGCCAGTCGAACGGGTGCAGCTTCGCCGGCAGCGCGGCGGCCGACAGCTTGACGATGTGCCGGACACCGGCCGCAAGCGCGGCGTCGATCAGCGCGATTTCGTTGTCGACCTGGTGCGGCGACGAGCCCTGGGCGAGAAACAGCCGGTCGGCGCCCTGCAGCGCGTCCGCCAGCGAGCCGGCGCGGTCGAAATCGATGGCACGCTGGCTCACGGTGGCCGGGAAGCGGGCCGGATCGGGCGTGCGTGTCAACGCGACCAGGTCGACGGGTTCATCGACGAGACCGGCGACCAGCGCCTTGCCGACGCGGCCGGTGGCGCCGGCGATGGCGATGCGGGGACGGGTGGTGGCGGGACGGGACATGGAGGGCTCCTTTGATCTGGTTACGCTGCCGCGCTGCTGGCATGCAGGAATGGTTGAACTGGCTGTCGAGCGGCCCATCATGACCAGTTCTGTCCGTTCCAGCAGACGATTGCACGAGTCGGCCAGGTACACCCATGATAGGCATGCCGGACGCTGCGCGTGAGACATAAAGAACGCAATTCCGGCCATGCCGGCACGCGATTACAGCATGGTCCGCGACTGGCCCAGGAAGCGTCCGTTATAGGATCCGAAAAAAAGCCAGCCCGAAGGCTGGCACCCGACAAGCGCGCTCACGCGCCTGACCGGATCAGTCGGACTTCCTGCTCAGCCGGTATGCACCGGACGCAAGCGCAGGAAAGTAAATCACGCCTTCCTCATCCTTTACCAGATGGGAGGTCGGCTGCAGCGCGCCGGACTTCGTCACCTCCCAGGTGCCGGGGGCCAGATCCGTGATCAGCACGCTCCGATCGGCATCCGCGCCCGGCACTGAGAAGCTCGCATCAGCCGCGATATCGCCATGGTCACGGCCGAAGAACACGATGTGGTTTTCCACCTGGAGGCCGACGAAGCTTTCCCTGTCGCTGCCGGCCGCAAGCAGCTGCACGGGTACCTGGGCACTCGAAGTCGCGTCCATCACCTGCATCACGTTGAGCATCCTGTCCTGCGATACACGCCCTTGCGGCGAGACTTCGACACGCCAGGTGCCGGCCTCCTCGCTGTTGCGGTCTTCATAAGTGGGAGCAATGGGGAAAGTCGTACCCTGCACCGCGAAGCCTGCGACAGCCTTGCAGTCGACCGCCTCCGGCAACAGCGTCTTGTTGACGAGCTTCCCGTTGTAACCATTGCCGGTTCGCCTGATCGTAATGGTCTTGCCTTTGCAGTCGACTTCAGGCTCCGTCATGCTGTGCAACAGCCAGGCCTTTCGATTCGATGCCTGCGCCGCCTGGATGCGGTCGAATACGATCAGCGCCGCCGGTACATCGGGCCGCTTCAGGTTCAGGAATACGAACTCACGCTGGTAATTCGTCACCTTGGCCGAGTAAGCATCATGCAGATTCCCTTTCAGGTAACTGTAATCGGGAGCCTGCGGCTGTCCGCCCGCCGCCGTTGCCGGGCCGGTACTGTGTCTTATCGCACCGCCGATGCGAAGATCCGCGCTGTCAAGATCGGCAAACGTGCGTGGTGTGTCCAGGGGGAAGCGTTGTCCCCCGTCGTTGACGTATCCCTTGAACGTTTCGTCGGCCTGTTCCACGAGCACAGCATTGTGCGCGATGGTTCGCTTGTAGTAATTGTTGTAGTGAGGCGAATCGTACGCAGCCAGCTTTCCATCCGTTTTCCCGGTGTAGATCCCCGAGCTGATGGCAAGGCCTCCCTTGTAGTAGAGCTGAAAATGGCCTGCATCGAGATGCTGGTGATTGCCGAAGTTGGTGTGACCGACCTTCATCGTCGCGACCACCGCGTTCGAATCGAAGTTGATATGCTCGGCCGGCGCCAGCCAGCCGGTCCTGGCCACCATATAGCCCGCCGGGGCATCATAAAAGGTGGTGAGCTGCCCGGCCGGCCCCGAGATATCCGGCTCCAGCGCCAAATCGTTGAACAGGATCAGCCAGAGATCGTCAAATGGACGTTTCGGCTGCTCATTCCCTTTCTGCGGGAAAAACGCCTTCAGATCGGTGGTTTGCAGTACATATTCGCGCTTGAGGGCGCCGTCCCCGTAGTAGCTGGCAGCCAGCAGGTAAGGCATCGGCTGGAACCAGTACATGCCCACTAGCGTGTACTCGCTTTCGTAAGTGTCGCCATCGCGCATCAGTTGTCCATCAGGCCTGCGCATCGCGATTGCCTGGTACAGCTGCCTTGACAGCGGTGCCGTGAAGAGATCCTCACCGAGCATCCGCTGGTAGATCGATGCCGCGAACAGATCGGATACCAGCCGGCCCGGGCCATATGAAGTGCCCTGGTACAGGCCGCCGCTCTGGAACAGCTGATTGCGGACCGGGACATAATCCCGGAACAGCTTCGCGGCGACGATCTCGTAGATGCGCGGTGCACAGTCGTGAAAGGCGATCGCGGCACTGAGGTGGTCGCGCAGGAATAGATTCTCTGCTTCGTGGCCGACGATCACACCGCTCTTGTAATGAGGGAAATCGGTTTCCATCAACGAGGCGCGCTCGATGAAGCGCAGGATGAATCGTTGCTTGTCCGCCGCCGTCATTTCCTTGTTGCACCAATCGTACACCAGCGCACTGAGCATGATCATTTCTCCCAGCGCCCGCGAATCGAGTTGCACCTGATTGCCCTCGGCATCCAGTGCATAGCCACAGACATCCAGGTACTCGCTCATCATCGAGATGGCTCTCTGCCCCCATCTCACCAGCGTTGGGTCCAGAGCATAATGCAATGCCTTGGCCTGGATCCGGTGCGAGTAGGTTGCACAATCGTAGGGCGGTATCGGCGAGTCGCTGGGCCTGAGCGTCAGATCGTTTTTCATTCGCCACCAGGCAGCTTCCATCAATTGCCGGTCACGATCCTTGCCGGCCGTGATCGGCAGATCCGGCGTATGCACCGCATCGGCCAGCGATCGAGCCGCACGCAGCCGGTCCAGCGTCCCTGCGCCACCCAGCAGCAGCCGTGGGGACGCAACCGGGAGTGCCGCGAACGGCGGCGCGTCCGTAATGGGATTTTCTTTTGGGAGTGCGTTTGCGACGGTCGGCAATTCGTCGGCTGTCGGCGTGAAGTACGGCTGGGAAGTGATGATCACCTTGCCCAGCCGGGTCCCCTGCTCGAGCGGCTTGAAAGCGACGCGCACGCTTGCACCGAGTGGAACGTTCCTGATCGTGGCGACGCGATACCACTG
The DNA here is from genome assembly GCA_002454505.1 of Oxalobacteraceae bacterium UBA6704. GTDB lineage: Bacteria > Pseudomonadota > Gammaproteobacteria > Burkholderiales > Burkholderiaceae_D > Rugamonas. Next base: position 13,610 of record DKJA01000006.1, read on the forward strand.
CGGGTCCTTGTGCCAAGCCACATCATGCCGGATGAAGGTCTGCGCGGCGTCCTGCCGGGCCGCCGCCGCATAAAAACTGTTCGCGCCGTCACTCGGCGCAATCAGCTTCAGCCACACATAGTACGTACCGAAGTGGTCTACCTTCGCCGACAGGTCGATTGGTGCAATCGGGGCCTCTTTCAGCGGCGAGTACACGTAAGTCTCGCCCGCATGCGAATTGTCCCGCACCCATTCGGTGGAGGCGGCGCTGGCTAGCGGATAACTGGTCTCCGGGCAGACGCCCTCGCACTCGGCCCTCGCACTCGAGGACATAAACCAAAGGATAAAACCAGCAGCCAGCAGCCGACCAAGCGTCATCGTCATCACATCCCCTCGTGGAAACCATGGAGAAGGCATGGTAAGACAATTGCTGGTTTCGAACCGACAAATGTTGTATTTATGTTAGCAGTGCTGCCAGGGCGACTGCCGCGAAAACAAAAGCGGGCCCGACAGTTGGGGGTTCAATGAAGCTGCGGGTCGGAACCAGAGGATTCGGACCTGAGGCTGTATCCCCAAAAATTGTTGACAGCCTCGCCGATACGGAGCGGGCGCGGACATTTCTACAATCCCGGCTGACTCAGCTTTTTGAATGTCCCTGCGCTTCCGCAAACGCACACTCCGCCGAAGGCTTACGGTGCCTGGAGATAAGCGCGAAAAGCATTGTCTTGAAATTACCTTATGTCACCAAAAAGTCACACAGGAAACGAATAATTTCCGCTTCCAAAATCCAGGGCGTACCATTGCCGATCAACGCAGGAGAAAAATCGTGGCCAGGCTGTTCGTCTCCCATCCATCGTATCCCGACGCCGGTGACGGCGCGAAATCGCCCATGCGCGCCGTGTTCGCACGCCTGTTGAATGCGTTCGGCGCGGCGGACCGGCACGCACCGGCAGCGGTCCCTGTCCCTGTCGATGAGCGCGAGTTCGCAACGGAACGGGAAGCGCAGGCATTTGCCCGCACCGTGGACAGCGTCCACTACCGTGCCTGCGTGCAGCAGAACGCGTACGATTATTCCTGGTCGGTTGAAGTGTATCGTGCCGTCCGCAGCGACGGCACGGCAAGTAACGACGCCGATCCGCCGGCCGCGGCGGCAGGCGCCTGAACATCGGCCCCATGCGGGGGCCGGAAATGACAAACCCACCGTTCCGGCAACCGGAAGGTGGGTTTTTTCATGGCTTGCGCCATCTGTCACTGAATCTGTTGGTCGGGGCGAGAGGATTCGAACCTCCGACCCCGTGCACCCCATGCACGTACGCTACCAGGCTGCGCTACGCCCCGACGAATGGCAAATTATAGCAGAGTGATTTGCGTTTCCGCCATGGTCTTTTGCACAAGAGCCGGGAGCGCAAACCGTCAGACGTACTTGACCGAGATGTCGGTCAGGCCGTCGATATGCCCGACCATCACCTGCCCGCGCTGCACCGCGCCGACGCCTTCCGGCGTGCCGCTGAAAATCAGGTCGCCCGGCTGCAGCGCAAACAGCGTGGACAGGTTGGCGATCGTTTCGCTGATCGACCAGATCAGGTGCGTGATGTGGCTGGACTGTTTCGTCGCGCCATCGACCGCCAGCGTGATCGCCGCGTTCTCGATGCCGGCCACCTGCGCCGCCGGATGCAGCACGCCGACCGGCGCGGAAAAGTCGAACGCCTTGCCGATTTCCCACGGCCGGCCGGCGTCCTTCATCTTGCCCTGCAGGTCGCGGCGCGTCATGTCGAAGCCGACGGCGTAGCCGAAGATGTGCGACGCCGCGTCGGCCACGGCGATGTTCGCGCCGCCCTTGCCGATCGCCACCACCAGCTCGCACTCGTAGTGGAAGTTGTTCGTCTGCGAAGGGAACGGCAGTTCGGCCGTGCTGCCCGGCGCGACGGCGATCACGGCATCCGCGTCGCCCGGCTTGGTGAAGAAGAATGGCGGTTCGCGGTCCGGGTCCGAGCCCATTTCGCGGGCGTGGCCGGCGTAGTTGCGGCCCACGCAGTAGACGCGGCGGACGGGGAAGCGGGCGTCGGTGCCGGCCACCGGCAGCGAGGCCGCGGCATGCGGAGAAAAGACGAAATCAGTGCTCATGATGCTCCTGGTGAAAAGGCGTCAGCTGAACAGCAGAGCCCTCAGCGCGATCTGGAACGATGCGATCAGCTGCTCCGCGTCCAGGTCCGGGCAGTGCGTCGCGCGCACGGGAAGACCCTGGAACATCGTAATCATAGCGTTCATCCGGCCTTCGAGCAGGGCGTCGTCGTCGGGCAGGCCGTGCAGCCGCCGGCCGGCCTTCAGGATGGCGAGGAACTGCTCGCGCGTGCGGCGGTCCGCATCGCGCACCACGCAGGCGATCTTCGGGTTGCGCGACGACTCCGCCGTGATCTCCAGCGGCAGGATCCACGTGCGGGGATCGAGATCGTCGCGCACGCTTTGCGGGATCTTCTCGACCAGCGCCTGCAGCGGGTCGGCCTGCATCTGCAGGTCGCGCATCATCGCCGACACCCGCTCGACGTTTTCCTCGACGAAGGCGGCGATGATCGCATCCTTGTTGTCGAAGTAGTTGTAGATATGGCCGGCGCTCATGCCGGCCGTCTTCGAGATTTCCGCCATGCTGGCGCCATGGAAGCCGCTGCGGCTGAAACACTCGGCGGCCGCATCGAGCACCTGGCGGCGCCGTTGCAGCGCCTTCTCCGGATCGTGATGCCGCTTTTCGGTAATGCTCATAATTTCCTCTCGGCGGACCGGCCGCAGCCGCGGCCAGGCCACCTGTTTCACTGCCTGCAACAATGCTCAAGCAAACGGGATCACCCGCAAGGCGCGGGGATGCTATTATTTTCCCCGACCGCCACTTGCGCAGGAACGACCATGTCAACCACCTCACGCACGATCGAAATGCGGCCGGCCGAAGCCGCCGACCAGGCTTTCCTGGAACAGCTGCATGCCAGCACCCGCGGTGCCGACCAGCGCATGGTCGCCTGCGACAGCCGCACGGAGGCCATGCTGATGGCGCTGCAGCTGCGCGCCCGGCAATCGCAGCTGCACGCGCTCTACCCTTACGGCGACCTCGCCATCATCGTCGAGCGGGAACGCCCGATCGGCGCGCTGCACGTCAACTACGGTTCCGACGAACTGCGCATCCTCGACATCAGCCTGCTGCCCGAATGCCGCAACCGCGGCATCGGCCTGGGGCTGCTGCGCAGCCTGCAGGCGCAGGGCGTGCGGATGCGCGTCCCCGTGCGGGTGGACGTGCTGCCCGGCAGCCGCACCCAGCGCCTGCTGCAGCGCTGCGGCTTCACGCAGTCCTGCGGCAACGGGCTGTATCACGTGATGGAGTGGCAGCCGCCGCTGTTGACCTGACCGTGACTGCATCAACGGGTGCAGGGCAAGCCGTGGTCCCGCAGACAGTGCTTTAGCACGGCAAGGGGCCACGGCGCAGCCATGCGCCCGTTCAGGCGGTCACTTACTGCCAGCCGCCGCCGAGCACCTTGTACAGCGTGACCTGATTCGACGCCTTCGCCAGGCGGGCCGAGATCAGGTTCTGCTGCGCGGTGTACAGCGCCCGCTGCGACACCAGCGAATCCAGGTACGACTCGGCACCCTTCTGGTAACGCGCTTCGTGGATGCGGTAGCTTTTTTCCGACGCTTCGGTCAGCGCCGCCTGCGACGCCACGCGCTCGTCGAGCGTGCCGCGCTGGGCCAGCGCATCGGACACTTCGCGGAACGCCGACTGGATCGACTTCTCGTACTGCGCCACGGCGATGTCGCGGTCGGCCTTGGCGATGTCCAGGTTGGCCACATTGGCGCCGCCGGCAAAGATCGGCAGGTTGATCTGCGGGACGAAGCTCCACGTGCCCGTGCCGCCCTTGAACAGGCCGGACAGGTCGCTGCTCGCGCTGCCGGCCGATGCCGTCAGCGAGATGCTCGGGAAGAACGCGGCGCGCGCCACGCCGATATTGGCATTGGCGGCCTGCAGCGTGCGTTCGGCCGACACCACGTCCGGCCGGCGCTGCAGCACGGTGGACGGCACGCCTTCCGGCAGGTCGGCCAGTTTCGTCACCGATTGCAGCGTCCCCTCCGGCAGCAGGCCCGGATCGATCGGCGCGCCGGCCAGCAGCTCCAGCGCATTGCGGTCGGCCGCGACCTGCGCCGTGTAGACGGCCATGTCGTTGCGGGCCGCTTCCACGCTGGTCTGCGCCTCGTACATGTCGAGACCGGACGTGGCGCCCGCCTCGAACCGGCGGCGGCTCAGCTCATACGAGATCTGCTGGCTTTTCAGCGTGTCCTGGGCCAGCAGCAGGCGTTCCTGGTCGGCCGCCAGCGTCAGCCAGGCATTGGCCACTTCGGACACGAGACTGATCTGCTGCGAACGGCGTGCTTCCTCGGTGCCCAGGTACTGCTGCAGGGCCGCCTCGGACAGGTTCTTCACCCGGCCGAAGAAATCCAGCTCGAAGGCCGGGATGCCCAGGCCGCCGCTGTACTGGCGCGACACGTACGACTCGCCGGTGGCCGACAGATTCTCCGGGATGCGCTGCGCCGTCTGGCTCACCGTCGCGTTTACGCTCGGCACGCGCTCGGCACGCACCACGCCGTACTGGGCGCGGGCCCGCTCGATGTTCAGGATCGACACGCGCAGGTCGCGGTTGTTGGCCAGCGACAGCTCGATCAGCTGGCGCAGCTTTTCTTCGGCCACGAAGTCGCGCCAGGCGATATCGGCCGCTTCCTTCGCTTCCGCCGGCCGCGCGGCCGGCTTGTAGGCATCGCCTTGCGGCCAGGCCTGGGTGACCGGCGCGGCCGGCCGCTCGTACAGCGGGGCCAGGCTGCAGCCGGACAGCAGCGCCAGCGCGGCCAGCGTGATCAGCGACTTGTTCATCATCGACTTGTTACTGTGCGAATTGTTCATGTTATGGAGCTTCCTTCACAGGGGTTTCCGGATGCGGGTGCGCCTTGTTGGTCTCTTTGCTCTCGAACAGGCTGCGCACCAGCACGAAGAACACCGGCACGAAGAAGATGCCGAGGAACGTCGCCGTCAGCATCCCGCCCAGCACGCCGATACCGATGGCGTTCTGGCTGCCCGAACCGGCACCGCTGGAAATCGCCAGCGGCAGCACGCCCAGGCCGAAGGCGATCGACGTCATCAGGATCGGACGCAGGCGCAGCTTGACCGCCTCCAGCGTTGCTTCGCGCAGGTCCTTGCCTGCTTCCTGCAGTTCCTTGGCGAATTCGACGATCAGGATCGCGTTCTTCGCCGACAGGCCCACCACGGTCAGCAGGCCGACCTGGAAGTAGACGTCGTTGGCCAGGCCGAACACCCACGTGCCCAGCACGGTACCGATGATGCCCAGCGGGATCACCAGCAGCACGGACACCGGCACCGACCAGCTTTCATACAGCGCGGCCAGGCACAGGAACACGATCAGGATCGAGATCGAGTACAGCATCGGCGTCTGCGAGCCGGACTCGCGTTCCTCGACCGACAGGCCGGTCCATTCGAAGCCGATGCCGGCCGGCAGTTGCGCGACCAGCTTTTCCATCTCGGCCATCGCCACGCCGGAGGACACGCCCGGTGCCGGACTGCCCTGGATGTTCACCGACGACAGGCCGTTGTAGCGCTCCAGGCGCGGCGACGCGTAGATCCACTCGCCGCTGGCGAACGCGGAGAATGGCACCATCTCGCCGGCCGTATTGCGCACGAACCATTTGTTCAGGTCTTCCGGCTGCATGCGCGAATCCGGCTGGCCCTGGATGTAAACCTTCTTCACGCGGCCGCGGTCGATGAAGTCGTTGACGTACGACGAGCCCCAGCCCACCGACAGCACCTGGTTCACGGCCGCTACCGACAGGCCCAGCGCGGTGGCCTTCTGCTGGTCGATCGTCACCTTGTACTGCGGCGTGTCTTCCTGGCCGTTCGGACGCACGCCCGCCAGGCTCTTGTTCTGCGCGGCCATGCCGAGCAGCTGGTTGCGCGCATTCATCAGCGCCGCGTGGCCCACGCCGCCCACGTCCTGCAGTTGCAGGTCGAAGCCGGAGGCGTTGCCCAGTTCGATCACGGCCGGTGGCGCGAACGAGAACACCATCGAGTCGCGCAGCTGCAGCAGCGAGCCCATCGCGCGGCCGGCGATCGAGCTGACGCGGTTTTCGACGCCCTTGCGCTCGGACCAGTCCTTCATCCGCACGAAGGCGATACCGGTGTTCTGGCCATTGCCGCCGAACGAGAAGCCGGCGACGGCAAACACGGAGGCGACGTTGGCCTTTTCGTCGTTCAGGAAATAGTTCTCGACCTTGTCGATGGTCTGCAGCGTGCGTTCCTGCGTCGCGCCGGTCGGCATCTGGATCTGCGTGAACAGGATGCCCTGGTCTTCATCCGGCAGGAAGGAGGTCGGCAGGCGCAGGAACATGAAGGCGAGCGCGCCCAGCAGAACCACGTAGACCAGCATCGACGGCAGGCGGCGGCGGATCATCGAACCGACGAAGCCCTGGTATTTGTCGGTGCTCTTCTCGAAGTTGCGGTTGAACCAGCCGAAGAAGCCGCGGTTGCTCAGGTGGTGGCCCTTGTCGACCGGCTTGAGCAGCGTGGCGCACAGCGCCGGCGTGAACACCATCGCGACGATCACGGACAGCACCATCGCGGACACGATCGTGATCGAGAACTGGCGGTAGATCACGCCGGTGGAGCCGCCGAAGAAGGCCATCGGCACGAACACGGCGGACAGCACCATCGCGATACCCACCAGCGCGCCGGAAATCTGGCCCATCGACTTCTTGGTCGCCTCTTTCGGCGACAGGCCCTCTTCCGTCATCACCCGCTCGACGTTTTCCACCACCACGATGGCATC
>DKJA01000069.1:0-18482 GCA_002454505.1 Oxalobacteraceae bacterium UBA6704
GAACAGGAACATGCCGCTGTTCCAGAAGTAGTTGCCGGCGCTGACGAAATCTTCCGCCGTGGCGCGGTCCGGCTTCTCGACGAAGCGCTCCACCTTGAAGCAGCCGTCGCCGGCCGGCAGCGGCTCGCCGCTCTTGATGTAGCCATAGCCCGTTTCCGGGCCCGTCGGCACGATGCCGAACGTGGCCAGCGCGCCATGTTCCACCAGCGCGCTGGCGCGCACGATGGCCTGGTAGAACGCCTCGACATCCGTGATCACGTGATCGGCCGGCAGCACCAGCATCACCGCTTCCGGATCGATCGCCTGCAGGAAATGCGCGGCGGCGGCCACGGCGGGTGCCGTGTTGCGGCCTTCCGGTTCGAGCAGGATGCCGAGCGGCTTGACCTTGATCTCGCGCAGCTGTTCGGCGACGAGGAAACGGTGTTCGTTGCCGCAGATGATCAGCGGCTGCATCATCTCCGGCCGGCCGTTCAGGCGCAGCGCGGTGTCCTGCAGCATGGTCTTGTCGGAAACCAGCGGCAGCAACTGCTTCGGCAGCGCCGCGCGGGACAGGGGCCACAGGCGGGTACCGGCACCGCCGGACAATATTACCGGATATATCTTCATGCTTCCTTCTGTTCCAGATGGGGGGTTTCGTGGTCGTTATCGCGGCGGCGTGCCGCCCGGCGGTCCCGCGCATTGGCCCACTCATCAGAGTCGTATTGGGAAATGTGTTTCATTTCGCCAGCGCGGTCGACACTATAATCCTTGAACACAATCAATTCGTCCAGAGTAACATCCGGTAACACACGGGTGTACTCGAACAGCACGCTGCGGTTGACCGTGGCACCCGAGCAGATATGGCTGCCGTGGCCGATCCATGTGGGGCCGACGATATGCGCGCCCGCGTCCACCTTGACACCCGAGCCGATGTACACCGGCCCCTCGATCTTCGTGCCGTCGCTCCAGTCGATGTTCGTGTTCAGGCCGACCCACAGGCCTTCGTCGACCTGGATGCCCGGCACCGCCATGTTGGTGACGTCGCCCAGCAGGACGCTCTGCAGCACTTCCCAGTAATCCTTGACGCTGCCGATGTCGATCCAGTTGAACTTGCGCGTCTGGCTGAAGAACGGCAGGCCCTTCTCGGCCAGCAGCGGGAACAGTTCGGAGCCGATGTCGAACGGGCGGTCGGACGGAATCAGGTCGATTACTTCCGGCTCGAAGATGTAGATGCCGGTGCTGACGCAGTTCGATTTCGCCACCGACGGATCGGGCTTTTCCTGGAACTCGCGGATGCGGCCATCGTCGTCGCTGACCACGACGCCGTAGCTGGCTACTTTGTCCCACGGGACTTCGCGGGTGATCACGGTGGCCAGCGCGCCCTTGCGGCGGTGCTCGAACAGGGCCGACTTCAGGTCCAGGTCGATCAGCGCATCGCCGCACAGCACGATCGTCGTCTCGTCGAAGAAGCCGCCGAACTCCTGGATCTTCTTGATGCCGCCGGCCGAACCGAGCGGTTCGGGCACCACTTCGCCGTCGTCGTTGGTATAGCCCTCGAACGAGTAGCCGATCTGCACGCCGAACTGGTGGCCTTCGCCGAAATACTCTTCGATCTTTTCGTGCAGGTAGCTGACATTGACCATGATTTCGGTAATGCCGTAGCGGGCCAGGTGCTCGACCAGGTAGGCCATCACGGGCTTGCCCAGGATCGGGATCATCGGCTTCGGCAGTTCATAGGTCAATGGCCGCACGCGCGTACCTTTGCCGGCCGCTAAAATCATTGCTTTCATCTGTTGACCCTCAGGAGAATTTACTTCGTGGATGACTGCCAGCGCCACGTATCGAGGCACATGCGGGCAATGTCGAACTGTGCTTTCCAGCCGAGCTCGCGCTCGGCCTTCGCCGTATCCGCATAGCAGGCGGCGATGTCGCCGGGTCGTCGGTCGACGATCTTGTAGGGTACCGGCTTGCCGCTGGCGGCCTCGAAGGCGCGGACCATTTCCAGCACGCTGTTGCCTTGGCCCGTACCCAGATTGTAGGTGTGCAGGCCGGGGCCTGTCGCCAGCTTGTCCAGCGTCTTCACGTGGCCGATGGCCAGGTCGACGACGTGGATGTAGTCGCGCACGCCGGTACCGTCCACCGTTGGGTAGTCGCCGCCGAACACCGACAGCGCCTCGCGCTTGCCGTTGGCCACCTGCGCCACGTAGGGCATCAGGTTGTTGGGAATGCCGCTGGGCTCCTCGCCGATCAGGCCGCTTTCATGGGCGCCCACCGGGTTGAAGTAGCGCAGCAGCGCGATGCGCCAGCTGCTGTCCGCCTTGTACAGGTCGCCCAGGATCTCTTCGATCATCAGCTTGCTGCGGCCGTAGGGATTGGTGGCCGACAAAGGCGAGTCTTCCGTGATCGGCACGCTGGCCGGGTCGCCGTAGACGGTCGCGGACGAACTGAACACGAGCGACTTGACGCCGAATTTGGCCATCGTTTCGAACAGCGCGACGCTGCCCGACACATTGTTGTCGTAGTAGCGCAGCGGCTGCGCCACCGATTCGCCGACCGCCTTCAGGCCGGCGAAGTGGATCACCGAGTCGATGTTGCGGCCGTCGAACGCCCGCTCCAGCGCGGCGCGGTCGCGGATATCCGCCTCGATGAATTCGAACGGCTTGCCGGTGATGCGGGCCACGCGCTCGCGCACCGCCACATCGGCGTTCGACAGATTGTCCACCACGACGACGTCGTGGCCGGCATGCATCAGTTCGACGACGGTGTGCGATCCGATATAGCCCATGCCGCCGGTGACGAGGATGTTCATTCAGCTTCCTTTGTATGAGGGCGGCACCGCGCCCGGCAGCGGCGCATTGGCCGAATACAGCCGTTCGTAGGCCGCCAGCAGCTTCGGTGCCTCGTACTGCCATTCCAGTTCGTTGACCACCCGGTGGCGGCCATACGCACCCATGCGCTCGCGGCGTTCCGGGTCGTCCAGCAGCTCGGCGATCTTCTTCGCCATGTCCACCGGGTCGTTCTTCAGCGCATACAGCGAAGCTTCCTGCGCCGACACCTTGCCTTCGGCCAGGTCGAACTGGACGATCGGCTTGCCCAACGCCATGTATTCCATGATCTTGTTCATCGTGGACTTGTCGTTCATGTCGTTGGCGACGTCCGGATTGACGCACACGTCGGACGTGTTCAGCATTTCCAGCAGTTCCTGGTCCGGCACGCGGCCGGTGAACGTCACGTGGTCGGCGATGCCCAGTTTCACGGCCAGCGCCTTCATCTGGTCCAGCGACGTGCCGCCGCCGACGAGACCGAAATGCACGTCCTTGCGGCCCAGGTCGACGATCAGGTGACGGGCCGCCTCCAGCAGCAGGTCGATGCCTTCCTGCGCGCCCATCACGCCCACGTAGCCGACCAGGAAGCGCTTGCCCTGCTTCAGGCTGTCCACCGGCGGCAGCACGCGCAGCCGGTCGAGTTTCGGTCCGCTGCGCACCACGTACACCTTGTCCGGATCCATGCCGCCCCGCTCGATGGCGATGCGCTTGTACGATTCGTTGGTGGCGATCGACACGTCCGACGTCTTGAACGACCAGCGCTCGAACAGCACCATCAGCTTGTAGAAGAAATCGCGGCGGCCGAATTTTGCCTCGTACAGTTCGGGATTGATGTCGTGGTGATCGAACAGGAACTTCTTGCCCATCGTGAACTTGAAGAAGCCGCCGATCAGGAACAGCAGATCCGGTGGATTGCACGCATGGATGATGTCGAAGCCGCGGCCGAACAGCACCTTCCACGCCAAGCGGAAGGTGTGGAACAGCGCCGCCGAATACTCGATCGCATAACCCTTCGCGCCTTCCGCTTCCAGCGGCAGCTTGTAGCGGTAGATATGGATGCCTTCGAATTCCTCGTAGCGGCTCTCGTAGCCCTTGCCGGTCGGGCAGATGATCGACACCTCGTAGCCGTGCGCATGCAGCGTGGTTGCTTCCTGCCACACGCGGCGGTCGAACGGCGACGGCAGGTTCTCGACGAGGATCAGGACGCGCCGGCCGTTGCGCACCCGCGTGACGTCACCAGCAGATGCCATCGTACTGTCCTCCGCTCTGCTCCTTGCTGATGCGCACCAGGTCGACGATGGCCTGGCCGTCCTTCAGCTTGCCCGGCACGTCCTTGAATTCCGCCGCGCCGTTGCCGATGACGATCGTGTCGGCGAATTCCAGCACTTCGTCCATCGAGTCGACCATCAGCTTCGAGATGTGCGGGATCATGTTCAGGATGTAGTCCTGGTTGGCGCCGGTCAGCGCGGCCAGGTTGACGTTCTTGTCGTACAGCTTCAGCTCGTAGCCCTTGCCCAGCAGGTGCTCGATGACGTCCACCAGCGGCGATTCGCGCAGGTCGTCGGTGCCGGCCTTGAACGAGAAGCCCAGGATGCCGACCTTGCGGTTGCCCTTGTCGACGACCATCTTGACGCCCTTTTCCATCTGCTTGCGGTTCGACGGCAGGATCGAGTCCAGCAACGGCAGTTCCAGGTCCAGCGAACGGGCCTTGTACGTCAGCGCGCGGACATCCTTCGGCAGGCACGAGCCGCCGAACGCGAAGCCCGGCTTCATGTAGTACGGCGACAGGTTCAGCTTGGTGTCCTGGCAGAAGATCTCCATCACCTTGTGGCCGTCGATGCCGACCGCCTTGCAGATATTGCCGATCTCGTTGGCGAACGCCACTTTCACGGCGTGCCACGTGTTGTCCGTGTACTTGACCATCTCGGCCGTCTCAACGTCGGTGCGCACCAGCGGCGCATCCATCTTCTCGTACAGCTTGACCAGCATCTGGCCGGCCTGCTCGTCTGTCTCGCCGATCACCGTTTTCGGCGGGTGGTAGTAGTCGTAGACGGCGGTGCCTTCGCGCAGGAATTCCGGATTGTTGCAGACGCCGAAATCGACGCCGGCCTTCTTGCCGGATGCCTGTTCCAGCGTGGGGATGACGACGGCGCGCATCGAGCCGGGCAGCATCGTGCTGCGCGCGACGACCACGTGGAAGGTGTCCTTGTCCTTGATGGCGGCGCCGATCTGTTCGCACACCTTGCGCACGTGCGACAGGTCGAGGTTGCCGTTCAGCTGGGACGGGGTACCCACACAGATCAGGGACATATCGCTGTTCAGCACGGCATCGCGGACATCGACCGTGGCGCGCAGCAGGCCATCCTTGACGGTCTTGGCGATCATCTCGCCGATATCCTTCTCGATGATCGGCGTGGTGCCGCCGTTGATCAGGTCGACCTTGGTGCGGTTCGGATCGACGCCGATCACCTCGTGTCCGTCGGTTGCCAGACAGCCGGCCGACACGGCCCCCACGTAGCCCAAGCCAAAGATGCTGATTTTCAAGATACTGCTCCTTAAATGTTTGGTGATTCGCCGACGCCGCTGCTGGCTGCCGCGTCGGCTGTTACGTCCGCCGTTACATCCACTCCTGCTCCCGGCAGCGTCAGTTCGATCCGGGTTTCGATTTCCGTCCTGCCGCTGATCCTGCCGCGCCAGACCGCCGTCACGATCGGACTTTTTTCGTCGAAGCGGCGGGAGATCCAGCCGCCGATCGGCGCCTCGCTGCAACGCAACAATTCCGGGCCGTCGCCGAACGTGCAATGCATCCGCAATCCGCTGCGCAGTGCGCTGGCGACCAGGCCGTCGGACACTGCCTCGACCCGGCAGTTTTCGCCGAAGTGCCAGTGCAGGGCCACGTCATGGTCGCCACGGCATTCTAATATATCTTTTACAACAATAGCGTTCCGATTGGAATCAAACTCCACTTTGCGGCGATGCAATACGGGATCCGCCAGCCTGAGGTAGCCATCCTGCTCTCCCTCGAACCGTTGCGGCGCGCCGTTCGCGCCCTCCGGGGCATGCGCCAGCAGCCGCGCCCTGGCCTTGCGCAACCACATGAAGTTGCCGCCGATTTCGGACTGGTCCTGGCCATCCACCTGTACCGTGTTGTGCGCGGCCGTGCTGCGGAAGTAATCCCGCCATGCCTTCTGCGTGTGATAGGCATAGGTGCCCGGGTCGGTCAGCAGTTCCTCGCCGCCGGCCGACAGCGTGAACGACAGCGCATCGGCATGGCCGTGCGCGGCGATCGACAGGTAGCCCAGCGGCGCGCAGTCGAACACCAGCCGGACTTCCTGCTCCCGGCCAAAGTCCTTGCCCAGCAGGTAGTAGCCGCCTTCCGGGAAGGCCAGCACCGGACGCTCGGGGACGGCGGCCAGCGCATCCCAGCGGGCCACGCCGTCGCTGCCGAACAGCCAGCGGTTCTTGTCGTCCAGCCGGCCCGCCTTGGTCTTGAAGTCGCCGCGGCCGAACAGCAGCGCGCAGCTGGCCAGCAGCGAGCGGTACGGGCTCCAGTCCGTCTCGTACGACAGGCGCACCATCTGCGCATCGTCGGCATCGCCCGTCATCGGCACGTTGCCGGCCACGTCCATCAAGGCGGCCACGAAGTCGGCCAGGCGCTCCAGCCGTTCCAGGTAGGCCGCCGAGAAACCGGCGCCATTGGCCGCGCCGATGCGGTGGCACAGCAGCATCATGTCCATCACTTCGTGCTGGTAATAGATCGCCTGCTCGCGGTTGACACCGTCCGCCGTGTTCTGTTTGAGCGCTTCCTCTTCCAGCCCGCGCCGCGCCAGCGCTTCCCAGCGGGCGCTTTCCGGCCAGCAGGGCCACTGCACGCTGGCGATGAACAGGCCCATGTATTCGCCGAACAGGTGGTTGTTGGCCGACGAGTGCCGGGAGAAGTAGCCGCGGATGAAATGGCAGTGCTGGTAGATATTGTCCAGCCAGCGGCGCTGGAAGCGGGCGCCCTCCTCTCCGTTGAACAGGCCGCTGTCGGCGCCGCCCAGCAGCTGCCAGGCAAACGCCCAGTTGACCAGCCGGACGGCCAGCTCAAGCGAACTGGTCCAGTGCACCCCCTGCGGATACGGGCACTGGTCGAACCACGATTCCAGCAGCAGCCTGGCGCCGGCCACGTAGCGCTGTTCGCCGCTGGCGCGCCAGGCCAGCGCCAGCGTCACCAGCTCCAGGTGGCGGCTGGGCTCCCACAGGTATTTGATATCGCCGACGACGCCTTCGCGCCGGTAGTCGATGGCCTTGCCCAGCTTCATCGGTGCCTGCGTGCCTGTCTTCGGGTCGCGGTTCCACTGCGGCGGAAAGCCCAGGTTCACGCCCTGCATGGCGAACACATTCCACCGGCCGGCCAGCACGGCATCGGCGGCGCGGCGCAGCGCCGCTTCGTCCAGACCGGCAGGATTGGCGCCGACGAACGGCGCGCCGAAGCGCGCCAGTCCGGGCGCCGGCGGCTTGCCGACGAGGCCGATGCCGGCCTTGCCGAGTTTCTTCTGCACGATCTGCTGCACCCGCCACACGATCTCGGCGGCGCCCATCAGTTTTAACCTGTTCAATTTCCAAGCGAGCGTCGACATTCCAGCGGGTTCTCCGGCTAAATTTAGATATACAAAATAATAAAAACATCGACATCCATCGGATGACTAAACGCCGGCGTTACTGCCACTACTGCAATAAATACTGCTATTGCTGCTTGAGGCGGGCCAGCACGGCCTCGTCGGTGACCGGCTGCCAGCCGGATTCATCCCAATACACCCACCCGCCCACGTAACTGTAGAACCGGTTGTCGGGTGCAACATCCTTGCGGATCACTTCGGTCCCGCCGGCAATGACGACACTGTTGTCCGGAACGTCGCGGAAGACCACGGCATTGGCACCGATCCGCACGTTGTGGCCAACGCTGACCTTGCCAACGATCTTCGCGCCGGCACCGATGTAGCAGTTGTCGCCGATCGTCGGCACGCCCATGCCTTTGGAATCGGGCAGCGCATTGGAGCCGATGGTCACTTGCTGGAATATCACGCAGCCCTTTCCGACCCTGGCGCCACCGGACACGAAGACGCTTTTCATGCCATGAGGAAAGCATGGCTCGCCGTCGAAATGGGAATTCCACGCTACCGAACTATTGTTCTCGTACTGGTACAGGCTGTACAAGCTCATCAGTATCTTACGCAGCAGCGGATTGCGGGTACTGCGGCACAATTTTTTGAGCTTCCACACACCGATCGGCATGACAAGCAGTCTTGCAAGCATTTCTGGTCCTCCGTCGCCTCAGCGCAGCAATGGGTTCAATTCGACACCGGCCACCGGGGCACCTCAGGCGGGTTGCATGCCCAGCTGCCGGTACAGGGTCTCGAGGCGCGGCAGAATGACGGCGCTGGAGAATGTCCGTTCCACCTTGTGTCGGGCCGCGGAGCCCATGCGGCGGGCAAGATCCGGGTCGGCGATCATCTGCACCAGCCGCGCCGCGATGCCATCGACATCGCCCGGCGCGACGAGAAAACCTTCCACGCCGTCGGTCACCGCATCGGGAATGCCGCCTACCGGCGACGTGATGACGGGCAGTCCGGCCGCCATCGCTTCCAGCAAACTCATCGGCAAGCCTTCGTTGTACGAAGGGAGGCAATAAATCCACGCCTGCTGCAGCAGCGCAGCGCGGCGCTCGGCGCCGACCCAGCCCAGCATCTCCACCCGGTCCGCGACGCCCAGTGCCGCAGCACGCTGCCGCACGCCGGCCACATCGCCGTCGCCGCCCAGCAGCAACCGGGCCCGCGCAGCAGCAGGCCGCGCGGCAGCCTCGACAAGATCGAAGCTGCCCTTGCGCTGCCCCAGCCTGCCGAGAAACAGCACGTCGCCGGACTGCCGGTTTCCCCATGCCGACGCAGGCGGCAATACGACAGGATTGTGAATGGCGTGCACCGGCACCTCGATGCCGATCCCCGTCATCCAGTCCCTCCACGCCGATGACAGCACGACCACGGCAGCAGACGAGTTGAAGACCCGGCGTATCAACGCCTTCCGGCGCGCACCGCTTTCCTTCTCGTAGAAAATGGCAAATTCGGCGCCGTGCAGATGCATGATGTACGGTACCCGGAACAGTCGGGCCAGTGCCACGAAAGCCATCTTGCGCCAGAAGCTGGCCCGCGACGCGACGTGAATGTGAACCAGACCGACGCGCTGCTGCAACAGCAGCCAGCCAAACCTGGCCATTGCCCCCAGCATGGCCGCCAGCTTGCGCAGCGCGCCGCCATCCCGGTGCGTTGCCAGATAAACGGAAGGGTAGCGGGCGAACAGCCCCGCTTCGCGATAGACCTTGACGACCGACGCCACGCCCCCCTGGGTGGTGAAGTCCGTGCCCAACATGACCAGCAACTTGCTTGTTTTCGATGACATCTGTGCCCGATCGGCGTAAAAAATCCACGGAGGAATACGGCACCTGTGCCACCCTCCGGCCGCATGCCGGTTATCCGGCCTGCCGTGTTTCGTTGACGACCCAGCGGAATTTCCCGGCGGCCGTATTCGGCAGATCGTCCTTCAGGACGACTTCCACCGCGATATGGGCATCGACCAGCTGGTGCACGTTGTCGACCAGCCTGTTCTTGTCGGCATCACTGAAGCGGGGGCCCGGCACGACGCGGATCTGCCATGTGCCAGCTGCCACCTGGGCCACCTGGGACTTGCGGATATTTTCCACGCCCTTGAAAGCGAAAGTCAGCACGGAAGGGCTGATGATGCTGCCATCGGCGCTCGTGATGGCATCCTCATACTTGCCGGTGACGTGCTCGATCATCGGGAACGGCCGGCCGCAGCGGCATTGGCCAGGCTTCCAGCGCGTGCGGTCGCTCAACCGGTAGCGCACCAGCGGCATGGCCAGGTTGTGATAGGTGGTGCCGACGATGAAACCCGGGCCGTCGGTGGGACGGTCATGCTCGTCCAGGATCTCCACGTGCGAATAGTCGCTGTTGATATGCATTTCGCCGTGCTCGCATTCGGTGGCGAACGCAACCCGCTCGGCCATGCCATACATGTCCATGATGCGCGCGCCCAGCCGCTCCACGATCAGTTCACGCTGATGGGGATACAGCGGCTCGGATGCCGTGTAAATGAACGGAATTTTCAACGACCTGCCGCGCCGGGCAAGATACATCGACAGCGTATGGGCGGTGGAGGGATAGGCCTGCAGGATGGCCGGCCGAGCCTGCTCGATGCGATCGATGATCGGATCGACACAATCGTCCGTCAGGTGGCGCGACGAAAGCAGCAGTTGCCTGTCATAGCGGTTCCAGAACCAGAACGGCGGCGTCCGCCGGTCGAGGGCGACGACCATGTCACCGCGCAGGGTGGCGCGGGTGCTGCTGTCGTCGTACCCGGACCACTCCCAGTGGCGGCGGATGAAGGCATTTTCCATCAGCACCGATTCCATGCTGCGCAGGATCTGCAGTGGCGTGCCCGTCGTGCCGCTGGTCTTGCCGACTGCCTGCCATGGCAGCTTGCGCCCCTCACGGGGATAGAACTCGGCCGGACGGCCCAGCAGGGTCACCTTGTCGATCACGGGGAAAGACTCGCGTAGTACGGTTTCTGCCTCGGCAGGAGAAAAACGGGCGTCGATGTGGCGGTAGGCCGGCAACCTGGCTATGGCGGCCTGCAGCGTACGGTGCAGGGCGTGCCGGCCCTGCTGCCGCACCGCGTCCGGGGCCAGCCGCTCGTTTTGCCGCAAGCGCTTCACAAAGCTGCGCGCGAACGCATTTTCCCTGATTAACGAGCGCAAGCCATAATGCAGCTCGTTTTTAATGGTTGAACTCATGTACTGCCTCATTACATCGGGTGAACCCGTCGATACACCATCTGCATGCCCCGCACGGCGGCAGGGCTGACGGGATCGTCCCACTTCATTATCGTTTAGCCAACAAATCATAGCACAGGATGGCTGTCCTGAAGGCGCACGACTCAGGCGTGCAGCACATCCTCATAGACCTGCAGTTCCTTGCTGATCCATGCATCGATACTGTAGACATCGACGATATGACGCCGTGCGGCGGTGGCCATTGCACGGTAATGGGCGTAGTCCGCCTGGATGCGCGGGATGGCAGCGGCAAATGCGGCGGCGTCGCCGGGCGGGAAATAGGTGGCGTGCACGCCTGGCTCCGCCACTTGGCGGTGGCCAGGTATGTCGGACAGCAGGACTGGCACCTCGCAGGCCATCGCTTCGATGACCGATGCGGGGCACCCTTCGTTGTGCGATGCCTGGACATACAGGTCGATGTCACGGTTCAGCATGCCGGGAATGTCATCGACATGGCCGGCAAATGTGATGTACGGTTCCAGCTGATGCTGCGCCACCAGCGCAATGAGCTCGTCACGCAGTTCGCCCGCGCCGACCAGCGTCAGGTGGAGATTGCGTTCGCCCTGCGCGACCAGCAGGCGCATCCCTTCGATGATCAGCGGGATGTTCTTGACCACATTCATGCGCCCCACGAAACCGAGCCGCAGCGTGCCGTCATAGCTGTGCGGAACCTGACGGCTGAACCGCTCGACATCGGTGGCATTCGGCACGGTGACAAGGCGGTGCCGGGCGACACCGAAGTCGGCCATCATTTCGCTGATGTGCGCGCCGACACAGATCAGTTTCCGCATCTGCGTGGTATCGAAGAGCCACCGTTTGCGCTTGAGCGGGTCGAGGAACCGCAGGCGGCCGCTGGGCACCGGCGTGCTGCCGATCGAACGGACAAAGCGCACCTGCGGATGCAGGCGGGCCAGCTGGTTCAGCAGCTTTGCCGACGGATTGAAATAAACGTGAACGATATCGTAGCGTCCCTCCCGTATCAACCTGCTGGCGGCACGCGCATAGGCCAGCGCGGCACCGGGCTGGCGCAGCCCGAACTGGTCCGGCAGGCCGAAATGCAGGCCCACATCCGGTGCGTGGACACGCGCGGCATCCGCCGCGGCGGGACGCCGGATGCCATCGAATGCAACATCCATTTGGTGCCCCTTGGCATGCAGGGCCTTGGCCTGCGCCAGCACCATCCGTTCGAGCGTGCTGAAATTACTGATGGGATAACCCATGAAACGAAGTATGCGCATGGCTCCCTTAGTTGACGTGCCGCCATGCTGGCGCGCATCGTATGGTGGTGGACAATCGCTTGCAGCCTTGCGTCGGCCGCCGCCCCGCACGGCCACGCGCGCGACGACCCGCGTGGCCGGCAGCGGCCGCCACGTGGCAGCGCTCAATCGATGCCATTTTAGCAAAGAAAAAGGGCGATTGCCGTTTCCCGGCAATCGCCCCCACCACCTCGAGATCATGCGGCCCGTGCCGCCGCAGCCTTACTTGCCGATCGCGATCGTATCGCTGCCAACCTTCAGCGTACGCCCGGTGGCCGTGGTGCTCAGTTGCACGGCAGGACGCTTGCAGCCAACGTCGAGCAGGACCAGGAACTCGGCCGCCGTCGCCGCCGGCAGCACGAAGGCCGCATGATCCTCGAACGTACCGGCCAGCGGCGCCGTACCAGCCCATTTCTTGAAGGTTGCCGGCGTGGGGCCGATGGAGCGCACGCACACGCTGCGCGCACCATTGGTGATCTGGTACTCGCCCGTTTGCGGATTGGTGATCGACACCGGTGCGTGGAAGTTCCACTCGAACGAGCGCGCCACGGGTGCTGCCAGGATGTCGCGCACAACCACGGCATTGCTGTTGCGCAGATACCAGACCTGGCGACGCGCGGTGCTGAGCGCAGTGCCGTACGACTGAATTGCATCGCCCTCGACGAAATCGACGGACGATGTTGTCGAGAAGGCCGTGATCTTGCTTGGCCGGCCCAGATTCTCCACATTGCCGGTGATCAGCTGGCCGATGCCGCCGTCATACGTCACGGCATTGTGCGCCTTGGTCTGGCGGTACCAGTTCGCCGCCATCGGCGAACCGTAGTAATCCTCGTAGCCCGCTTCGATCAGCAGCGGCACGCCGCCGCTGAACAGCACAACGCTGTTCTGGTCGCCGTGGCTGTGGTTGTACGCACCGAACGGGCTCGACTTGAAGAACACCGAGGTCCGCGCAGTATCCGTGATATTGCTGTGCATGGCTGCCCAGCCGATACTCGGGAACACGGCGGCGTTCGCTGGCGCCACCGGCGTGACCGTCGACGCCGGCATCGGATAAGGAGCCTGCAGCAGGTTCGACGGCTCTTCCGAACCAGCCAGCGATTTGTAATACCAGGCCGCCTGCGGAGTCGCGAAACGCGCTGCGAAACCCTTCACCGCGCCCATGTTCGGCACCAATTCATGTTCGTCGCCGAATACATTGTTCTTCGTGCCGGGTGGCAAGAACTGCATCAGGAAATTCAGGAAGCCTGCCGACCAAGGTTTGGTGAACAGGTCGACGCCTGTCGTCAGCTTGAGCGTTTGCCACAGTTGCGTAGAGATGACGGCCGTGTACGTACCGTATGCCGTGCCGTTGGCAAACCCGCCTTCCGGGCTGCTCCAGATGTAGATCTGGTGAGCGTAGGCGCGGAACGAATAAGTGAACCATGCATCTGCTTCGGGGATCAGGCCCACGGACAGCGCTGCGATCACGGTCAGATAGCCGAGGTTCGAACCGCCGTGCGAATCGAACGGATACATGTCCAGGCGGCCGTCTGCACCGGCGACGTCCTGATACATCTGTTGCGTACGCACGTTCACGCTGGCCAGCCAGCGCGCGCGGCGGCCCGCGTCGCCGGTGCCGATCTCGTTGTACAGCTGGTCGATACCCTTGATCAGCGCCAGCGCGATCTGGCGGCTCGGCGCATCGGTGTAGATGTACGCCGTCGGGCCGGAAACGCTCAGTGCCGCCAGCGCATCGCCGCGCCGCAGCGCTTCGTTCAGATACTTCACTTCGCCGGTCAGGCGGTACAGCAGCGCCGCCGATTCGAGCTGGCGCGCGGCGCCACTGATGCGCTGGCCGATCTTGACCAGTTGCGCAGCCTTCGCGGCACTGTTCTCGGCGGCGGGGTAGACCACCCATTCGCTGTCGGAAACATCGGTCATGCCCGGGATGCGCCATGCCACGTCATTGACCATCGCATCGAACGCGGGCTTGCGCTCGGCCAGCTGGGGAGCGGACCAGTTCTTGTACGTCTGGAAGCCGATCTGCAGCGAGCGCGGCCGGCTGCGCGACTGCGTACGGCTGCGCAGCGTTTCGTCATCAGGGATCTCGAAGTCGGCGGACGCGCTGGTGATCACGAACGTGCGCAGCGCCGTCCAGTCGGTCGTATTGCCGGGACGCACACGCCAGGAGTAGGTGCCGGGCGTCAGCTTCTTGGCCGGCAGGTACCAAAGGCGGCTGACCGGGATATTCTTCACGCCGTCGGGACCCGTCAGCTCGAGCATATACTGCGCCGGCTTGCTCTTGTGACGCGGCCACTGGATGCCCGGCGGGTTCTGCGCCTGCACCTGCATATTGGCCGGCAGCGGACGCACCACCGCCAGATCGTTGGTGACCTGCGCATCGGCCCAGTCGCCAAAGGCGAAGCAGGCAGTACTTGCAGTCAGCAACGCTGCAGCGACTGCAGACCCCAACAGCGAACGGAAAACTTTCATGATTACTCCAGATAAATGACTTGGGGGGTGCACAGGCGGCGCGTCCTGTGGCAATCAGTTGACCGTATCGGAATTGTCGGATGCGCCAGTCACTGCCCGGCCCGGGCCAGGCTACGGATGAAATGTACAGGCGTGACTATACACGGGCGCCGCACGGAAGGTGTTGGGATACGGCAACTGGGCGCTCATTTTTAACGCTTTTATTCGTTAAAATGAACACCCTGTCAAGTCCGCGGTGCCAAAAGTTGGTAAATTCCGTACAAACGGGGCAGGAAGTGCAACAAGTAGAGGCAACGACGACGGCCATCCATCGTGCGACCGCCGCGCCATCGCCATCAGATGAGGCTGAGCAGCTTGGCCAGTTTCGGCGAAATCGAGCGGATCGTGCCGATCTCGTCCGGCTCGATAAAGTGCAGCGTCCGCAGCACCAGCAGGAACAAGGTGCCCCCCAGCAGCGCCGCGACCATCGGTACCCACACGGCGGTGCCACCCAGCCACAGGCAAGCGCGCGCGCCGGCTATGCCTGCCGCCATCGGCGGCAGCAGGCGCCACATCATGTCCATCCTGAGGCCACCCTGCAACAACGGCTCGCGGGTGCCCCACCGCAGCCACGCGAACACCATCACATAAGGCAGCACGCTCACCAGCAGAAGGCCCTCCGCGCTGTGCATCGCCGTGGCTGCAGCGACGCCCGAATAGCACAGCAGCGACACATAGAGCCATACCCGGTTATGGTCCCTGATGCGACCGATCGGATTCAGGCCGATCCACAGCGTCTCGCCCAGCGTCATAGCCCCCAGCTGCAATAGAATCAGCACGGCGATCGGCACCTGATCGCTGTAGCGGCCGTGCGTCATCCAGCCGATCAGCTCCGCGCCGCTGCCCAACAGCAGCATCAGGCCGAAGGCCAGGATCAGGTAATTGATGCGCAACAGCAGCCGCATCACGAGCCGCACTCGCTCCAGCTCGCCACGCTGGGCATAATCGCTGGCCAGTGCAGGCTCCAGCATTCCCTTCATCAGGAACACCGGCATGAACTGGTAAGCCCGGTCGGAAAGGGCCTGGAAGAAACCGAACGATGCAGTGATCACGGGCGGTGCAATGCTGCCGACGATCAGGCGCAACAATGCGCCGCGGAACGGCAGCCCCACCATATAGGTCAACTGGGTGCTGAGACTGTCGCGGACCAATGCGGACGGCGCAAAGCCCCACTCAAGCCGGCGCAGGCCGGGCGCGCCTACCCGCACCGCGGCAATCTCCCGGATAACGACAAACAGCAGTGCGGCTGCCAGCAGCCACTCCGTGACCAGCATGACATCGAGCGCCGTGTGCAGGCCCACGGTGCCGGCCCACATAGCAACCGCCACCAGCACGAAACGCAGCAAGGTCGATACCATCAGCAGCATGGCCTGCCGGCCTTGCTTGCCCAGGCTGTTGATGAAGATGGAAAAACTGTCGGTACAACCGGTCGCGAACGAGAACAGCAGATATTCCCAGCGCAGGGTTACCACTTCCTGCTGCAACTGCCGGGGCAGCAGCAGGTAGGCGCCGGCCCACAGGGCCGCCATCAACAGGGCAATGAAGGCCGTTCGCACCAGCGTGGCAGCCAGCAGCAACCAGGCGATTTCACGCCAGCGCAGTTGCTCGCGCAGGGGGGGCACATGACGGTACAGCACCCGGTCCAGGCCGAACAGTGTGAAGAATACCAACACGCCGTTGGCTGCCAGGAAGATCGTGAAGCTGGCGTACTCTTCGATGGACAATCCGCGTACCAGCACGAACTGCCAGGCCAGCGCAATGACGGCAACGCCTGCCTTGGCCACCATGAACCACCTGGCCTGCCGCGCGACCCGCGCGGCGCCATACGGATTGGAACTCAATATGAAGACCTCAGCTTGCCGGTCGCAACACCAGCCGGGACTTCGGCAGTGCAACTGAAACCGCGGCGTCGGCCGCCTCGGCGGGATGAGCCCCGAAGCGGGCACATTGCACGATATAGCCGGCGCAGAACAGGATCAGCAACTGCATCGTCGGCTCGTCCACCAGCGAGCGGTTATAGATCAGCAGCGAGAAGCTCAGACCCAGTGCCAGCACCGATGTTTCCGCGGCAGCGAGCTGTGTGGCGCTGCCCTGCCCCGCCTTGACGAACCGCCAGCCCGCGCGCATGGTCGCGGCAATCAGGCCGATGTAGGCAAGCGCGCCGGCAATGCCGTAGTCCCACAGCAGCACTGCCAATGCGGTCGCGTCGATGTGCAGCGGCGCAAAGCGCTTCGAGACCGCGCCTGCCCCCATCAAACCGCCGGACTTGCTGGCATTCGGACCGTAGCCGAGCAGCCGGTGCATTGGGCCGGTGGCCCGGTCGGACACCCACAGGGCCAGCGATGCCCCGCGGCTGACTTCACCGGTGACGTAGTTCAGGTTGTCCGGATCGAAGAAATAGCCGCCAGCCGAATCGAGCTTTTCGCCGATGGTATCGAGCCGGTCCATATTACCGGCCCAGTACAGCTGATTGTAGGTGACATAGATCGCGCTACACATGACAGCGGCAGCGCAGCCATACGCGATCAGCGTGCGGATGTTGCGCAGCGCCCTTTTGCGCAGAATGAAGAACACGGCGATCGGCAACCAGATCACGGACGCCTTGACCTCGCCGAGCAGGATCACGATCAGCGTCGCGACGACGACGAACAGCATCCGCCGGGTGCTCATCAGCGTGCGGTTCCACAGCGCCAGCACGAAGGCCAGCGTGACCACGACGAAGAACGCCATCACCGCCGACAGGCCGCCGCCCAGCTGCGTGCCGCCGAACGTACCTACGACCGAGTCGAAGCCGCCCACCTTGCGCGATGCGATGAACAGGTGCTGGTACAACGTGACGGGAACCTGGATCAGCGTGATCACGATCATCAGCTGCCACAGTTGGCGCAGGCGCGCAGGCGTCCAGCGGACCCAATAGAATGCGATCAGCACGCCGAACATCGGCCAGAACGATTTCAGCGAGGCGGCCACCTGGCCGACGGCGGGCCGGTTCAGCACAAGGGCCAGGCAGTAACATCCGGCCAGCGCCATTACCCAGTACATGATCGTCACAGGCTGCGTGTGGACGTCCTTCTGCCGGCGTCGGACCATCTGGTCCATGACGATGCGCATGATGAACAGCAGCGCCATGCCCACCGCCACCCAGGTTGCCTGGCGCAGGTTCAGGAAATACAGCAGACTGCCCTGGACCAGGAACGTGACAGCGAACAGCGACAGCAGCATGCCCTGTGCGTTCACCGTAAAGAACAGCAACAGCGCCAGCATCGGTCCGGCCAGCAACGTCAGCAGGATCGGCGAATCGAGGCCGGCGACTGCCCCCACCAGCAACGCCACGACCATTCCGGCGACACCCAGCAGAACGGGGGCACCGCTGCTGCGCGATGGCCGGCGTTTTCCGTCGGCTGCCGGACGTACCGGCAGCCATCGCTTAAGCAAAGCGGACTTCATCATCTACTAGTCTTTCTCAATCCGCTCACAGTGCCAGCGCACCCGTCAGGCGTCGGCGATCGCCCTGTTTCATTGCGCCGAGCATGGTGTCGATGAAGCTGTCCTGCACCTGGTAGGCACCGGCATCATCGGTATCGATCGTCGAGACACGCACCAGCATGCCATCCGGCACCGTGCCGCTGAGCCCGGCACGCATGCGCTGCCACTTCTGTTCGAGTCCGACCGGCACAGCTTTGTCGCCAACCGTTACCCAGTACGTGATCGGCTCGTTGCGCGATCCACTGGCGGCGATGACGCGTCGGATCGGCAGCTTGCCGAAATGCGTCGTCAGGTCTGCGGGGTCATTGCGCTTGATGGTGAAACCCTGGGCGGCATAGCACACCTCGGGCCGGTGCAGACCCGTGCTGTCGCTCTGGTCGCCGCCGTAGGCCATCGACAGCATGACCCGCTGTCCTTCGCGATTGACATAAGTGCGCGACAGCGTCTGGTTGTAGATGCGGTCCAGACGTGCCTGCGTTTCGGGGTCCACCTGCAGCGGCACGATACTGGTATCGATGCGCCAGTCGCCGAAGGCGG
>DKJA01000069.1:18579-19091 GCA_002454505.1 Oxalobacteraceae bacterium UBA6704
CGCCAGTCGCCGAAGGCGGCGGGGATCATCTGTTCCAGATTGAGCTTGGCCCGGTTGTCGGCCATCTTCGACGACGGCGTGGCGACCTTCGTCACGGCTGCGGACGACAGCATCAAAGCGCCGATCAGCACGCTGATGCGGATTGTGTTGTTCATTGCTTCACTCCCTTGGCGCGGCGCGCCACAAACCATTGCAACAGCGAATCGACGGAAAGGATCAGCACGAGCGCCGTGACAAACAGCACCATGCCGGCGAATCCGTGCAGGAAACCCTGCCCTGCCGCGTCACCCAGGTAATAGGTCACCAGCGAAAGTACCATCACGCGCACCACGTTGGCGGAGAACGAGATCGGGATGATCAGACAGGCCAGCACAACATTACGGAGCAGCGATGTGTGGCGTACGACGTTCAGGTAGAACAGACCGAGCGCTTCCAGTGTCAGCAGCGTCTGCAATCCCGCGCAGGCGTCCGCCACCAGCAACTGATACTGGCCGATCTGCAGGATCACGCCG
>DKJA01000033.1 GCA_002454505.1 Oxalobacteraceae bacterium UBA6704
GCCAGCGCGCTGCGCACGTCCGCCTCGTTCGCCGACAGGAACAGCGCAGCATTGAACGCCGTCAGGTAGGGGTAGGGCGAATTGCCCGTGACGAAAGCGGCGCGCGTGATGTCGAGGCCATAGTGGGCGATCGACTTCATCACGCGCAGCCCCGTTTCGGGCGAATTGCGCGACAGCAGAACGACTTCGACGGGCAACTGGTCAGGGAAGCACGCATTCAGGCTGAGGAAGCGGCGGATGAACGGGAAGGCCACGCCCCGTTCCAGGATCGTATCGAGGTGCTGCTCCTGGTAGCGGCGATAGCCTTCTTCGCCCTCGTCGAGGTAAATCCGGTGCGAGGCCGTGAGGTCGAACAGCGCCGACGAGGCGACGCCGATGACGAGTTTGTCGCCGATGGGATAGCTCATGGTTCCGGGAAGCCCGTGGTGGGGCGCTGCGATGGAAGGGGCGATTCTAATGCATCCGGCCGGGCAGTGCGTGCGTATCTGTACGGAGATCCCCATCGCCCACCAACCCAAGCGCCCGGCCGGGCGAAGGAAAAACCATGGCAGAAATCAGCCGCGTTGCGCTGTTCGGCAAACTGAACTCCCTGTGCTACCGCGCCATCGAAAGCAGTACCGTGTTCTGCAAGCTGCGCGGCAATCCTTATGTGGAGATGGTGCATTGGCTGCACCAGATCCTGCAGCTGCAGGACTCCGACCTGCACCGCATCGCGCGCCACTATGATGTCGACCCCGCGGCACTGGCCCGCGATACCACGGCCGCGCTGGACCGGCTGCCGCGCGGCTCGACATCCATCACGGACCTGTCGTCGCAGCTGGAAGAAGCAGTCGAGCGGGCCTGGGTGTACGGCACGCTGATGTTCGGCGAATCGCAGGTGCGTTCCGGGCACCTGGTCATTGGCATGCTGAAGACGGCGCCGCTGCGTAACGCGCTGTACGCGATCTCGGCGCAGTTCCAGAAGGTGAAGGGCGACGCCCTGTCCGACGATTTCGCCGCCCTGTTGAAGGAGTCGCCGGAAGCGGCGCTGGCAGCCACAGACGGCTTCCAGGCCGCCGCCGCACCGGGCGAAACGTCGGGCGCGATCGCACCGGCTGCGATGGGCAAGCAGGAAGCGCTGAAAAAATTCACGGTGGACCTGACCGCGCAGGCCCGTGCCGAAAAGATGGACCCGATCGTCGGCCGCGACGACGAGATCCGGCAGGTGGTCGACATCCTGATGCGCCGCCGGCAGAACAACCCGATCCTTGTCGGCGAGGCGGGTGTCGGCAAGACCGCCGTGGTGGAAGGCTTTGCGCAGCGCATTGCGCGCGGCGATGTACCGCCGGGTTTGAAAGACGTGCAGCTGCTGGCGCTGGACGTGGGCCTGCTGCAGGCCGGCGCCAGCATGAAGGGCGAGTTCGAGCAGCGCCTGCGTGCCGTCATCGACGAAGTGCAGGGCAGCGCGAAGCCGGTCATTCTGTTCGTCGACGAAACGCACACGCTGGTGGGCGCCGGCGGCGCGGCCGGCACGGGCGACGCGGCCAACCTGCTGAAGCCGGCGCTGGCGCGCGGCACGCTGCGCACGATCGGCGCCACCACGTTCGCCGAATACAAGAAGCACATCGAAAAGGATCCGGCCCTGACGCGCCGCTTCCAGACCGTGCAGGTCGGCGAGCCGAACGAAGACAAGGCGCTGCTGATGATGCGCGGCGTCGCGTCCACGATGGAGCAGCACCACAAGGTGCAGATCCTCGACGAGGCGCTGGAAGCGGCGGTGAAGCTGTCGCACCGCTACATCCCGGCGCGGCAGCTGCCCGACAAATCCGTCAGCCTGCTGGACACGGCATGCGCCCGCGTGGCCATCAGCCTGCACGCCACGCCGGCCGAAGTGGACGATGCCCGCAAGCGCATCGAAGCGCTGGAAACCGAGCTGGCCATCATCGGCCGCGAGAACGCCATCGGCATCGACACGGCAAGCCGCGCGGCCGACGCCAGCGGGTCGCTGGCTGTTGAGCGCGACCGGCTGGCCACGCTGGAACAGCGCTGGCATGAAGAGCGCGAACTGGTCGACGAGCTGCTGGCCTTGCGCGCGAAGCTGCGGAGCGGCGCAGATCGCGAGGCTTCGATGGAGCAGCTGCGCGCGGTGCAAGGCAGGCTGGCCGCGCTGCAGGGCGAGCACCCGCTGATCCTGCCGACCGTCGATTACCAGGCCGTGGCCGCCGTGGTGGGCGACTGGACCGGCATTCCGGTCGGCCGCATGGCGAAGAACGAGATGGCAACCATCCTGAACCTCGGCACGCTGCTGGCGCAGCGCGTGATCGGCCAGGACCATGCAATGGAGATGATCGCCCGGCGCATCCAGACGTCGCGGGCCGGCCTCGATAACCCGGGCAAGCCGGTCGGCGTGTTCATGCTGGCCGGGACGTCGGGCGTTGGCAAGACGGAAACGGCGCTGGCGCTGGCCGAGGCGCTGTACGGCGGCGAGCAGAATCTCATCACCATCAACATGAGCGAATTCCAGGAAGCGCATACGGTGTCCACGCTGAAGGGCGCGCCGCCCGGCTATGTGGGCTATGGCGAAGGCGGCGTGCTGACGGAAGCCGTGCGCCGCCGGCCTTATTCCGTGGTGCTGCTCGACGAGGTGGAAAAGGCTCACCCGGACGTGCACGAGATGTTCTTCCAGGTGTTCGACAAGGGCTTCATGGAGGATGGCGAAGGCCGCTTCATCGACTTCAAGAACACGCTGATCATCCTGACGACCAATGCGGGCACGGAGGTGATTGCAAAGCTGTGCCGCGATCCGGAGCACATGCCCGACCCGGAGGGCATGGCAAAGGCGCTGCGCGCACCGATGCTGGACGTGTTCCCGCCGGCGCTGCTGGGCCGCATCGTGACGATCCCGTACTACCCGCTGTCCGACGCCATGCTGGCCAGCGTCGTGCGGCTGCAGCTGGAGCGCATCAGGCGCCGCGTCGAGGCGCGTTACAGGATTCCGTTCGACTACACGGAGGACGTGGTCGGCCTGGTGGTGTCGCGCTGCACCGAGAGCGAATCGGGCGGACGCATGATCGATGCCATCCTGACCAACACCATGCTGCCCGATGTGTCGCGCGAATTCCTCGGCCGGATGATGCATGGCGGCGCCGTCGCCGGCGTATCGGTGGACGTGCACGAAGGCGGATTCACCTATTCGTTTGCATGACCACGGCGTGCCGTGGGCCCGGCTTTTTCGGCAAGGTGCCAACGCACGGCGACTTCGTGTCGCGCCGGCTGCCGGCCGATGCGCTGGTGGCCTGGGATACGTGGCTGCAGGCCGCGCTGCGGTGCAGCCGCGAGAAGTTGGGCGATTGCTGGCTCGAGACCTATCTGACGGCGCCGGTCTGGCGGTTCAGTCTCGCGGCCGGGGTTTGCGGCAGCGATGCCTGGACCGGCGTGCTGATGCCCAGCGTGGACCGGGTCGGCCGCTATTTTCCGTTGACGATCGCAGCGGCGGTGCCTTGCGCTACGCCGCTGCAGGATGCCTGGTACGACGCGGTGGAGGAGCTGGCCTTCTCCGCGCTCGCGCCGGGTTTCGTGCTGGTGGAATTCGATGCAGCGCTGCTGGCGCTGGATTTGCTGAACAGGCAAGAGGATGCAGTGCCGTCCGATCGCAGTTTATGGTGGCGCGACGCTGCGGACACCGTGACGTACCCGGGCTTCCCGCCGCCGGTAGCTTATGCC
Source organism: Oxalobacteraceae bacterium UBA6704 (assembly GCA_002454505.1). Taxonomy (GTDB): domain Bacteria; phylum Pseudomonadota; class Gammaproteobacteria; order Burkholderiales; family Burkholderiaceae_D; genus Rugamonas. The sequence continues at coordinate 3,703 of DKJA01000033.1, forward strand.
GGCATGCTCACCGGCAGCTCGCCAGCACCACCGTGATGTTATCCCGGCTGCCATCCCGCTTCGCCATCTCGACCAGCGCTTCACAGCAGGCGTGCAGGTTGTCCGCCTGTGCGGAGGACAGGATGGCGGCGATCTGCTCGGGCGCCGAATTGCCATACAGCCCATCGCTGCACAGCAGATAAAGATCGCCTGCCGCCGGCGTGCAGGTGAGCAGTTCCGGTTGCACGACGGCCGTCGGCCCCATCGCCTGCAGCAGCAGGTTGCGCGCGGGCAGATGGTCCTGCACGCCCATGTCAACCGCCTGTTGGTACAGCGTCTGGTCGCGCGTCAGCTGCGCCAGTGCGCCATCGCGCCAGCAATACAGCCGGCTGTCGCCCACGTGGAAGACCAGCAGCGGCCCGCCCGGCGTGGCCTGCCAGAAGCCGGTCAGCGTCGTGCCCATGCCGGTACCGTCCGGCTGGCCGTCGGCGACGTTGGCCTGGTACAGCCGCTCGTTGGCGAAGGCGACGGCATCGCGCAGCGTGACCATGGCCTTCGTGGCAGTGCCCGTCCACGTGGCATCCGGATCGGCGCCGAAACGGCCGGCAGGCGCGTGGCCGATGAAGTCGGCCAGCTGGCGCAGCGCTTCGGCGCTGGCGATTTCGCCGGCCGCGTGGCCGCCCATGCCGTCCGCCACGGCCACCAGGCCCAGTTCCGGCGCGATCAGGAAGTTGTCCTGGTTCGACTCGCGCACCGTGCCGACATCCGTGACGCCGAACGCCACGCCGAACTCCAGCCTGTGGTACTGCGATGGCGACAGCGGCTGCCAGTTGCTCACGATGCTGTCCGCGCGCGGTCAGTTGGAAGGCCGCTGCGGCGGCACCGGCGTCACGTTCGACGCGTTCGGCAGCGGTGCCGCCGGCGGCTGCGGCGCTTGCGGCACGACCGGCACCGGCGCCACGTTCGACGCATTCGGCAGCGGTTCGCCATCGGCCGGCAGCCCGTCCGGCGGCGGCAGATCGAGGTCGATGCCGCGCACGGTCGGATCGCCCGTGTATTCCTCGTACATCCAGTCGCCGTCCATCTGCACCACGCCTTCCGGCACCGCACGCTCGACCACCGGGCGGGGCGCCAGCGCCACCTTCATGTAATCGATCCAGATCGGCAGCGCCAGCGTGGCGCCGAACTCGCGGCCGCCCAGCGACTTCGGTTCGTCGTAGCCCATCCACGCCACCGCGACGATGCCGCCGCCGTAGCCGCCGAACCAGCCGTCCACGGCGTCGCTGGTGGTCCCCGTCTTGCCGGCCAGGTCGGCGCGGCCGATGCGCTGCGTGGCCGCTGCGCCGGTACCGCTGCGGGCGGTTTCCTTCAGCATGCTGTCCATGATGTAGGCGTTGCGCGCATCGAGCACGCGGGCCGATTCGTCCAGCTGCGCGGGCGGTTTGGCGGCTTTCAGTACCTTGCCGTCCGCATCCTCGATGCGTTCGATCAGGTAGGGCTGCACGCGGTAGCCGCCGTTGGCGAACACGGAGTAGGCGCCGGCCAGCTGTTGCGGCGTGACGGCGCCGGTACCCAGCGCCATCGTCAGGTTCTGCGGATGGCGGGCCGGGTCGAAGCCGAATTTGCCGAGGAAGCCATGCGCGTACGGCACCGAGACGGCGCGCAGGATGCGCACCGACGGCACGTTCTTCGATTTCGCCAGCGCCGTGCGCATGGTGATCGGGCCGTCGAACTTGAAGTCGTCGTTCTGCGGCGTCCACGGCTGGCCGTTGGCGCCGCCGGGCAGTTCGATCGGCACGTCGTTGATCAGCGTCGCCGGTCCATAACCCTTGTCCAGCGCGGCCGAATACACGAACGGCTTGATCGACGAGCCGGGCTGGCGCCACGCCTGCGTCACGTGATTGAACTTCTGCAGGTTGTAGTCGAAGCCGCCGACCATCGCGTGATAGGCGCCGGTGGCCGAGTCGATCGACACGAAGGCGGCCGCCACTTTCGGCACCTGGGTGATGGCCCAGCCTTTCTTCGGATCGCGCGCGACGCGGATCACGGAGCCCGGCCGCAGCCGGAATTCGTCCTTGGCCTTCGGCGACAGCGCCGGCGCGGCCAGTTTCAGGCCATCGCCGGTGATGACGATGTCGGTGCCGTCGGCCGTCTCGGCGCGCACCTCGCGCGGGCCGGCGGCCAGCACGACAGCGGGGATCAGCCCGTCGCTGGACGGGCGCTTCGACAGCGCGTCGTCGATCGCTTCCTCGCGTTCGTCGTCGCCGGCCGGCAGGTCGATCAGCGCTTCCGGACCGCGGTAGCCGTGGCGCTGGTCGTAGGCGATCACGTTGCGGCGCACGGATTCGTAGGCGGCATCCTGGTCGGCTTTCAGGATCGTCGTGCGCACGACGATGCCGCGCGTGTACGCTTCTTCCTTGTATTCGGCATACACGGCCTGGCGCGCCAGTTCGGCCACGTATTCGGCATGCGTGTCGAATTCCTGGCCGCGGTGGTTGATGTGCAGCGTTTCATGCAGCGCCGTTTCGTACTGCGGGTCGGTGATGTAGTTCAGGTCGTGCAGGCGGCGCAGCACCAGCTGCTGGCGGGCCTTGGCGCGCTTGAAATTGGTGACCGGATTGTGGCGTGCGGGATTCTGCGGCAGGCCGGCCAGCATCGCGATCTCGGCAACCGACAGCTCCTTGAGCGACTTGCCGAAATAGGTCTGCGCGGCGGCGGCAAAGCCGAACGAGCGCTGGCCCAGGTAGATCTGGTTCATGTACAGCTCGAGAATCTGGTCCTTCGTCAGCGCGTCCTCGATCTTGTAGGTCAGCATGACTTCGTTCAGCTTGCGGGAGATGACTTTTTCGCGCGTCAGGAAGAAGTTGCGGGCGACCTGCATCGAGATCGTCGAACCGCCCTGGCGGAAACCGCCGGCCAGGTTGGCCTTCATCGCACCGGCGGCGCGCACCCAGTCGATGCCGCCATGGTCGTAGAAGCGCGTGTCCTCGATGGCGAGCAGCGCGTTCTTCATCATGTCGGGGATGTCCTTGATCGGCACGAAGTCGCGGTGCTCCTCGCCGAATTCGCCGATCAGCACCTTGTCGGCCGTGTAGACGCGCAGCGGGATCTTCGGCTTGTAGTCGATGACGGCATCCAGCGACGGCAGCCGCGGTTTGACGATCAGGAACAGGTAGCCCAGCAAGGCAGCGGCGGCCAGGAGGCCGGCGATGCCGGCGGCGATGAGGCCGCGGACGGCGTTGCGGCGGTTCAGCCAGGAGGGAGTGCTCAAGTCGGATTCCTACGGTTGCAAGACCGGGCCATTATAGACCACGCCGCCGGTGCTGCTTTTATGGCACCGCCGCCACGCCCTTTTGGTACGGAAGAAACGCAACGGCGAATAAGTCCCCGCCAAACGCCCCGAAAGCTTGCCCTATCCCCCGTAACTGTCGTATCTTCATAGAAATTAATCAGCCGGGGAACCGATGGCAGCGGAAGGTGGCATGCAGGGCGGCGTCGGCAGCGGCGCCGATTGCGACGTACTGGTGGTGGGCGGCGGCATAAACGGCGCCGGCATCGCGCGCGACATCGCCGGCCGGGGCCTCAGCGTGGCGCTGTGCGAGCGCGACGACCTGGCCGCGCACACGTCGTCCGCGTCGACCAAGCTGATTCACGGCGGCCTGCGCTACCTCGAACATTTCGAATTCGGCCTGGTGCGCAAGGCGCTGGCCGAGCGCGAAGTGCTGCTGCGTGCCGCGCCCCACATCATGCGCCCGCTGCGCTTCGTGATGCCGCACACGGGCCAGCGCTCGGCTCTGCTGATCCGCGCCGGCCTGTTCCTGTACGACTCATTGTCCCGCCGCGAGCTGCTGCCCGGTTCCGGTGCCGTGCGGCTGTCGTGCCATCCGGCCGGCCGCGCGCTGCAGCCATCCTTCAAGCACGGCTTTACCTATTCCGATGCCTGGGTGGACGATGCGCGCCTCGTCGTGCTCAACGCGATCGATGCGGCGGAGCGGGGCGCCTGCATCCTGCCGCGCACGACCTGCACGCAGGCGCGCCGCGACGGCGGCCTGTGGCACGTCACGCTGCGCAAGCCGGACGGCACCGAGAAGCGCATCACCGCGCGCAGCATCGTCAATGCGGCCGGGCCGTGGACGGCGTCGTTCCTCGACGCCGCCCTGCAGCAGCCGCACACCGCACAGCTGCGGCTCGTCAAGGGCAGCCACATCGTCGTGCGCCGCGTGTTCGAACACGATCACGCCTACCTGTTCCAGCACGACGACGGCCGCATCGTGTTCGCGATTCCCTATGAACGGGACTTCACGCTGATCGGCACCACGGACGTCGATTACACGGGCGATCCGGGCACGGTGGCCATCAGCGACGATGAAATCGGCTACCTGTGCACGGCCGCCAGCCGCTACTTCCGTACGCCCGTCGCGCGCGACGACGTGGTGTGGACGTACGCCGGTGTGCGCCCGCTGCTCGACGATGCGGAAGCGGATGCCAGCGCCGTCACGCGCGACTACAAGCTGCAGATGACGGGCGATGGCGCGCCGCTGCTGTCCGTCTTCGGCGGCAAGCTGACCACCTACCGCAAGCTGGCCGAAGAGGCGGCGGACCTGGTCTGCAAGGCGCTCGACCGCCGCGCCGCGGCATGGACGGAGACCGCCTGCCTGCCGGGCGGCGACGTGTTCGGCGCGGTGCCGCAGAACCGCAGCGTGCTGGAATTCGACCAGTGGAGCTCCGCGCTGCAGGTGCAGTACGGCTGGCTGGACTGCCCGCTGATCCGCCGCTACGCGCGCGCCTACGGCACCCGCATCCACACGCTGCTGAAGGGCCGCGCGTCGCTGGCCGA
>DKJA01000099.1 GCA_002454505.1 Oxalobacteraceae bacterium UBA6704
CCGACTTCGACCAGTTCTGGGACGCGCAAAAACGCGAGCTGGCCGCCGTCCCGCCGGAATTCACGCTGACACCCGCGCCGGCGCTGTCGAACGCCGACGTGGAAGTGTCCTACCTCAGTTTCCGCAATGTGCCGCAGCTGCGCAGCAGCCACGCCACGCGCATCTATGGCGTGCTGGCCGTGCCGCGCGGCGCCGGCCCCTACCCCGCCGTGCTGCAGGTGCCGGGCGCCGGGGTGCGCGGTTACAAGGGCTTGCCGGAACTGGCGGCCAAGGGTTTCATCACGCTGCAGATCGGCATCCACGGCATTCCCGTCAACCTGCCGGACGACGTGTACGAAGAACTCCGCTACGGCGCACTGGAAAGCTACAACCGCTTCAACCTGGACAACCGCGATGCCTATTACTATCGCCGCGTCTATCTCGGCGCGCTGCGTGCGCTGGACTACCTGGCCCTGCATCCGAAGTGGGACCGCAGGCACCTGATCGCGCAAGGCGGCAGCCAGGGCGGCCAGCTGGCGATCATGGCCAGCGCGCTGGACCCGCGCGTGTCGCTGACCATCGCGTCGTATCCGGCCTACAGCGATGTCACCGGCTACCTGCACGGCCGCGCGGGCGGCTGGCCGGGGCTGTTCCGCAACGATGCCGACGGCCGCCGGCAGGACCAGCCGGTCGAGCCGAAGGTGGCCACGTCGGCCTACTACGACACGGTCAACTTCGCGCGCCGCCTGCGCACGCCGGTGCTGTTCTATGCCGGCTACAACGACATGGTGACGCCGCCCACGTCCACCTTCGCGGTGTACAACACGATCCCCACCGCGCGCACGCTCGTGGCGGAGCCGCAGCAGGTGCATATGACGTCGGATGCGCACCGCGCCACGATCGAGCGGTGGATGGTCGAGCACGCGGCGGGCAAGTGAGCCGGGCCGCATGGCCCACAACGAAAGGCGCTGACAGGATCAGCGCCCGCCGGCACCACCGCCTGGTCCTTTGTATAATGCCTGCCCCGAGCGGCTGACGACATCACGAGACGAACCATGCACACCCAGACCACCGCGCCGGCCCGCCCGCTGACCCGCCAGGACTACAAGACGCTGTCGCTGGCGGCGCTGGGCGGCGCGCTGGAGTTCTACGATTTCATCATCTTCGTGTTCTTCGCCACGGCGATCGGCGCGCTGTTCTTCCCGCCGTCGATGCCGGACTGGCTGCGGCTGTTCCAGACCTTCGGCATCTTCGCCGCCGGCTACGTGGTACGCCCGCTGGGCGGCATGGTGATGGCGCATTTCGGCGACCTGCTGGGCCGCAAGAGGATGTTCAGCCTGTCGATCCTGCTGATGGCCGTGCCGACGCTGGCCATCGGCCTGTTGCCCACCTATGCCAGCGTGGGGCTGGCCGCACCGCTGTTGCTGCTGCTGATGCGCGTGTTGCAGGGTGCCGCCGTCGGCGGCGAGGTGCCGGGTGCATGGGTGTTCGTCTCCGAGCATGTGCCGGCGCGGCATATCGGCTATGCGTGCGGCACGCTGACCGCCGGCCTGACGTTCGGCATCCTGCTTGGCTCGCTGATGGCGACCGCCATCAATACCTTCTTCACGCCGGAACAGGTGCTGGCCTACGGCTGGCGGATACCGTTCCTGCTGGGCGGTATCTTCGGCCTGGGCGCAATGTACCTGCGCCGCTGGCTGCACGAAACGCCCGTGTTCGTCGAACTGCAGCAACGCAAGGCGCTGGCCGCCGAGCTGCCGGTCAAGGCCGTGCTGCGCGAACACCGCGGCGCCGTCGTGCTGTCGATGCTGCTGACGTGGATGCTGTCGGCGGCCATCGTCGTCGTGATCCTGATGACGCCTGCGCTGCTGCAGAAGGTCTACGGCTACGACGCGCGCACTGCGCTGGCCGCCAACACACTGGCGACGCTGTGCCTGGCCGGCGGCTGCATCCTGGCCGGCGTGCTGGCCGACCGGCTCGGTGCGCGCCGCGTGCTGTTTGCCGGCGCCCTGTTACTGGCCCTGTGCACGTATGTGTTCTACACGTCGCTGCGCACGCATCCCGACCTGCTGCTGCCGCTGTACGCTTTGCTCGGCTTGAGCGTCGGCGTGGTCGGCGTGGTGCCCAGCGTGATGGTGCGCGCGTTTCCGGCGGCGGTGCGGTTTTCCGGCCTGTCGTTCTCGTACAACCTGTCGTACGCCATCTTCGGCGGGCTGACGCCGATCATGGTCACGCTGCTGCTGAAGACCCAGCCGCTGGCGCCGGCGTATTACGTCATCGCGCTGTGCGGCCTGGGCATGGCGACCGCGCTGTTCATGAAGGAGCGCCAGCCGGCCGGCTAGCACTCACGGCTCCAGGAAGAAGCGCTCCAGCGTGTCGACGAACAGCGCGGGCTTGTCGAGGTTGACCACGTGCTCCGCATCGACCTTCAGGAACCGGCCGGTCTTCAGCAGTGCCATGGCCCGCTGCGCTTCGGCCTCGCTCATCGCGCCATTGAGGGTGCCGTCCGGCAGCGTCGACACGTTCGCCTGCATCAGCAGCACCGGGCACGCGATGCTGGCCAGCGCCGCCGCGTGGTCGAAGCCGGCGTTCCAGCTGCCATCGTAGAAGGCCGCGCCGAAGCGGGGATCGTACCGGTCCAGCCCGCGCACCATCATGCGTACCGTGTCGTTGCGCAGCAGGCCGATTTCCACCGGCTTGCCGGGGTTCGCTTTTCGATAGGCGTTGACGGCATGCGTGAGGATGAACGGCGTGCCGGGCGCCACGCGCGTGCGGAAGAACTGCGCGTTACCGTCGATCCAGTACAGCAGGAAGTCGGCCGGGCGATCCTGCAGCGCCGTGTAGCTGGTCCGGAACGCCCGGTATGCCACGGTTTCCCTGATCCGCGGGTATTCGGCCGAGAACAGCGGCGGATCCTCCAGCAAGGCCGCCCTGACCAGCTGCGGACGGTTCGCCGCCAGCCACAACGCCAGCAGCCCGCCGGACGAATTGCCGCTGATGTAGACGGGCTTGCCGATCCGCCGGTCGATGAAGTCGGCCAGATCGGCGCCGATGCGGCTGGCCGTCATCGGATAATCCGGCGGCGTCACCGTGCCGCCGTGGCCGGGATAATCGATGACGTACACGTGAAAGCGCCTGGCCAGCGCCGGCAGCACGCGGCTGTAGCTGAACCAGTCCAGCAGCTGCGCGTGCAGCAGCACGAGCGGCGGGCCGTTGTCCGGTCCCTCGGCGTAGCTCAGTTTTACGCGGTTGACCTGCGCGGTCTTTTCGACATAACCGGCCGCGGCGACCTTGTCATGGTAAGGGTCCGTGTAGGAGGCGAACCTTGCTCCCGGTGCGGCCGCGGCGACGCCGGCCAGCAGGCCGGCCACCACCGTGACGGCGATCTTGTTGAAGGTCTTGCGAATGGCGATGCGGTGGCTCATGGTGCTCCCTGGTTGCTTGAACCGGGCCAGTATAATGAGCACTGCTCGGTTTTTATACTCGCTTTCCGGCCGCCCGCCGCCGCCCCATGACCAGTTCGCAAGACACTGATTCCAAACGAAAAACGCCTCGCCAGGCGCGCGCCGTGCAGACGGTGGCGACGCTCCTGCAGGCCACTGCTCGGATTCTGGTGGAGGAAGGCGCGGAGCGGCTGACGACGAACCATCTGGCCCGCAAGTCGGGCTTTTCGATCGGCACGATCTACCAGTATTTCCCGAACCGGGAGGCGATCGTGCTGGCCCTGATCGAGCGGCAGCGCAGCAAGGTGCGCGAGCGGATCGCGCTGGTGATGCAGGACCGGACGGGCAGCGTGGAAGAACGGCTGCGGCGGATCGTCCGCACGCTGCACGACGCGTTCAACCTGCATCGGAACGCGGACCAGCGTCTGACCTTTGCGCTGCTGCGCCTGGCCATCGCCCACGGCCTGCCGACACCGACCGATGCGATTGCCGAAGCCATCGTCGCGGTGTGGCGCGATGCGCAGGATGCAGAACACCGCCCCCTCAACGCCAGCGAAACCTTCGTGCTGACGCGATCGGTGATCGAAGTGCTGCGGCACGCCACGCTGCATGGCTCGCCGCTGCTGGAGACCGTCGAATTCGAGGATGCCATCCTGCGGCTGATCCTTGGCTTCCTGCGCGAAGAGGCCAGGCCTGCCGGGCCGGATGCCTGAACGCTAGGCCGGCTGCCGGTGCTCCCCGCAGCGGAAGATCTCCGGCCGTCCCTCCGCCAGCGCCAGCAGCGCATCGATGGCAACGCGCACCTTCGGCTGGATATAGCGGGTGCGCGGCCAGATCACGTGGATCGGCATGCTGGCGCCTGCGTACTCGTCCAGCACGGTCGTCAGCGCGCCGCTGCGCAGATGTTCGTGCACCAGCCACGTGGGAAACTGCGCCAGGCCGCAGCCGGCCAGCACGCCCTGCAGCGTCGTCTCGCCGTCGCCGAACTCGTGGCGCACGTTGATCTCCTGCTGGCCGATCGTGCCGTCCGCATCTTTCAGCAGCCAGTACGCGCGCAGGCCCTTGCGCCAGGGGATGACGCAATCGTGTTCCAGCAGCGCGGCCGGTGTCGGCACGGGCCCGCGCCGCTGCAGATAGTCCGGCGCCGCGCAGATGACCAGGTGCTGCTCGCCGATCCGCCGCGCCACCAGTTCGCCATCGTCCTTCAGCGCGCCGATGCGCACCACCAGGTCGATGCCGTCGGCGATCAGGTCGACGGTGCGTTCGCCCAGCGTCAGCGTGACATCGAGCTGAGGATGCTTGCGCACCAGCGCATACAGCATGGGGGCGATGTAACGGCGCCCGAAGGCGGCCGGCAGATCGATGCGCAACCGCCCGCGCGGTTCGGACACGCCGGTGCCGATGCAGCCTTCCGTGTTCGCCAGTTCCTCGGTCACGTGCAGGCAGGTGGCGAGGTAGCCCTCGCCTTCATTGGTCAAGGTCAGCCGGCGCGTGGTCCGGTGCAGCAGCTTGACGCCCAAGCGCTTTTCCAGCCGCGACACGCCCTTGCCCACGGCCGAACTGGTCACGCCCAGCCGCAGCGCGGCGGCCGTGAAACTCTGCAGCTGGGCCGCCAGAATGAACTCCGTGATGCCGTCGAACTGCGCGTGGGCCATGGGCGACTCCTGCATGAAAGCATCCGATTATAGCCTCCGGGGATGAAGTGCATGGACCGGGCACCTATTTATCACGGGAAAGTTCTCCCTTAAGCTGGCTTCCTTCTTCATTCATTCGCATCGGGATCACCATGAATCAACTGTTCGCACCGTTCAAGCTTGCCGGCACCACGCTGGCCAACCGCGTCGTGATGGCGCCAATGACCCGCTCGCGCGCGCCGGACGACGTGGCCACCGACACCATCGCGCTGTACTACGCGCAGCGCGCCACCGCCGGCCTGATCGTCAGCGAAGGCACGCCGGTTTCGCGCGAGGGACAAGGCTACCTGTTCAACCCGGGCATCTTCACGCCGGAACAGATCGCCGGCTGGCGCCTGACGACGCAAACCGTGCACGCACTGGGCAGCCACATCTTCGCGCAGCTGTGGCACGTGGGCCGCGTGTCGCATACGACGATCCAGCATGACGGCCAGTCGCCGGTCAGTGCCAGCTCGAAGACAGCCATCGGCGCCACCGCGTTCGGCTACGACGAACAGGGCAATCCCGGCCTCGTCGCCGCCAGCGCGCCGCGCCAGCTGGCCACGGACGAAGTGCCGCGCATCGTGCAGGACTTTGCCGATGCGGCGGAAAACGCGATCGCCGCCGGCTTCGACGGCGTGGAAATCCACGGCGCCAACGGCTACCTGTTCGAACAGTTCCTGAACCCGCTGGTCAACGACCGCACCGACCGCTACGCCGCGGACACGATGGAGAACCGCCTGCGCTTCACCCTCGAGGCGGTGGACGCCGTGATCGCCCGCATCGGCCGCGAAAAAGTGGGCATCCGGCTGTCGCCGTACGGCCGGCTGTTCGACATGCCGCACCACGACGAGATCGACGCCACCTACACGGCGCTGGTGGCGGCGCTGGGCGAACGCCGCATCGCCTACGTGCACGTGATGGACCAGTCGGGCTTCGTCATCGGCGACAAGGATACCGGCATGTCGGTCTCGGAGAGGATCCACAACCTGCTGCGCGTGTTCCGTAAGAGCCTGCCGGAGACCGCGCTGATCCTGGCCGGCGGCCTGACGCGCGAACGCGCCGAGCAGCTGATCGCCGACGGCACGATCGACCTGGCCGGCTTCGGCCAGCCGTTCATCTCGAATCCGGACCTGGTGGCCCGGCTGCAAAACGGCTGGCCGCTGACGCCGCCGGACCGCGCCACCTACTACGGCGGCGGCACGCAGGGCTTTGTCGATTACGCGCCGTTCTTACCGAGGTAATTCCGCCATATCAGGCAGCGTCGCAGTTCGCCGCAGCCCAGGCAGGCGCTGAAACGAATTTCCGTTCCAGCACCGGTCTATCCGGCCCTACGTCGGCTCGTAGAAAATCGCATCGAGCATCGCGGCTCGTGCCCTCCATGCACGCAAGGCATCCCCGGATTTCGGCGGTGCCGATTTCCACCATGGGGAATCCATTAACCGCAAGACCACTTCATCCCAGTACCGATCATAATCGAGTTTATCGGCTCTTCTCATCCCCACGTCGGCAGCCAATCTCTTACGGTTGGCACTATCCACGCACAGGAATTGATCCGGCCGCTTCATTGCGAGTAGCCTGGTAGCGGTAGCGATGCCATGCCGTCCATTCGGGAATGCCCTGAGATACTCGTCAATAAAAGCCCGGTATTGCTCTCTGGCGACAATGCCAGACATCGGGATTTTGTCGAGTGCGGTGGAAAGAAATCTCGGATTCTCGATGACTACATTCTTGAATACACCGGCACCCTTCATCGACCCAAACCACGCAGCGTGTTCGATCAGATTATTTGGCAGGCCAGCAATCGCGCGCCGGATTTGATCGTCCATATCCTCAAAATGGGATACGTCAGAAAAAGCCTTCTGGAATTTATCGAGCAGATTCAGGCGTTCAGTGAACCGATGGGCCTGGTCCTTCCTAAGCTCGGCCAGAAAGACCGGCCAATCCATTCCCATGACCTTCGAATCGATTGCCGATTTGGTAGGCACATCATCACCGTACTGGTCCCCAAGCTTACGGAGTTCTGGCTGTTTTGCTTTCCAGATCCGTCGATAGATTGCTGCATCCCCTGCAGAAATCGATTTGGCACTCTCCGAATAGCGCTGGATGAGGCACTGTAATTCGGATAGATGATCGCCATCGTTATGCGTCAGCAATGTGCAGAGCTCAACATTTTGTCCCATGGCGCCAGCAGTGAAGTTGGCACTGCCGATAATCGCCTCCCACGCGCCACCATCCCAGAACAAATAAACTTTCGGATGAAAGACGCCCCTGGGTTGCAAAACGAACTTGACTGATCCGGAGTCCACAAAGTTATCGAGGACATCGGGGTGAGTTTGATAAAAATGCGTTCCTATGACTCCTTTTCGGATTTTCTTCTTGTTTGCAAGCAGCAACTCGAACGGATTGATCGCGGCGGAGGCCCAGGCCACGCCGAAAGCTATATTTCCGTAAGTTTGATAAGCCGCTGCAGATTGGATTCCAAGGCAGAGGCCGTCGATATAAGCTTCATCGGTAAAGTGCAGGAAGGTTGTCAGATAGTAGTTTGGGAGATTTCTGTTGACGCCGAATATTGCACATAGACAATACCATGATTCATGACGGAGAACACTCTAAAAAAGGTTGCGGCTCGCCTATTGAACAAATCATTGACTCCTTAGCAGGCGGCATTTCAAGATCGCTGTACTGGTCTGTTTCGCGTCCGATTTACAGGTAAGAAGCGGTGTCTGAAATCTACCGTCAAGCCCCGGCTTCCCTTACAGCAGAGTTACCCTTCCGGGGCAAAGAAAATCAGCGACTTCCAGAGAGTTTCTCGGCCTGGTACACCACCTTCCCGCCCACCACCGTCTGCAACACCTTGACGTCGGCGATCTCCTCCGCCGGAATCGTCAGGACATTCCGGTCGAGGACGATCAGGTCGGCCAGCTTGCCCACCTCCAGCGACCCGGTCGACGTCTCCTGCCGCAGTGTATAAGCCGCGTTCAACGTAATCGCCCGCAGCACCGCGGCGCGCGGCATGCCGGGCTGCGACGTCAGCCGGCCCGCATAGTCCTTGCCCGCATCCGGCGCGGCGGTGCGGGTGACGCCCACCTTCAGCGCGAACCAGATGTCCAGCGGGTCGACGGGCCAGTCGCTGCCGTACGCGATGCGCGCGCCCGCATGCAATAACAACGCCTGCGGTTCGACGATGGCATAACGGGCCGGCCCCATGAAGTCCCTGAGTGCGCCCACCGTATCCGGCGCCGGCTTGGCCCACTGGAAGGACAGCACGGCGGTCGCATCCAGTTTCGCGAAGCGGCCGTAGTCGGCAGGTGCGACGATTTCATCGTGCGCCAGCACGGGCCGCACGTCCTTGCCGCGCGCGGTGGCGCGCAGCGTTTCGATGGCATCGAGCGATTCGCGCACGGCGCGGTCGCCATCGGCGTGGATGTGCGGATCGATTTGCGCTCGCGCCAGTTCGGCCAGCGTGGAGTTCAGAGCCTCTTTCGTAAAATAGGAAGGTGGACCATTGCTCGGTCCGGACTGCCAATCCGGCCGGTCCGCCGTGCCGCGGTCGACGAGATACGGTTCCAGCATCGCACCGGTGAACGCAGGCGCCGCGATGACGCCATCCATGAACAGCTTGGCGTGACGCACCTGCAGCGACGGCGCGACCCGCGTCGGCCCCTGGTCGAACTGCCTGCGCTGCTTCAGCAGTTCGGCCACCGTGCCGCCTTTGTCCGGATCGATCAGTACCGCGAAGTGCGCCCGTGCAGTGAGCTTGCCTTCGCGCTGCAGCTGCGTAAAGGCCGTCATCGTTTCGGGATCGGTGTACGCATCGAGGAAGGTGGTAATACCCTGCCTGCGCATGGCCTCCAGCGCGGCCGCCGAAGCGGCCAGGTTCTCCGCCTCGGTGAGGGGCGGCAGCAGGTTCATCGCCAGGTCCTGCGCGGCGTCCTCCAGCAGGCCGGTGGCATCGCCCTGCGCATCGCGGACGATCCTGCCGCCGGCCGGATCGGGCGTGTCGCGGCGGATGCCGGCCACCGCGATGCCCTTCGCATTGAGCTGCACGGAGTGCCCGAACGACGAGCGCACGATCACGGGCCGGCTGGTCTGCAGCGCATCGAGCGTGGCGGCGCTGGTGGCCACGCCCTCCGGCAGCATGCCCTGCTGGAACCAGTTGACGACGACCAGCCAGCGGTCCGGACCGGCCGCTTTATCGCGGTCCAGGCAGGCCTGGATGCGCGCCTGGAACTGCGGCACCGTCAGCGGCACGTAATCGAGGCTGCAATTGAGCAGCCGGCTGCCGCCCGACTGCGGGTGCATATGGGCGTCGATCAGCCCGGGCATCAGCATGCGGCCATGCAGGTCGATGACCCTGGTGGCCTTGCCGGTCAGCGCCTTCGCGCCATCGTTGCCGCCGACGTAAACGATGCGGCCGGCGCGCACGGCCAGCGCCTGGTGCACGCTGTCTTTCGCATCGACGGTGTAGACGTAGCCGTTGCGGTAGACCGTATCGGCCGGCGGCGCGGCGTGCGCCGTGGAGCACAGCAACCCGAGAACTGCGGCATGAATCCTGCTGCTCATGAGAACCTTATGGAAGGTGAGGGATGGCCCACGACGCACCGGCCAGTCGCGCTGGGCCAAGCGCAGCGCGCCATGCCCTCGACTATAATGCAACCATGTTTTCCATGGCAAAGCATCGAGTGCTGCACGTGTGGATCGCCCTGCTGGCCATCCTGTTCGGCGCGCTCGCGCCGGCCGTATCGCACGCGCTGGCCGCCGCGGATCGCCATGCCGGCCAAGTGGAACTGTGCACGGCAACCGGCGTACAGCTGGTCGAAGTGCCCGCGCCGGACAGCAAGCAGACGCTGCCACCCATGCATGACATGGGCCACTGCGCCTGCTGCACCAGCCATCACGCGCTGCACGCATTGCCCTCGTCTTCCGCAGCGATCGCCGTGACCGGCGGCCGCGCCATCCATCCTGCCCTGTTCCACGCCGCGCCGCGGCTGCTGCACGCGTGGTCCCCCGCCGCGCCGCGCGGTCCCCCGCTTTTCGCCTGAGCCACCGGCCGCCGTTGCGGCGCCCCCGACCTGACGCATGCGCCATGCCGCATCGTGCGCGCATGTCCATCAACTTTCCATCGAAGGAAGGATTCACCATGCATCGACTCTTCATCGCATCGCTGCTCGCGCTGGCGCTGCTGGCCGGGTGCGACCGGCCCCGCCCGCAAACCTTCAACGGCACCGACATCACCGGCGCCGACCAGGGCAAGGATTTTCGCTTGAAGGACCCGGACGGCCGCGAGCGCACGCTCGCCGACTTCCGCGGCAAGGCCGTCATGATCTTCTTCGGTTTCACCCAGTGCCCGGACGTGTGCCCGACGGCGCTGATCCGCGCCGCTGAAGTGAAGCGCATGCTGGGCGCGGACGGCGAGCGGCTGCAGGTGCTGTTCGTCACCGTCGATCCCGAGCGGGACACGCCGGCCGTGCTGAAAGCCTACACGGCGGCTTTCGATCCCAGCTTCGTCGGCCTGTACGGCACGCTGCAGCAGACGGCCGCCACCGCCGCCGACTTCAAGATCTTCTACCAGAAAGTGCCGACCGGCGAGTCCTACACGATGGACCACTCGGCGGTCAGCTACGTGTACGACCCGGCCGGCAAGCTGCGGCTGCTGATGCGGCACGACCAGAGCCCGCAGCAGTATGCGGACGACCTGCGCAAGATCCTCAAACCAACCTGACACGAAGGACTACCACCATGAAAAAGCTTCTTACTATCTCGATCGTTGCAGCCACGCTGTTCGGCTCCGCCGCCCACGCCCAGGTCACCGTCAGCGACGCCTGGGTGCGCGCCACCGTGCCGCAGCAGAAAGCCAGCGGCGCGTTCATGCAGCTGCAGGCCGCGCAGGACAGCAGGCTGGTTGCGGCCAGCTCGCCCGTCACGCCGGCCGTGGAAGTGCATGAAATGGCCATGCAGGACAATGTGATGCGCATGCGGCAGGTTCCAGCCGTCGCGCTGCCGGCCGGGAAGCCGGTGGCACTGAAGCCGGGCGGCTACCACATCATGCTGCTGAACCTGACGCGGCAGCTGAAGGAAGGCGACACCGTGCCATTGACGCTGGTCGTCGAAGACGCCGCCGGCAAGCGGCAGACCGTGGCCGTGTCGGCGCCGGTGCGGGCGTTGAATGCCGGCGCGCCGGCGGCCGGCGGGCGTTGATGGTTTTCGTCAGACTTACTTGGCCGTCTTCAGCGTCCGCCCCAGGAAATCGCGCATGTAGGCGCCGATGACGGCGCTGTCCTCTTCCAGCGCGAAGTGCCCCGTATCGAGCAGGTGCAGCTCGGCCTTCGGCAAATCCTTCAGGTACGGGTGCGCGCCGGCGGCCGGGAAGATCTTGTCGTTCTTGCCCCACACGATCAGCATCGGCGGCTGGTGCTTGCGGAAGTAAGCCTGCCACGCCGGATAGCGGCCCGGATTGGTGCCGTAGCTGTGGAACATCTCGATCTGGATGTCCTTGTTGCCCGGCCGGTCCAGGTAGGACTGGTCGACCGTCCACGCATCGGGGCTGATGTGCTGCACGTCGCGCACGCCTTCGACGTACTGCCACTTGGTGCCTTCCAGCTCCAGCAGCGGGCGCAGCTTGTCGCCGTTGGCGGGCGTCTTGTCCTTCCAGTAAACCTTCACCGGCGCCCAGAACTCGTTGTCGAGCCCCTCGTTATAGGCATTGCCGTTCTGGACGACGATGGCCGTCACGCGCTCCGGATGCGCGACCGCCAGCCGGTAGCCGATCGGCGCGCCGTAATCCTGCACGTACAGCGCATAGCGCGAAATGCCGACCGCCGTGGTGAACTTGTCGATCACATTGGCCAGGTTGTCGAAGCTGTAGGTGAACTTGTCCATCGGCGGCATGTCGCTCTGGCCGTAGCCGGGATAGTCGGGCGCGATGATGTGGTATTTGTCGGCCAGCAGCGGAATCAGGTTGCGGAACATCTGCGACGAGGTGGGGAAGCCGTGCAGCAGCAGCAGCGTCGGCGCGTCCTTCGGCCCCGCCTCGCGGTAGAACACCTTGACGCCGTCGATGGTCACGGTGCGGTAGTTAACAGTGAGCGCTTCTTTGGCGGCTGCCGGGGCGGCCTGCACGTGGGCGGCATGCAGCGACAGGGCGAAGAACAGCGAGGCGGCAAGGCGGAGGGGAAGTGGCGAGGTGTGCATGATGCGTCCTTTTTATATGAGTGACCGGCTAGGCGGCCTGACCATCCGGCCGCCTGCGGGCGGTGGATGAAGCCATTCTAGGAGTCGCGCCCGCGCGGAGAAACGGTGTTGGCAGCAATTCATTTTTTCGCCGGGAGAAATGAAGGGCCGTTCCTATCGCGTTGTAGCGATCGCCCGGGAACCGTTAAAGTGCCATTTACTACAGTTGCTCCGTGGAGACATGCGTGAACGAACTTACAGCTGACGCTGAAGCTGACATGGCCGCCCCCCGGCAATTGCTGCTGGCCACCGACCTGTCGCCCCGCTATGACCGGGCGCTGGACCGTGCCCGCCTGCTGGCCCTCGAATGGCAGGCGGCGCTGACCGTGCTGGCCGTGCGCCAGGGACCCGGCACGCCGGAGGAAATCCCGTCGTGGATGGATGGCAAGAGCAGGATCCACCAGTTCGGCACCGCCGCGCGGGCGGAACTGGCCGAGGAATTCGCCGGCACCGGCGTCAGCCCCACGCTGCAGGTGCTCGAGGGCGACGCCACGCGCAGCATCCTCGCCGCGGCGGAAGCAGCAGAGTCAGCGAACAACGCCGTCGTCATCATCGGCGCCTCGCATAACGTCACCTTCCAGGAACTGATCCTCGGCTCGGCCGCGGGCGGCCTGGTGCAGGGACTGGCGCAGCCGCTGCTGGTCGTCCGGCAGCGGGCCCGCGGCAGCTACAGCCGCATCGTCGTGGCCACCGACTTCACGGACGTGTCGCGCCGCGCGCTGGGTACCGCCCTTCAGCTGTTTGCCGACCGCCGCATCACGCTGTACCACGTGCTCGATGGCGACGGCAATGCGTCGCCGGAGATGATGCAGGCGGCGGTGGCCGAAAGCGCCCGCTTCCTCGACCGCTGCGCGTTGCCGGCCGGTGCGCGCGAACGCATCGACGTGCTGGTCGCGCAAGGTCCGGTGACGGATGCCATCGCCCGCCATGTGGCCGACGAAGCGATCCAGCTGGTGGTGCTCGGCGTGCACCGCCGTTCCGCCGTGGCCCGCGTATTCAAGGAAAGCCAGAGCGACGAGCTGCTGGCGCAACTGCCGTGCGATACGCTGCTGGTGCGCGCCATGGAGGGCAGCGACGATGGCTGACGCTCGCTACCGGAAAGGGAGCTGACGACGATGCTCCTGTTGCTGCTCCTGTCGCTGCCCTTTGCCGCAGCCCTCGTGGCAGCCTGCATGCCCGGCGAAGGGGACAAGTCGCGCGTGCGCCCCGCCGCCGTCGCCAGCATCGCCACGCTGGCCGCGCTGCTGATCGCCATCAGCCAGTTCGGCTCCATCGCCCGCGGCGGCGTGCCGAAGGTCACCTTCTCATGGCTGCCCGCCTACGGTCTCGACTTCGTGCTGCGCATGGACGGCCTGGCGTGGCTGTTCACCATGCTGATCCTCGGCATCGGCATGATGGTGTTCCTGTATGCGCGCTACTACATGTCGCCGGACGATCCGGTGCACCGCTTCTATGCCTACATCATGGCCTTCATGGGGTCGATGCTGGGCGTCGTCCTGTCCGGGAACCTGATCCAGCTGGTGGTGTTCTGGGAGCTGACCAGCGTCACGTCCTTCCTGCTGATCGGCTACTGGCAGGACCGCAACGATGCCCGCCGCGGCGCGCGCATGGCGTTTACCGTCACGACGTTCGGCGGCCTGTGCCTGCTGGCCGGCGTGCTGCTGATCGGCCACATCGCCGGCAGCTACGACCTCGACATCGTGCTCAAGTCCGGCGACCTGATTCGCGGCGACGCGTGGTACCTGCCGGCGCTGGTCCTGGTCGCGCTGGGCGCGCTGACGAAAAGTGCGCAGTTCCCCTTCCACTTCTGGCTGCCCCATGCGATGGCGGCGCCGACGCCCGTATCGGCCTACCTGCACTCGGCCACGATGGTCAAGGCCGGCATCTTCCTGCTGATCCGGCTGTGGCCCGCGCTGGCCGGCACGGAGGAATGGAGCTGGATACTCGGCACGGCCGGCGTCTGCACGCTGCTGCTGGGTTCCTACTGCGCGATCTTCCAGTACGACATGAAGGGGTTACTGGCCTATTCGACGATCAGCCACCTTGGCCTGATCGTCGTGCTGATCAGCATCGGCTCGCCGTCGTCGATCATCGCCGCCATCTTCCACACGATGAACCACGCCGTGTTCAAGGCATCGCTGTTCATGGCGGTGGGCATCGTCGACCATGAAACGGGCACGCGCGACATGCGGCGCCTGCGTGGCCTGCGCAAAGCCATGCCGTACACGGCTGCGCTGGCCATCGTGGCCAGCGGGGCGATGGCCGGCGTGCCGCTGCTGAACGGTTTTATCTCGAAGGAGATGTTCTTCACCGAGACGATGTTCGTGGGCGGTAACGACAACTGGTGGATGTCCGTTGCGGCCGTGCTGATGGGCCTGTTCAGCGTGGTGTATTCGCTGCGCTTCATCAGCGTGTTCTTCGGCCCGCTGGCGCGCGACCTGCCCAGCGAGCCGCACGAGCCGCCCCGCTGGATGCGCGTGCCGATCGAACTCCTGGTGCTGCTGTGCATCCTGGTGGGCGTGATGCCCGAGCGGATCGTCGGCCACGTGCTGGCACTCGCCGCACAGGCCGTGCTGGGTCCCACGATGCCGGAATACGACCTGGCGATCTGGCACGGCGCCAACCTGCCCCTTTTAATGAGCCTGTTCGCGATGGCCGGCGGCATCGTCTGCTATCTGGTGCTGCGCCGCCGCTTTTCGCTTGCCGACCGCAGCAAGCCGCCGGTACTGCACCGCGTCAAAGGCTCGCAGATGTACGAGACGTGCATGCTGGCGCTGTCGCAAGGCGCCGTGTGGGTGCTGCGCGTGGCCGGCACGCGCCGCTTGCAACCACAACTGCTGATCCTGATGACCGCCTTCGTGGCGGTGCCGCTGCTGCTCGCAGGACCGCTGGATAACTGGCTGCTGCCGGCACCGGGCGGCGTCGCGCCGTTGTTCGGCCTGTTGTGGACGATCGGCGCCGGCTGCGCCGTGGCCGCCGCGTGGAAGGCCAAGTACCACCGGCTGGCGGCGCTGGCGCTGGTGGGCGCCACCGGCCTGGCCACCAGCCTCACCTTCCTGTGGCTGTCCGCGCCCGACCTGGCACTCACGCAGCTGATGGTGGAGACGGTGACCACGGTGCTGATCCTGCTGGGCCTGCGCTGGCTGCCTCCCCGCTTGCGGCCCGGCCACCTGGCCACGCAGGCGCCGCGCAGTACGTGGCTGCGGCGCATCCGCGATGGTGGCGTGGCCGCAGCAGGCGGTCTGGCGCTGGCCGCACTGAGTTACGCGGTGCTGACGCGCCCCGATTCGGCGCTGAGCGGCATCCGCGAATTCTTCGTGCGCCATGCGCTGCCGGAAGGCGGCGGCGCCAACGTCGTCAACGTGCTGCTGGTGGACTTCCGCGGCTTCGA
>DKJA01000090.1 GCA_002454505.1 Oxalobacteraceae bacterium UBA6704
CGCGGCGCAGCACGTCTTCGGAAAAAATGTCGCGGGCCAGCGTGCGCAGCACCGTTTCGCACAGCGCCGGCGTGGCAGCCGCCTGGCGCAGCATCGGCAGCGCGGCGGCGAACTGCGCATCCATTTTCTGCTGCAGCTCGTTTGACGCCAGCATGCGCCGCGTGTGCCACTCGCCGTAAGTCGACATCACGCCGATGAACAGCGCGGTGCCGACGCACGACGACAGGAACATCGCGGCGAGGAAGCGCCAGAACATCCCGATATGCCAGGGCTGCGCGTGCATGGCTAGTCTTGTGTTGATGGATAAAGGCGGAATTATAGATTGCAGCTCAGCTGTGTGCGGCACCGTACGATATTGTCCGAAATTGTGATTTGGTGCTTAGAAACAATTGCTGGATGGACTATCATGCTTGGCTGATCGTCACTCTCTTTCATTGGAGCCGTATGAAGCAATTCACGCTGCCGCAAACTTCGTTCCTGCTGCTGCTGGGCATCGTCACGCTGGCCTTCTTCTGGATCCTCGCGCCCTTCTCCGGCGCCGTGTTCTGGGGCGCGGTATTCGCCATCGTGTTCGCGCCGCTGCATTACCGGATCATGCACGCCACCAGGAACCGGCCCAATGTGGCCGCGCTGATCTCGCTGCTGCTGATCATCCTGATGGTGATCTTCCCGATGACGCTGATCACCGCGTCGCTGGTCGAACAGGCGGCCGGCATCTACGACATGATCAACAAGGGGCAGATCGACTTCGCCGGTACCTTCGGGCGTGTCATCCACGGCCTGCCGGGCTGGGCCGTGTCGCTGCTGGAACGCTTCGAGCTGACCGACCTGGCGTCGCTGCAGGAGAAACTGACGGCCGGTGCCGCCCAGATCAGCCAGAGCATCGCCAAGTACGCGATCAACTTCGGCAGCGCCTCGCTGGACTTCCTCGTCAGCGTCACGGTGATGCTGTACCTGCTGTACTTCCTGTTCCGCGACGGCCGCACGCTGTCGGCCCGCATCCGCCGCGCCATTCCGCTGAGCGAGCGTTATAAGCGGCCCCTGTTCGACAAATTCATCACCGTCATCCGCGCCACCGTCAAGGGCAATGTGCTGGTCGCCATGGCGCAGGGCGCACTGGGCGGGCTGGCGTTCTGGTTCCTCGATGTGCCGGGCCCGCTGCTGTGGGGCGTGGTGATGGCTTTCCTGTCGCTGCTGCCGGCCGTGGGCGCGGCGATCATCTGGGGGCCGGTGGCCATCTACTTCCTGATCACGGGTTCGATCTGGCAGGGCGTCGCGCTGCTGGTGTTCGGCGTGCTGGTGATCGGCCTGGTCGACAACCTGCTGCGCCCCCTGCTGGTCGGCAAGGACACCAAGCTGCCGGACTACATCGTGCTGCTGTCCACCATCGGCGGCATGGCGCTGTTCGGGCTGAGCGGCTTCGTCATCGGCCCCGTCGTCGCGGCGCTGTTCATCGCCACGTGGGACCTGTTTGCCGAAGCGGAGGAGTTTCATCATGACTAAGCTTGAATCGATCGCCGGCGCCTTCCGCGCCGCGCGCCTGGCCGCCAGCCCGCTGCCGGCATATCCGGCCGGTGCCGTGCCTGCCACGCTGGCCGAAGCGTATGCGATCCAGCGCGCTGCCATTGCGGCGTGGCCGGATCGGGTGGCCGGCTGGAAGGTCGCGGCCATCGCGCCGCAGTGGCGCGACGCTTATCCCGGCGAGCGGGTGTATGGGCGGTGTTTGCGAAGGCGCTGTTCGTGACTTCCGAAGGCGCGGTCGACTTCCCTGTCATCCGCGGTGGCTACGCGGCGGCGGAAGCGGAATTCGCACTGCGACTGAGTGACGATTTCCCCGTCGATCGTGGGTTCGAGACCGTTGAAGAGCTGGAGCCTTATGTCGCCGCCGTGCATGCAGCCATAGAAATGGCGGGCAGCCCGCTGCCAACTTTGAGCGCGCTCGGCCCGGGCGCCGTCGTCAGCGACTTCGGCAACAACACCGGCCTCGTCGTCGGCCCCGAGCTGGCCGATTTCTTCGCGCGCCAGCCGTCCGACTGGCCAGCCGAAGCCGATGTCAACGGCACACTGGCCGGTACCGGCAGCGCCGACCGCATCCCCGGCGGCCCGCTCGCCGCACTGCTCTTCCTCGCCAACGCGCTCGTCGCCGAAGGCGCCACGCTGCGCCCCGGCGACTGGATCTCCACTGGCGCCAGTACCGGCGTCCACCCGGTCGCCATCAGCGACACCGTCCACGTACGCTTCGACGGCAAGCCTGCCATCGCGCTGCGCATCGTCGCCGCCTGAACTACAGCCGAGCCCGTGTCCACTTTTCACCCCATGGTGTCAGGCACCGACATTGACACAAGCTCGACACTAACCCGGGCGGCTCCTGAGGCTGAGTTCGTGTCCAACCTTGGGGTCAACCCTGTTTTTGGACACGGACTCGACAGCACGACAACCGATCTCATGCACCGAACATAGAAAGTCGAGAACGTTTCAGCCTGGACCTGATACCGCTGCGGCGGGAATACCGTTGTGCTCGTGTCCAAAAAGAGGGTTGACCCCAAGGTTGGACACGAACTCTGCTGTAAGCACCTTCCCTCTTTCTAGCCTTCCTCCCGCCGCCAGCACACGCCAACAATCAAGGCAGCCACCGCCAGTAGCGCCATTCCTGTGACGCCGACAGCGCGCCACCCGGCGCTGTGCCAGGCCAGCACGCCCAGCCAGGTGCC
This sequence comes from Oxalobacteraceae bacterium UBA6704, assembly GCA_002454505.1. Taxonomy (GTDB): domain Bacteria; phylum Pseudomonadota; class Gammaproteobacteria; order Burkholderiales; family Burkholderiaceae_D; genus Rugamonas. The sequence continues at coordinate 2,712 of DKJA01000090.1, forward strand.
GGTGGCACCGCCGGCAAACGTCAGCACCATGTAGACGGTATTCAGGCGGGCACGTGCCGCCGGATCGAGCCTGAAGATGCGGGCCTGGTTGGCGATCTGGCCGGCCTGGTTGCCGAAGTCGAGCAGGTTGACGCCAACGATCAACGCCAGCACGGACCAGTTGCCGGCCGTGGCGAACAGCGCGAAGCCGATGGCCGCTGCGCCGATGCCGACAGCGTTGATGGCATCGGCGCCATACCGATCCGCCAGTCTGCCGGCATATGGCGCCAGCATCGCACCGGCCAGCCCCCACAGCCCGAACAGGCCCGCCTGTGCCGAGCCGAAGCCGAATGGCGGCCCGGCCAGGTGGAACGCCAGCGTGGCCCAGAATGCGGAGAAGGCGCCGAATACCGTGGCGCCCAGTGCCGCCGACAACCGCAGTCCCGGCCAGCGCACCAGCAATCCCGGTAACGATGCGATCAGCTGCCGATACGGCATCCGCTCGCGTGGCGGCGGCGGTGCCGGCAAGAACCGCGGCAGCACGAACAGCACGGCCGCATTGAGCACGGCCGCCAGCACATACGAGACACGCCAGCTGCCGCTCCATTGCGCCACGCTGCCCGACACCGTGCGCGACAGCAGGATGCCGAGGATGATCCCCGTCTGCATCGTGGCCACCGTGCGTCCGGCCCCCGCCTGTCCGCCTGCCGCGACAGCCAGCGGCACGAGCACTTGCGGCACCACCGAAGCCAGCGAAATGGCAAATGCCGCAAAGGCCAGCCAGCCGATGCCGGGACTGCACGCGGCGGCAAGCAAGGCCACGCAGGCCCCGGCCAGCAGCGTTTGCAGCAGCCGCCGCGCGCCGGCATGGTCGGCCAGCGGCACGATCAGCAGGATGCCGGCCGCATAGCCGGCCTGCGCGGCCGAGGCCACCCAGCCGGCCTGGTTCTCCGCCAGCGCGAAGTCGGCGGCAATCGCCGCCAGCAGCGGCTGGCAAAGGTAGACGTTGGCGACCGTGATGCCGGCCGCCGCGGCCATCACGGCCAGGTTGCGCCGCGCGGTCATGGCCGACAGTGGCCCGGCTTGCCCCTCATCGGCGCGGCTGCCCGGCCGGGCGCACCGCGTTCACTTCGATCTCCACCAGCATGCCGGGCCGGCCCAGCGAGGCGACCGTCACCACGGTGCGTGCCGGCAGCTTGCCGCCCGTCGCCGCGCCGAAGTAGCGCGTGTAACCGCGGCCGAAGCCGGCCAGGTCGGCCAGCTGGCCCGGCGCCGGGGCCACCAGGAACACCTGCAGCTTGACCACGTCCGCCATCGTCAGCCCCGCCTCGTCGAGCGCGGCCGAAATCTTCTTCAGCACGCTGGCCGTCTGCGCCTCCGTGTCGCCCCAGTAGGCCGGGCTGAATTCGGCGGCCTTGCTGTCGGCCGGTACCGGCGTGTTCCCGCTGACGAAGATCAGCGACGATGCGCCGGCGATTTCCACGGCCTTCGACGTGACGGCACCGGCCGGATTCGGATAGCGGGTCACGTCGGCACCGGGCGCCGTCTGGCAGCCGGCCAGCATGGAGAGGCTTGCAAGGGACAGCAGTACGCGTTGGATCATGTAATCGCCTTTCGGGAGTAAAAGTCAGGTGGCTGCGGTGGCCACGAAGGTTTGCGCCAGCGGATGCACCGGCGCCGTGAAGAAGTGTTCCGGCGGCGCCTGCTCGAGGATTTCGCCGCCGGCCATGAACACGATGCGGTCGGCGACCTGCCGAGCAAAGCGCATCTCGTGCGTCACCACCAGCATCGTCATGCTTTCCGATGCCAGCTGCGTCATCACGGTCAGCACTTCGCCGACGAGCGCCGGATCCAGCGCGGACGTGGCTTCGTCGAACAGCATCACGCGGGGCTGCATGGCCAGCGCCCGCGCGATCGCCACGCGCTGCTGCTGGCCGCCGGACAGCTGCGCCGGATACTTGGCCGCATACTGGTGCATGCCGACCCGCTCCAGCAGGCCGATGGCCCGCTCTTCGGCCTCGGCGCGCGACAGACCGAGTACCGCGCGTGGCCCGGCCATCACATTGCCCAGCACGGACAGGTGCTGCCACAGGTTGAAGCTCGGGAACACCATGCCCACGCGGGCCCGCAGGCCGGCCAGCTTGGCCTCGGGATCGTGCCCGTCGAAGCTCTCGCCATCGACGGTCAGGAAGCCGCCCTGGTGCCGTTCCAGCTGGTTCACCACGCGCAGCAGCGTGCTCTTGCCGGCGCCGGAAGGACCGATCAATGCGATCACCTGGCCTTCGTCCACGCGCAGCGACACGTCGTTCAGCACCGTCGTCGCGCCATAGGTCTTGACGATGCCATCGAGTTCGATGATCGGGTTCATCGGCGCCCGCAGCGTCTTCTGCGGCGCCTTCATCGACAGCCGGCTGAGGAAGGGTTCGAGTTTCATTAGCGTACCGTGGTGTCAGACACCGACATGGACACAAGCTCGGCCGTGATACAGCGGAGGCCGTGTCCGAGTCGGTGTCTGACACCAAGGTGGACACGAACTGGGCCGCAGGCGTCGCTGCCTTGCGCAGTGATAGCGGCCACGTCACAATGAGGGCCCCACCGGCTCAGGAATGCTCCCATGTTTGAAATCAGCCAGCTCCGCTGCTTCGTTGCCGTGGCCGAGGAATTGCACTTCGGCCGGGCGGCCGAGCGGCTGAACATGACGCAGCCGCCGCTGAGCCGGCAGATCCGGCTGCTGGAGCACCATGTCGGCGCGCAGCTGCTGGAGCGGAACAGCCGCAATGTGCGGTTGACGGCGGCCGGCCGGGCGTTCTTCCCGGAAGCGGCGCGCATCCTGCGCATGGCGGAAGAGGCGGCGTTTGCCGCGCGGCGGGCGGCCAAGGGCGAACAGGGCTCGCTGGCCATCGGTTTTACGTCGGCATCCGGCTACGGCCTGCTGCCGGAAGTCGTCGGCCGGTTGCGCGAGCGGCTGCCGGATGTATCGCTCACTCTCAAGGAGCTGGTCAGCACCGTGCAGGTCGAGGCGTTGAACGCCGGCCAGCTGGACATCGGCCTGATGCGCCCCCACCCCGTTAACAACGAGCTGGAAAGCGTGCTGGTGGCGACCGAGTCGCTGATGCTGGCGATCCACGAGCGCGAGGCGGACCAGTGGCCGCTCGAACCCACGCTCGCCTGCCTGCATGGCAAACCGTTCGTGATGTACTCGCCGCACGAGGCCCGCCCCTTCTACCAGATGCTGACGGAACGCTTCGCCCGAGCCGGTGTCGTACCGGACGTCATCGAGCACATCGGCCAGATCCACACGATGCTGGCCCTGGTGCGCGCCGGCATGGGCGCGGCGCTGATCGCCGAGGGCTCGTCGCGCCTGAAATTCGACGGCATCGTCATGCGCAAGATGGCCACCGAACCCGTCCACATGGTGTGTACTTACCGGCGCGATAACGACAATCCCGTGCTGCAGCTATTCAAGAACGAAATCCTTCCCACCTTCCGCGAAGCCTGAATCCCCCAATCGATTCACTATTTGAATTGATTGCAACAGTGTTTGATTTGTTGGCGCATCGATCCGCGCCTATGATCGGATCACCGCCCGGGCCTTCCGGCCGGTCCAGCCGGAGCATACCGGTGCCGACAATAAAAATCGTCATTGACAGGAGACACCGTGGACCAAGCACGCCCCTATGCGGCCGGCGCCGCCGCGCCGAGCACCACGCGAACCAAGACCCGCTGGACCATCCTGGCCATGCTGTTCGCGATCACCACGATCAACTACGCCGACCGCGCCACCATCTCGATTGCCGGCCCCGACCTCAAGAGCGACCTGGGCCTGTCCTCCGTGCAGATGGGCTTTGTGTTCTCCGCTTTCGCGTGGTCGTACGTTCTGGCCCAGCTGCCTGGCGGCTGGCTGCTGGACCGCTTCGGCTCGAAGATCACCTATTTCTTCAGCATCTTCCTGTGGTCGCTGTTCACCATGTTCACCGGTGCCATCGGCTTCGTCACCGGCGGCGCGGCGGTCGCGACACTGTTTGCGCTGCGGCTGCTGGTCGGCGCGGCGGAGGCGCCCTCCTTCCCCGGCAACAGCCGCATCGCGTCGGCCTGGTTCCCGACGAACGAACGGGGCCTGGCGGCAGCCGTATTCAACTCGGCGCAGTATTTCGCCACCGTGCTGTTCGCGCCGATCATGGGCTGGCTGGTGCACGCGCACGGCTGGCACATGGTGTTCTACGTGATGGGCGGCCTCGGCATCCTGATGGCGTTTCTGTGGCTGAAGACGATCTACGGTCCGCGCGAGCACCCGTCCATCAACCGTGCCGAGCTGGACTACATCGAACAGGGCGGTGCCCTCGTCGACCTGGAAAGCGGCCGGGGCACGGCCAAGGCCGCGCAGGTCAATACGCTGGCGGCGATCCGCGAGCTGCTGTCGAACCGCATGCTGCTGGGGATCTACATCGGCCAGTACTGCATCACCACGCTGACCTACTTCTTCCTGACGTGGTTCCCCGTGTATCTCGTGCAGGAACGGGGCATGACGATCCTGAAGGCCGGCTTCATCGCCTCGCTGCCCGCCATTGCCGGCTTCCTCGGCGGCGTGTTCGGCGGCTGGCTGTCGGACCGCCTCAGCAAGGCGGGCTATTCGCTGTCCGTGTCGCGCAAGCTGCCGATCGTCGTCGGCATGCTGCTGTCGATGAGCATGATCGCCTGCAACTACATCGAGACGGACACGCTGGTCGTGGCCGTCATGTCGCTGGCTTTCTTCGGCAAGGGCATCGGCGCGCTGGGCTGGGCCGTCGTGTCGGACACGTCGCCGCCGGAAGCGGGCGGCCTCAGCGGCGCGCTGTTCAATACCTTCGGCAATACCGCCGGCATCACCACGCCGATCGTCATCGGCTACATCGTGCAGAACACGGGTTCGTTTGCCGGCGCCCTCGTGTACGTCGGTGCCAATGCGGCCGTGGCGATCTTCTGCTACCTGTTCATCGTCGGCGACATCGGCCGCGTGAAACTGACCCGCTCGCTGATCAAGTCCCAATAACATCAACCACACAGGATTCCACATGACCACCAATGTCTCGGGCGCACCCACCATCACCGACCTGCGCGTCGTTCCCGTCGCCGGCCAGGACAGCATGCTGCTCAACCTCAGCGGCGCCCACGGCCCCTGGTTCACCCGCAACATCGTCATCCTGACGGACAGCGCCGGCAATACCGGCCTCGGTGAAGTGCCGGGCGGCGAAAAGATCCGCCAGACCATCGAGGATGCCCGTCCGCTCGTCGTCGGCAAGACGCTGGGCGACAAGAGCGGCATCCTGAACGCGATGCGCAAGGCCTTCGCCGACCGCGACACGGGCGGCCGCGGCCTGCAGACCTTCGACCTGCGCACGACGATCCACGCCGTGACGGCCATCGAATCGGCGCTGCTCGACCTGCTGGGCCAGTTCATGAACGTGCCCGTCGCCGCGCTGCTGGGCGATGGCATGCAGCGCGATGCCGTCCAGATGCTGGGCTACCTGTTCTACGTGGGCGACCGCAACAAGACCAACCTGCAGTACCGCAGCGAACCGGATGCGGGCGACGAGTGGTTCCGCCTGCGCAATGAAGAAGCGCTGACGCCGGAATCCATCGTCCGCCTGGCCGAAGCCACGCAGGCCCGCTACGGCTTCAACGACTTCAAGCTGAAAGGCGGCGTCCTCAGTGGCGACGCGGAGATGGAGGCGATCGTCGCGCTGCACGAACGCTTCCCCGAGGCGCGCGTGACGCTCGATCCGAACGGTGCCTGGTCGCTGCAGGAAGCAGTGCGGCTGTGCCGCGACAAGCACGGCGTGCTGGCGTATGCGGAAGACCCGTGCGGCGCGGAGAACGGCTACTCGGGCCGCGAAGTGATGGCCGAATTCCGCCGCCAGACGGGCCTGCCGACGGCCACCAATATGATCGCCACCGACTTCCGCCAGATGGCCCACTCGATTCAGCTGCAGTCGGTGGACATCCCGCTGGCCGACCCGCACTTCTGGACGATGGAAGGTTCGGTGCGCGTGGCGCAGCTGTGCGAAATGTTCGGCCTGACGTGGGGCTCCCATTCGAACAACCACTTCGACATTTCGCTGGCAATGTTCACCCATGTGGGCGCCGCCGCGCCGGGCAAGGTCACGCCGATCGACACGCACTGGATCTGGCAGGACGGCCAGCGCCTGACGAAAGATCCCCTGAAGATCGAAGGCGGCTACGTGCACGTGCCGAAGAAACCGGGCCTGGGCATCGAGCTCGATCCCGTCGAGCTGGAAAAGGCGCACCAGGCCTATAAAAACATGGGCCTCGGCGCGCGCGACGACGCGGCCGCCATGCAGTTCCTCGTGCCGGACTGGAAGTTCGACAACAAGCGGCCTTGCCTGGTGCGCTGAACGAAACAGGGCGGGCCCTGCAGCCCGCCCTGTTCCCGCACTATCGGCCGATGCGACTCATTCGTCGCCGGTGCACGCCGGTTTTCCCGCCGCCCGCAACGCGAGCTGTGCGGCGCTGGCCTTGACATAGATGCCGGTCAGCTCGCTCCAGCCCTCGTCGATGGCCAGGCCATCCGGGCCGACGCGCAGCGTCGCCCGCTGGAACATCGGGCGCTGCGTGGCGGCCACATTCGTCAGTGCCACGGCCGCGCTGCGCGCCGCTGCGCGCTCCGGCGGCACCGGCAGCCAGTGCCACGAATCGGTGGCGTCGGGTATCCGCAACCCCACCCGCGTCCACCGCGCCGACGCCGGCACCTCGACGCTCGCATAACCATTGCTGTCCACCACGTCATCGAAGGTCTCGCCGGACGCCGCCTCGAAGCGCACCTCCAGGCCGGGCACTGCGCCCCGTCCCGGCGCCTCGACGTAGACTTGCCACCAGCCGGCAGAAACCTCCTCGCCCTTCGCCTCGCCGAGCACACGGAAGACCGGGGCGACCGGCGCGGTGGCGGTCAACGTGACGCGCTCGCCCGCCTGCTGCCAGGTGCCGGCGCCCATCAGGTATGAGGCCATCACCCGCAAGTCCCACTCGAACCGTCCGCCTTCCAGCAGCAGCAGTTCGGAACCGACGACGAACTGGCCCTTCGTCTGCAAGCAGTAGGTGCCCGCCAGTGGCGCCGGCGCCTGGGCGTTGGCGAGACCGTGCAGGGCGAGGGGAAGGACGAGGACAACAGAGCGTAAGGAACGGAACATGGCTTTTGCGGGTGGTGATCGAAGCGGCGATCATACCGGCAAAAGGTGGTCGGAAATCTAACAGAACATCACACAGCAGTACGCCCGGCGGCTACTTCGCGTAGGTGCCGCGCAGGCCCTCGACACCCTCTTCGACGGCCAGGCCGCCAGCGCCGACGCGCAGCGTCATCCGCTCGAACGGCGCGGGCATCAGCGTTTCGACGTTGACGACAGCGAATGCGGCGATGCGTGCCTCGGTGCGGGCCGCCGGCAGCGCCAGCCACTGCCACGGCGCACCGCTGCCGTTGCGGCGCAAGCCTGCGCGCACCCACCGTTCGCCGGCCGGCATGTCGACGATCGCATCGCCGTTCTGCGCGCTGACGGCATCGACCGTCTTGCCGGACTTCGCTTCGAAGCGCACCTCGACATCCGCCACCGGGCCGCGCCGCGGCACGCCGACGATCGCCACCCACTTGCCCGCCGCCGGCTGCTTCTTCAGTGTCAGTTCTTCTTCGTCGAACAGGCGGAACGTCGGTTCTTCCCGCTTCGCCACGGACAGCGTCACCACGTCGCCTGCCTGCTGCCAGGTGCCGCGCGCCATCTGGTCGACGGCGCCATACATCAGCACCCATTCGAACCTGCCGTCGTCCTTCAGCAGCAGTTCCGAGCCAACCTCGGACGGACCGCCATGCAGATAGTAGTGACCGGCCAGCGGGCCGCCTGCCTGCGCGCTGGCGCCGGGCTGCACGGCGAACAGGATGGCAAGTAACAACGCCTGGAAGATTCTGGACATGGCTGGTCTCGTGATGATGGATGTCCGATGATACCCGCCGCGCGATGCCGCAAATCTAACAGAACATCACACTGTCACGCGCAGCGGCGCGCGCTGTAGAATCGCGCTTTGCCCGCACGGTCACCTCATGCACAAAGAACCGCCCGCCGCCGACCTGATCCTCGGCCTGGAAGACCGCCCCCGCCCGTGGATCGCGATCCTGGCCGCCCTGCAGCACCTGCTGGCGATCATCGTGCCGATCGTCACGCCCGGCCTGCTGATCTGCCAGGCGCTGGGCGTGCCGGCGCGGGACACGAACCTGATCGTATCGATGTCGCTGGTGATTTCGGGGATCGCCACCTTCGTGCAGTGCCGCCGCATCGGACCGTTCGGCGCCGGGCTGCTGATCGTGCAGGGCACCAGCTTCAATTTCGTCGGCCCGCTGATCGCCGGCGGCGCGGCGATGGTCAAGCAGGGCACGCCGGTCGAGACGGTGATGGCGGCGATCTTCGGCGTGGTGATGGCCGGATCGTTTGTCGAGATGGGTATCTCGCGCGTGCTGCCCTACCTCCGGCGGTTGATCACGCCGCTGGTGACGGGCATCGTCGTGCTGATGATCGGCCTCACGCTGATCAAGGTGGGCCTGATCAGCATGGGCGGCGGATTTACCGCGATGGGCAACGGCACCTTCGCCAATGGCGAAAACCTGCTGCTGTCCGGCGCCGTGCTGGCCATCATCGTGGGGCTGAACCGGATCCCCGTCGCGTGGATCCGCAGCTGCGCCATCGTCATCGCGCTGGTCGTCGGCTACCTGCTGGCCGGCTACCTCGGCCGGCTGGACTTCACCGGCATGCACGCGGCACCGTGGTTCCAGATGCCCGTGCCGCTGCATTTCGGCGTCGGCTTTTCGTGGTCGCTGTTCGTGCCGATGCTGGTGATCTATCTCGTGACATCGCTGGAGGCGATCGGCGACGTGACGGCCACCAGCAAGATCTCCCGCGAACCCGTGTCCGGCCCCGTGTGGATGGCGCGCATCAAGGGCGGCGTGCTGGTCAACGGTGCCAACTCGCTGCTGGCCGGCGTCTTCAACACCTTCCCCAGCTCGATCTTCGCGCAGAACAACGGCGTGATCCAGCTGACGGGCATCGCCAGCCGCCACGTGGGCATGTGGATCGCGCTGTTCCTCGTCGTGCTGGGCCTGTTCCCCAGCGTGGCCGGCATCATCCAGGCCGTGCCTGAGCCGGTGCTGGGCGGCGCGGCGATGGTGATGTTCGGTGCCGTGGCGGCGGCGGGCATCAACATCCTGGCCGGCACGACGCTGGACCGCCGCGCGCTGCTGATCATCGCCGTGTCGCTGGCGCTGGGGCTGGGCGTGTCGCAGGTGCCGGAATTCCTCGTCCACATGCCGGACGCGCTGCGGCACGTGCTCGAATCGGGTGTCGCCACCGGCGGCATCTGCGCGGTGCTGATGAACTGGTTCCTGCCGGCCAGCCCGGCACAAGATTGAGTGTCGGAAATTTTTACAGCTAGCAAGATTGCAGTCAGTCATGGTTGATTAAAATCAATGACTTAATTGAATGGCATCTTTTTTGCTTATTGGCGATTTTATACCAAAAGTAACGGAACCATTCAAATGCGTGCATTCCAACGACTCGCCGGCCGCCTCATCGCGGCCGCCTGCTTCAACCTCGCAGCGCTGCACGCCGCCTGCGCCGGACCGGTCACCTACAATTTCGACACACTCGAAGATGCCACCGCGCTGACGACCCAATATTCGGGCCTGACGTTCGGCAATGCCACCGTGCTGCTCGCCGGCTGGAGCCTCAACGAATTAGCCTTCCCGCCCGCCTCCGGCGCCGGCGTGGTCTTCGACGATGGCGGCCCGATCGTCATCACGTTCGCCACCGCCGTACAGAGCGTGTTCGGCCGCTTCACTTACGCGAACGGGCTGACGCTGGCAGCCTACGACAGTGCGAACAACCTGCTGACCACCGCCACCTCCGCATGGCACACGAATGTCGCCAACGGCTTCGGCGACGTCGGCAGCACCCCGAACGAGCTGCTGGGCGTCACCAGCAACGGCGACCTGATCACCCGCGTGGTGATCAGCTCCTCGCTCTTCGGCGGCTCGCTGACGCTCGACGACCTGACCATCGACACCGCGGCACTGGCCATCCCAGAACCGGGCACGCTGCCGCTGGTGCTGCTCGGGCTCGCACTGGCATTGCATGCGGCACGCCGCGGCCGCACGAGACAACAACAACAAGACTGATCCACCGATCGATGTGCGTTGCGCGCCGCGGACCGCCGCGCGCCGAGGAGCCAGCATGCGAGCCATCCGTTCACTGCTCTGTTCAGCCTTCGCGGGCGCCCTGCTGGCCGGCCCCGCCGCTGCCGGCACGCTGGGCACACCGTCGCTGGCGCCCGGCAGCATCCCGGCAGGCGCGCCAGCCACCGTCACGCTGACGATCCCCATCACCGATCCGAACTACACGGCCGGCAGCGCCAACGTCCAGCGGCTGAAGGCCGACGGCACCGTGCAGGGCATCGTCGGCCTGCTGCGCGACGATGGCCAGCAAGGCGACGAAACGGCCGGCGACAAGGTCTACACGCTGGCCATGCCGCTCAACGAAACGGCCGCCGGCAACGTCGGCTTCCAGGTATCGGCGGCGTTCGCGCGCGAACTGAAGCGCACGATTTCCTCACCCGTCACGCTGACCGTGACGCCCGCCTCCACCGCGCCCGTGATCCGTCCGGCCGGCTTCTCCGTCGGCACCACGCCGGCCGGCGTGCCGGTCGTCGGCCTTGTCACCGCGGGTGTGATCTCGGCCGAGCCGCCGACCACGCTGATCCTGCAGCGGCTGGGGGCGGAAGGCACGGCGCCGACCAGCCTCGGTACGCTGCACGACGACGGCGTGGAAGGCGATGCCACTGCGGCCGACAACACGTACTCGTTGCGCTCGACGGTGCTGGAAAACGCGCCCGGCACCGTGCGCTATCGCGTGGCCGGCACCTTCCCCGGCCAGGCGCAGGCGGTGTATTCCGACGTGTTCACCGTCGTCATCACCGGCACCGCCACCAGCGTCGAGATCAGTTCGCCGGCCAGCGGCGCCTACCTGAACACGCCCGTCATCACGGTAACCGGCAAGGTGGGCGACCCGGCCGCGCAGGTGACGCTGAACGGCATCGCCGCGGTCCTGAGCGGCACCACCTTCAACGCGTCCGTGCCGCTGAACGAAGGGCCGAACACGATCACCGCCGTGGCGGCCAACAGCGGCGGCAGCACGACCACCAGCAGCATCCTCGTCACGCTGGACACCACCGCGCCGAAGATCGAGATCTATTCGCCGGCCACCGGCGCCAATACGGGCGCCGCCGCCGTGACGGTCAGCGGCATGGTCAACGACATCGTCGTCGGCACCGTCAATCCGCAACAGGCCACGGTCACCGTCAACGGCGTGGCGGCCGAAGTGCTGAACCGCAGCTTCGTCGCCCGCGACGTGCCGCTGAACGCCGGTGCGAACACCGTGCAGGCCATCGCCACCGACCGCGCCGGCAACCGCGCCACCACCAGCGCCACCGTCACGCGCATCGCGGCCGGCGGGCTGGCCCTCGTCTCCGGCAACAACCAGCGCGGCGCCGCCGGCACGCAGCTGGACGCCCCGCTCGTCGTGCTGCTCACCAATGCGCAGGGCGCGCCGGTGCCGAACCGGCCGGTGGTGTTCCGCGTGGTCGGGCTGGACGGCACCGTGTCGCCCAATACCACGGCCGCCAACGGACTCGGTGCCACCGCCGTCAATACGGATGCCGAGGGCAATGCGCGGGTGTACTACCGCCTCGGCACGCGCGCCGGCGGCGGCAACCTCGTCGAAGCCAGCGCGGCCGGCGCGCAGGCCACCGTCGATTTCGTCGCCACCGGCACGCCGGGCGGCGCGAAACTGATGGTGGTCGATTCCGGCAACAACCAGACGGGCGTCGTCGGCCAGCCGCTGCCGCTGCCGTTCATCGCCATCGTTACGGATGCCAACAACAACCGCCTCGCCGGCATTCCGGTGACGTTCACCGTCAAGGAAGGCGGCGGCGGTTTCGGCGCCACCCGGCAGGCCGCTTACCAGACCACCAGCGACAGCGACGGCCGCGTGGCGGCCACGCTGACCGTCGGCCCGGACCAGGGCGTCAACAACAATGTCGTCGACGCGAACTTCACCGGCGGCACCGGCTTCGCGGCGGCCTTCACCGCCAACGGCCTCGTGCCCGGCCCGGCGGCGCAGACGCGCATCACCGGTGTGGTGCTGGACAACAGCAACCGCCCGATCCTCGGCGTGACGATGCGGCTGCTGCAGATCACGCAGGGCCACCGCAGCAATATCCCGCAGGAGATGGCGGCCGCCGTGACGACCGATGCGCAGGGCCAGTTCGCCATGCAGCCGGTCCCCGTCGGCATCTTCAAGCTGATGGCCGACGGCGGCACGGCCACGCGCGAGGGCACCTGGCCGACGCTGGACTTCGACATGGTCACCGTCTCGGGCCAGAACAATACGCTGGGCATGCCGGTGTTCCTGCCGGCGCTCAATCCGAACAACCGCGTGTGCGTCAACGAGACCACAGGCGGCACGCTGACGCTGCCCGAAGTGCCCGGCTTCGCGCTGACGATCGCACCCGGCTCGGCCACCTTCCCCGGCGGCTCGCGCAACGGCTGCGTGCACGTCACGCCGGTCAATATCGACAAGGTGCCGATGGCGCCTGGCTTCGGCCAGCAGCCCCGCTTCGTCGTGACGATTCAGCCCGTCGGCACGCATTTCAGCCCGGCCGCGCGGATGACGATCCCCAACGTGGACGGCCTGGCGCCGCGCGCCGTGACGGAGATGTACTCGTACGACCACGACCTGGCCAGCTTCGTCGCCATCGGCAGCGCCACCGTCAGCGAAGATGGTTCGACCATCACGTCCGACCCGGGCGCCGGCGTCATCAAGGCCGGCTGGCATTGCGGCGGCAATCCGAACACGTCCGGCTCGGCCGGCACCTGCTCCACCTGCCGCAAATGCGAAGGCTCCGGCTGCGTGGCCGACAACAGCCAGACGCCGCCCCAGCATTCGCCCACCGACTGCAAGGAGCAGTTCTGCAATGGCGGCGTGGTGGGCACGCGCAACAAGGACAGCGAGAAGCCGGAGCAGCAATGCAAGCAATGCCGCAATGGCATGCCCGCCAACAGCGAAGACGGCAGCAACCCGGACGATACCTCGACCTGCTGCTACAACGGCCAGATCCAGGCCAAGTTCGACGTGCCCTATGGCCAGCAGGAGCAGCGCTGCCCGCGCCGCACCCAGGTGCCCGACTCGCACCGGCAGCACGACATCGACGGCTGCAGCGGCGGCCTGACGTCGAACATCCAGGATCCGATGCGGGGCAAGTTCGGCGCCGGCTGGCTGGGCGTCGCGTCCACCGAATTCGGCCGGCCGCAGGGCCTGGTGCCGAATGCCGGCGCGGCGTTGCCGCTGGCATGCAACCGCCACGACATCTGCTACCAGACCTGCCGCAGCGACAAGGGGAACTGCGACACCAGCATGCGCGACGGGATCCGGGCGACGTGCGCGGCGGCCTACCCGCCGGCCTGCCCGGCGAACCTGACGGAAGAACAGTGCCAGGGCGACGACGGCTACATGGAACAACGGGGCGAATGCGCGATCGACACCCTGTCGTACGCGAACCTGTACTACCAGGGTGTCAATTTGGGAGGAGGATCGGCTTATGCGGAACGCCAGACGCAATACTGCCAGTGCTGCGAGTAAGCACGTGCGCAATAAATTCCTCGCCGCGGCATGGATGCTGGCCTGGCTGGCCGCCCTGCCCGCCGCGGCGCAGGAACCGGCCGGCTGGCAGCAGCAGGCCTTGCCGGCTACCGACAGTACGAAGCTGATCGCGATTGCCGGCAGCGCCGACCGCAGCGCGCTCGGCATGCTGTACACGGACGCCGCGCCGGGCCGCGGCGACCAGTTGCGGCTGGTGACCTTCGATGCGCTGGGCAAGCAGCAGAAGTCCGCCGGCCTGGGTGCCCGTGCCGAACCGCTGCGCGAACATGCCGGCATCGCGTTCGATGCGACGGGCGGCGCCTATGTGGCGGCCACCGACGAAGCCGGCAACCTGCGCCTGTCGCGGCTGGACCAGCGCGGCGCCGTCACGCCGTTCGGCAAGGCGTTCAGCGTGGGCAGCGGTACCGTCAAAGTCGGCGCGCTGCTGCTGGCGCGGCAGGGCAACCTGGTGGTGGCCGGCGCCGTGGGCAGCCAGGGCTTCGTGGCCGCCGTGTCGCCGCAGGGCGAACTGCAATGGACCCGCACCTTCGAGGAACTGGTCATGGTGCTGGACATCGTCGACAGCGACGATGGTTATCTCGTCGCCGGCGGCACGCCGGGCGAGATGTTCCCCGAGGCCGTTTGGCTGGGCCGCCTGGGCAGGGATGGTGCCACGCTGGGCAGCGAGTCGCGCCCCGGCCCGACGCGCTACGCCCACCTGGCCAGCGATGGCCGCCGTATCGGCCTGCTGTATGAAAAACTCGCGCCGGGTTTGGAATCGGGCAGTGTCGTGCTGGAGTTGTTCGCCGGCGGCGGCAGCGCCGCGTTGCAGCAGCCGGCCCGGCAGACGATCTTCGACGGCCGCCTGGCCGCGCCGTTCGCGCTGGCCGGCGGCGGCGGACGCTTCACGGCGGCCGGCGTGGCCGACCACGGCCGGCTGCAGGTATTCGACATCGACGCGGCCGGCAAGGTGGCCGCGCTGTACCAGGGCCAGGCCAAGGCGCCGGCCTATATCCGCTATCACAGCATCGACGTGGTGCGCGGCGCCACTGCCGCCTGGCTTGCCGGCCTGCGCTCGCGCGCCGACGGACCAAGGAGGCAGTTCGAACTGGTGTTCGCACGCGTGCCGGACCGGTAGCGCAGGACCGCAGATTCAGCATCGGCCGACACAGCCTGGCCATCACCGGAAACCCATGATGCGCATTCTTTCGCAGCACCGCCCGGCTTCGCCAACCGTCATCCCGGCACTGCTGCTGATGCTGGCCTGCGGCGTGGACGCAAGGCAGAGTGTCCGTGTCCCGATCGATCGAACCGAAGCGGCAGCGGCAGCGGCAATGCCGGAATCCTTTGCCGGCATTGCGCTCGGCATGTCGCAGTCGGCGCTGCGGAGCATCCGTCCGGCGCTGCAGCGTGACGGCTTCCGGGGCGATCGCAGCGGTCATCCACGCATGCTGTTTGAAAAAGTGCACTCCGCGTTCATCGAGCAGGTTGTCTATCTGTTCGACGAGTCCCGGCCAATTCTCGTCAGCGTGGTGTTCTCCAAACCGGCGCCGGACGCAGCCGAGGCTTTTCAAAGCGCCGTGCTGGCGCAGTGGGGATTGCCGGACCAGGCAGGCGAAATCGCCGGCGAACGGAACCTGCGGGAAATCGCAGTGGTGTGGCGATACAGCGACGCGCTCATCGTGGCGACGTGGCCGGCGCGCCGGCAGAACGGCACAGGGGGATCCACCACGGTGCGGATCGGACGCCAGGACTCGGTTGTGGGAACCTGGGCACGGCGGATCACCCCCATGGCCGAACGCACGCAAAAGGAATTCCTGCAGCGAATGCAAGACCAGTTGAACCGGGCGCCGGCAGGCGTGGCTTACCAATGACGGCGCAGCAGCCAGGGAGAATTGCATGACATTCATTTCAACGAAAATCCTGCCCCTGCTCGGTGCAGCGGTGCTCTGTTCCCTGGCCGTGCTGACCGGCCTGCCCGCCCAAGCCGCCGGCCTGAACGACAACTGCACGATCAGCGTGTTGAACCGCAACGTGCAGGCCAAGGCGGACGGCACGTGGGTGCTGCCCAACCTGCCCGCCAACTTCGGCCGCGTGCGGGCGCGGGCCACCTGCGTGGAAGCGGGCGTCACCACGTATGGCGAGTCGGCCGAGTTCACCGTGCCGGCCAACGGCTCCGTCACGCTGCCGCCGATCGTGCTGGGGCCGACCACGCCGATCCCGACGAACCTGCGGGTGGGCGTTTCCGTCGCCGAGCTGACCGGCCCCGGCGCCACCGCGCAGGTGTCGGCGCTGGCCAGCTACCCGGACGGCAGCCAGGCCGACGTCACCGGCACCGGCACCAGCTACGGCATCAGCAATCCGGCCATCGCCACCATTTCGCCGGCTGGCGTGGTCACCGCGGTGCGCAGCGGCACGGTCGTCATCCAGGCCCTCAACGAGGGCACCACCGGCATCGTCCAGCTGCGCGTGGCGCTGGCCGGCGCCGACAGCGATGGCGACGGCATCCCCGACGAGGAGGAACTGCGCCTCGGCATGAACCCGAACAACGCCGCCGATGCGCTGTTCGACGCGGACCGCGACGGCCTGACCGCGCTGGACGAATACCGCGCCGGCACCGACCCGCGCAATCCGGACACGGACGGCGATGGCCGCCCCGACGGCGATGAAGTGCTGTGCGCGGGCGGCTTCTGCAGCAGCCCGCTGCTGGCCGACACGGACGGCGACGGCGTGCGCGACGGCACCGAGGTGGCCACCGGCACCGATCCGTCCAGTGCGGCGAGTGTCAATTACGGCGCCGCGCTGCGGGCCATCCGTGTCACGCCGGGGAACTTCACGCTGATCGTCAATGCCCTCACCGGCAGCGCCAGCGTGCAGCTGACCGTCACCGGCACGATGATCGACGGCGCCGACATCAATCTGACCAGCACCGCGCGCCAGACGCAGTACGCCAGCAGCAATATCGCTTCCTGCAACTTCGGTGCGCCGGATGGCCGCGTCTACGCCAGCACGGCCGGCACTTGCGACATCACCGTCACCAACAACGGCCACGTGGCCACCGTGCAGGGCGTGGTGCAGGACTTCGCGCCCGGCGCGCTGGCCCATGTGGCCATTCCCGGCTTCGCCAACGCAGTGGCGGTCAGCGGCGATTTCGCCTACGTGGCCGCGGGATCGGCCGGCCTGCAGGTGGTTGCATTGAGCAGCGACCGCCGCACGCCCACGATCCTCGCCACGCTGAACCTGAACGCCAGCGCCAACGACGTCACGCTGGCCGGCAACCTGGCCTACCTGGCAACGGCCGGTGGACTGAAAGTGGTCGACGTGACGAATCCCGCCGCACCGCGGCTGCTGGGCACCTTTGCCGGCGTGGGCAATGCGATGGGCGTCAAGGTGCGCGGCACGACCGCCTACGTGGCGGCCGGCGGCAGCCTGACCATCGTCAGCGTGGCCAATCCGGGCGCGATGATCCAGGCCGGCACAGTCAGTCTGGGCGGCAGCGCATGGAACCTGGACCTCGACCTGACCCGCAACCTGGCCGCGGTGGCGATGGGCGGCGCTGGCCTGAAACTGGTCGACGTCAGCAACCTGTCCGCGCCGCTGCTGCGCGGCACCGCCGCCACCGGCGACGCCCGCGGCGTGGCGCTGCGCGGCAATACGGCCATCGTGGCCGACTACGCCAACAGCATGACGTCGGTGGACATCGCCGACCTGGCCGCGCCGCAGATCCTGTCGCGCACGCAGCAGTCGCTGGGCGGCCTGCTGCAGAACGTCATCCTGTCCGGGAACTTCGCGCTGGGCGCGGACGTGGTGTTCGTCAACGGCGTGCCGATCGTCGACATCAGCAATCCCGCCGAACTGCAGCCGCGCGCGATCCTGAACTTCCCGGCCCGCGACGACAACGGCATGGGCATCGCCGCCGACGACAGCTATATCTACCTGGCGGCCGACCGCAACAGCCTGGAACGGGGCGGCAGCAGCGGCGACAGCCGGCTGTACATCGGCC
The DNA here is from genome assembly GCA_002454505.1 of Oxalobacteraceae bacterium UBA6704. Lineage (GTDB taxonomy): Bacteria > Pseudomonadota > Gammaproteobacteria > Burkholderiales > Burkholderiaceae_D > Rugamonas. The sequence goes on from DKJA01000090.1 coordinate 20,418, forward strand.
AGTACCAGCCCCGCATCGACCTGGCGGGCGTGCCGCCGACAGCCGCGATCACCGCGCCGGCCGACGGCACGCTGGTCTACGAAGGCGCGCCGCTGACGGTGACCGTCGATGCGCAGGACGACATCACGGTGGCGGCCGTACGTTTCGTGGTCAACGACCAGCCGGTGTTTACGAGCACGAGCGCGCCCTATCAGTACACGTTCACCGTGCCGACCGGGATCAGCAGCCTGACACTGGGCGCCGTGGCGCGCGACCTGGGCGGCAACGAGGGCACTGCGACACCGGTCACCGTCAGCGTCGCGCCCGATCCGCTGACGCAGGCCACCGGCGTTGTCGTCGATGCCGAAGGCACGCCGCTGGCCGGTGCGCTGGTCACCGCACCGGGCGGCCGCACCGCCACCACGGGCGCCGACGGCCGCTTCTCGATCACGTCCGTGCCGACTGTGCTGGGCAACCTGGTGGTGCAGGCCAGCTGGACGCCGGACGGCGGCATCGCGCGCAACGGCGCCTCGGTGCCGACGCCGCCGGTGCTGGGCGGCGTCACGGACGTGGGCACCATCGTCGTCATTGACGTGCACTTCGAAACGGACTACGGCACGCTGTGGACGACCTGCGACGATTGCTCGGCGTCCTACACGCTGCCGTTCGCGTTCCCGTTCTACGGCACGGCCGAGACCACGGCCTTTGTCGGCACCAACGGCTACATCACGTTCGGCGCCGGCGACTCCACGTACTCGGAAAACGTGCCGGCGTTCTCCAGCCTGCACCGCATCGCCGCCTTCTTCGACGACCTGATCGGCGGTGGCGGCGTGCTGGTCAACGACCGGCTGCCGGACCGCTTCATCGTCACCTACGACCGCACGCGCCAGTACAGCGAAGGCGGCAGCAACACGCTGCAGATCCAGCTGTTCCGCGACGGCCGCATTGTGTTTGCCTTCCAGGGCATCACGGCGCTGCGCAGCGGTTCGATCACCGGCATCACGCCGGGGCCGAATGCGCCGTTCGTGCAGGTCGACTACAGCGCCACGCCAGCTCTCGAGGTGCCGGCCGGCAGCGCCGCCTACGAGTACTTCACGGCGACGAGTCCGTTCGACCTGGATTACGCCTTCGTCGTGTTCACGCCAAGCGGCGGCGGCTACACGGTGCGCACGGTGCTGCCGCCGCCTGCGGCGCCAGGGACGTCGCTCTCGGGCGGTGCCGCCACGGCGGCCCGGCAGGCGGCTGCCGCACTGTCCGCCGCGGCACTGGCCAATGCCGAAGTGCGCGTCACATCGTCCGGCAATCCGCGCTACCTGGGCATGGCGAACACGAATGCGCAGGGCCGCTTCACGCTGGCCGGCGTGCCGCCGGGCGGCATCAATGTGGAGATCTGGCGTGACGGTGCCCGGGTGGCACGCGGCGCGGGCATTTCTTCCGGCGGTGCCGGCGTGGCGGGCCGGCCCGGCCCCGGATCGCTGCAGATCGAGCTCGTGTCGCCCGACGCGAAACAGAAACGGTGACGGGAGCAGCAATGGGATGGCAAAGGATCTTGGGTGTCGCGCTGGCCGTCGTGACGCTCGGGGCGGCAGCGGCAACGGTGCTGATCGACGCATCAGCGCCGCGCAACGAGCTGGGTCTGGAACTGGGCCTGCCCGCCCACATGCAGGACGACGAGGAATACACGGCCACGCTGGCGCGGCTGCTGGAGCACGGCCAGCGGGTGTTCTCGGCCAACTGGACCACCAGCGAAGGCGGCGGCCGCCCGCTCACCAAGGGCAATGGCCGGGGCCTGGCCGACCCGTCGTCGCCGCTGGTCGGCGCGCGCGGCTTCAACCGCGTGTCCGGCCCGGACGCCAATTCCTGCATGGGCTGCCATAATCAGCCGTTCGGCCTGGCCGGCGGCAGCGGCGACTTCGTTGCCAACGTGTTCGTGCAGGGCCAGCGCTTCGACTTCGCCACCTTCGAACGGGCCGACCTGGTGCCGACCCGCGGCGCGCTGGACGAACAGGGCCAGCCCGTGACGCTGGCCAGCATCGGCAACTCGCGCCACACGCCGGGCATGTTCGGCGCCGGCTACATCGAGATGCTGGCCCGCGAAATCACCATGGACCTGCAGCGCATCCGCGACAGCATGCGGCGCGGCGACACCCGCGCGCTGGTGGCCAAGGGCATCGACTTCGGCAAGCTGACCCGCCGCGCCGACGGCCTGTGGGATGTCAGCGGCGTGACCGGCCTGCCCCGCCTCAGCCTGATCACGGCCACGCCGATCGATCCGCCGACGCTGGTGGTGCGGCCGTGGCACCAGGCCGGCAATTCGGTCTCGCTGCGCGACTTCACCAACACGTCGTTCAATCACCACCACGGCATCCAGTCGACAGAACGCTTCGGTGCCAACAGCGATCCCGACGGCGACAGCTACAGCAACGAACTGACCCGCGCCGACGTCACCGCCGCATCGATCTTCCAGGCCACGCTGGCCGTGCCGGGCCAGGTGATTCCGAACGATCCGAAGATCGCTGGCGCCATCGTGCGCGGCCAGCGCAATTTCACCGCGTTCGGCTGCGCGGCCTGCCACACGCCGGCGCTGCCGCTGAGCCGCGCCGGCTGGACCTTCAGCGAACCGGGGCCGTTCAACCCGGCCGGCAACCTGCGCGCGGGCGACGCGAACACGGTGCGCGTGGACCTGAACGATCCCGCGCTGCCGCAGCCGCGGTTGGCGCCGGAACATCCCGACGACCTGGTGATGCTGGTGCCGGCCTACACGGACTTCAAGCTGCACGACATCACCGACCCGGCCGACGCGATGCCGACCGAATCGCTGGACATGAACTGGCCCGTGTGGGCCGCCAAGTTCCCGGCCGGGAACCGGCGCTTCCTGACGCGCCGCCTTTGGGGCATCGCCAACTCCGGCCCCTACTTTCACCACGGTCTGTACAGCACGATGCGCGAGGCGGTGCTGGGCCATGCCGGCGAAGCGCTGGCCAGCCGCCAGGCCTTCCAGGCCGCCGGCAAGGACGAGCAGGCTGCGCTGATCGAATTCCTCAAGTCGCTGCAGGTACTGCCGCCGGGGACCACTGCGCTGGTGGTGGACGAGCATTTCAAGCCGAGGAAGCCGCTGGCAGGCGCCAGCATCGTGCAGTGATCCGCGATCAGGGCTGCTTGCTGACCTTTTCGCCACCCAGCCACACGCCATCGATCTTCTGCGTGTTGCCGATATCGTCCAGCGGATTCGCATCGAGCACGACGATGTCGGCCCGCTTGCCGGCCGCCAGCGTGCCGCGCTGGGCGCCGATGCCGAAGATGCCCGCATTGACGCTGGTGCCGGCCTGCAGTGCCTGCATCGGCGTCAGGCCCGCCGCGACCAGCAGCTGCAATTCGCGGTGTTCGGCAAAGCCCTGCACGCGCGGGATCGTGGCGCCCGAGTCGGTGCCGAGGCCGATGCGCACGCCGGCGCGGTGCAGCGCCTGCACATTGCGGCTGGCGATGGCCAGGTCCTGACGCGATTTTTCCTTCACTTCGTATTTCGGGCTGTGCAGCCATTCCCACACGCCGGCATCGAGCGCGCCGCGGAAGAAGTCCTTCTTCATCCAGTCCGGCTGCTCCTTGTAGACGAAGAACGACTCGTCCAGGTCCAGCGTGGGGATGTAGGCGATATCGTTCTTCTTCATCAGCGCGATGAATGCCGCATCCACGTCGCGGTCGCGCACGCTGTGGCCGAAGATGTCGACGCCGTCGCGGGCCAGCCGCTTCGCGTCTTCCAGGTAGTACACATGGGCCGCCACCTTCAGGCCGTTGGCATGCGCCTCGCGGATGACCGCCTTGTACAGCGGCGGTGCCATTTTCTTCATGTCCGGCTTGCCCATGTCGTCGACCCAGACCTTGACGAGGTCGGGCCGGTGCGCGGCCAGCTCGCGCATGTCCTGCTTCACCTGCGCTTCGGTCGTGGGCCGGTAGACCTTGTCCATGCCCATCGCAATCGGCGGCGCACCGCCGGGCACGCCGAAGCCGCGGCCGGCGGTAAGGATGGCCGGCACCTTCAGCGAGCCGTCGCGCTGGCGGTCGCGCATACCGTAGATGAAATCGTGATCCGTGCCGAACGTGGCGACCGTGCCGATGCCGTAGCGCGCGTATTTCTGCAACTGGCGCGTAACGTTCGCTTCGGTGACGTTCTCCGCGCCCGCCTTCGTGCCGTTCGTGATGCCCAGGTGGGCGTGGCCGGCGATCAGCGCCGGCATCAGCGTCTTGCCGCGCAGGTCGATGACTTTGGCGCCGGCCGGCGGCTTCGCGCCCGGGCCCTGCACGCTCTCGATCACGCCGCCGCGCATGACGATCGAGCCGTTTTCGATCGGCTTGCCGCCGCTGCCGTCGATGATGCGGGCACCTTGCAGCACGGTGGGCACAGACTGGGCGTGGGCGGCGGCCGGCAGCAGCAATGCTAAAGTCAGCGTGGCGAGCGATCGGATGGGTACAAAATCGGGGCGCTGCATGAGACCTCCTCGTGTTCGTCATGGCGGTATTGCCTGCAACCGCCCATTCTGGACACATCGCCGCAGGCTTACCGTGCGCTCGCGCACGCGGGCGTTTCACCAATATTTTTTGCGCAGCCCACAATATTCGTGTTCGTGCCCCGTCTTCACAGCATGGACACGAGCACTTCCCATCCTCCGGATGCATTGATGACAGAACCGAAAACCGGCATCGCTGAAATCGTCGCGCGCGAGCGGAACCGCCTGTTCGGCTTCATCCGCCGGCGCGTGCCCAATCCGGGCGATGCGGAAGACATCCTGCAGGACGTGCTGTACGAATTCGTGCGGGCTTGCGGCCTGCCCGAACCGATCGAACAGGCCGGCGCCTGGCTGATGCGGGTGGCGCGCAACCGCATCATCGACCGGGTGCGCAAGAAGCGCGAGGAACCCATGCCGGGCGATGGCGACGACGAGGATGCCGGCGATTTCCTCGACCGGGCGCTGCCCGCGCTGGAGGACGGGCCGGAGGCGGCCTATACCCGCGCGAAGCTGCTCGACGCGATGGCGGCTGCGCTGGCCGAACTGCCCGCCAACGAGCGCGACGTGTTCATCGCGCACGAGCTGGAAGGGCTCAGCTTCAAGGAACTGGCGGCGCGCGACGGCGTCAACGTGAACACGCTGCTGGGCTGGAAACGCCGCGCCGTGCTGCATCTGCGCGCACGCCTGCAGCCCCTGTATGACGAACCGATTTAACTCAGCAAGCAAACGAGGAAAGCAAATCATGAAGAAATTCTTTGGCAGGCGCAGGAGCGTGGCGGGGTTCATCGCCATGGCCAGCGTGTGGATCGCGCTGTTCGCGGCGGTGATCTGGGTGGTGATGATGCTGTGGAACTGGCTGATGCCGGCCCTGTTCACGGGCGCCCGCACGATCGACTACTGGCAGGCGCTGGGCCTGTTCGCCCTCTGCAAGATCCTGTTCGGCGGCGGCCGCGGCGGCCGCCGATGGCACCGCCACCGGGAAGGCATGACGGACGACGAGCGCAATGCGCTGAAACGCCACGCCCGCAGCCATTGGCACGAGCGCTGGTGCCGCGGCGACGCCGACCAATCCGAAAAATGAACGGAACCTTCGCATGAACGACACCATCGCTCCAGAAAGAAAACGCGCCGGCCTGTTCGAATCGGCGCTGCTGAAAGTATTCACCCGCACCGCGCAGGTGGTCGACATCGAGGATGTCGGCACCGCCTTCCGCATCGTCACGCTGGGCGGCAGCGCGCTGCGCAACGCGGCCTGGACGCCGGGCGACAAGATCCAGCTGCAGTTCGGCGGCTGGGTGCAGCGCACCTACACGCCGATCGACTGGGACCCGGCGGCCGGCCGCACGCGGATACTCGTCTACCTGCACGCCGGCGGGCCCGGCGCGGAATGGGGCCGCACCGTGAAGACGGGCGACGGCTGCGTCGTGTTCGGCCCCCGCAAATCCGTCCGGATCGCCCGGCCGCAGGCGCCCGTGATCCTGTTCGGGGACGAGACATCGCTCGGCCTGGCAGCCGCACTGTCGCAGCGCCTGCCGTCGGCGGTGCAGATGCTGTTCGAAGTGACCGCGCCGGCCGACACGCAGCCCGTGCTGGCAAGGCTGAAGCTTGCCGATGCGCGCGTCTGCGCCCGCCAGGCAGAGCACGGCCACCTGCCCGCGCTGGAACGCGAGCTGTCGGTGCTGCTGCGCCTGCGCCCCACCGCTGACATCGTGCTGACCGGCCAGGCTGGCACCATCCAGCACATCGGCCGTGCGCTGCGGCAGGCCGGCATCGATGCGGGCCGGCGGCAGAGCAAGGCTTACTGGGCGCCCGGCAAGACGGGCATGGACTGAGCCACCGCTTCCAGCGAGTCGATCAGTCCGTCGCATGGCAGCGCGGCGTGGCCGCCTGGCCCTGGATAGCCGTAACGGACGATCAGCACCGGCATGCCGGCAGAGCGCGCCGCCGCGACATCCACGGCCGAATCGCCGACGAACACGCAGAACGCGGCATCGAGCATGCGGCGCGCATGCAGCAGCGGTGCGGGGTCCGGCTTCATGCGGCCCACCGTATCGCCGCCGACGACGATGTCGAACCACGGCGCCAGGCCATGCATGGCCAGCAGCGTCACGCTGGGCCCTTCGGGCTTGTTGGTGACGCAGCCCAGCCGCCAGCCGCCGTCCCTCAAGGCCCGCAACCCTTCCCGCACTCCGGGGAAGACGCCGCCGTGGCGGCCATTGGTTTGTTGATAGTGGTGCAGGAATAATGCGATCGCGTCCCGCTCCGCCAGTGCCGCGCCGCTTGCGTCCAGCACGCGGCGCATCAGGGCCGGCACGCCGTTGCCGATGAAGCCGCGCACCGTGGCGAGGTCCAGCGATGCAGCGCCCAGCTCGCGCAGCAGCCGATTGACCGCTTCGGCGATATCCGGCGCGCTGTCCACCAGCGTGCCGTCCAGGTCGATCAGTACGGCGCGGTTGGTCATGCCCGCCTCACAGCGTGGTCAGCGCACGCCTGCGGCGCTCGATCATGCGCAGGATGAACGGCGTGAAGATCAGCTGCATCGCCAGCTCCATCTTCCCGCCCGGGACGACGATCGTGTTCGCCCGCGACATGAACGAGCCGGGCACCATCGCCAGCAGATACTGGAAATCGATGCCTTTCGGGTCGGCGAAGCGGATCACGACGAAGCTCTCGTCCGGCGCCGGGATTTCGCGGGCGATGAACGGGTTCGACGTGTCGACGCAAGGCACGCGCTGGAAATTCACATGGGTGCGCGAGAACTGCGGGCAGATGTGGTTCACGTAGTCGGGCATGCGGCGCAGGATCGTGTCGGTGACGGCCTCGGTCGAATAGCCCCGCTTGGCCTTGTCGCGCCACAGCTTCTGGATCCATTCCAGGTTGATCACGGGGACGACGCCGATCAGCAGGTCCGGATGGCGGCCCACGTCGATCGCGCCGTGCACCACGGCGCCATGCAGCCCTTCGTAGAACAGCAGGTCGGTATCCGCCGGCAGGTCTTCCCATGGCGTGAAAGTGCCGGGATCCTGGCGGTACGGCGCCGCTTCGTCGTGGTCGTGCAGGTATTTGCGGTAGCGCCCCGTGCCGCGCTCCGCGTAGCTGGCGAACATGGCCTCGAGTTCCTCGAACAGGTTGTTGTCCGGCCCGAAGTGGCTGAACGTCATGTCGCCTTCCAGTTCGGCGGCGGCCAGCTTGACGCGCATTTCGGCACGGTCGTAGCGGTGGAAGCTGTCGCCTTCGACGATCACCGAGCGGATGGCTTCGCGCCTGAAGATGCTTTCGAACGTACGGGTGACGGACGTGGTGCCGGCACCCGACGAGCCGGTGATGGCGATGATGGGATGGCGTTCGGACATGGCATTCTCCCTGGCGTATGCGTTCGATGGTCAGGCGGGCACGCGGAACAGGCCGTGTTCGTGGAACAGCGGATATGGCGGATCGGCCGGCGGCGCCTCGCGGTGATAGCGCTCGATGCGGTCCACCTCGTTGCGCGACCCGAACACGAGACCGATGCGCTGGTGCAGCGACGCGGGCGGCACTTCCAGCACCGGCTGGCGCCCCGTGCTGGCGCGGCCGCCGGCCTGCTCGATGATGAAGCCGACCGGGTTCGCTTCGTAGAGGAGGCGCAGCCGGCCGGCCATGTCGGGCACCTTGCTGTCGCGCGGGTACAGGAACACGCCGCCCCGCATGAGGATCCGGTGCGCCTCGGCCACCAGCGAAGCGATCCACCGCATATTGAAATCCTTCCGGCGCGGGCCGCTGCGTCCCGCCAGGCATTCGTCGACATAGCGCTTGACGGGGGCTTCCCAGAACCGGCTGTTCGATGCGTTGATTGCGAACTCGCCCGTATCGGCGGGCACAGTCATCGCCGGGTGCGTCAGCATGAATTCGCCCAGGTTCGGGTCCAGCGTGAAGCCGTTGACGCCATTGCCGACGGTGAGCACCAGCATCGTCGCCGGGCCGTACACGGCGTAGCCGGCCGCCACCTGCGCCAGGCCGGGCTGCAGGAAGTCGCCTTCGTGGACCGCCTGTTTGCCCTCCTCCGTCCTCAATACCGAAAAGATGCTGCCCACGGCGACGTTCACATCGATGTTCGAGGAACCGTCGAGCGGATCGAAGGCCAGCAGGTATTTCCCTTTCGGGTAGCACGCGGGAATCTGGTACGGCGCACTCATCTCTTCGGACACCATGCCGGCCAGGTTGCCATCCCACTGCGTCATGTCGAGGAAGATCCGATTGCCCAGCACGTCCATCGGCTGCTGCGTTTCGCCGTGGACGTTGACGGCGCCGCCGCTGTCGCCGGCATGCAGCGCGCCGAACGCCACCTGCCGCGCGATGCTCTTGCAGGCCAGCGCCACGTTCAGGATCAGGCTGTTGAAGTCGCCGCTGGCATCCGGAAAGCGGCGGCGTTCCTCGATCAGGAACTGGGTCAGCGTGGTGCGATGGGGATTCATCATGGCGCGTCTCCTTTTTTTTGTGCCAACTCTCGGTTAGTGGCAAAAATCTCCGGCACTGGCGCGCAGCCGCTGCATGATGGTGCGGTAACCGCCTTCCGGATCGGGCGCGCCGAACACGGCGCTGCCGGCCACGAAGGTGTCGGCACCGGCGGCGCGGATGGCGCCGATATTGTGCGCATTGACGCCGCCATCGACCTGCAGCCAGACCGGCTGGCCGCCGGCTCCCTGATGCGCATCGATGCGCGCCCTCGCCTGCTGCAGCTTGGCCAGCGCGCTGCCGATGAAGGACTGGCCGCCGAAACCGGGATTCACGCTCATCAGCAGGATCAGGTCCACCTTGTCCAGCACGTGATCGAGCAGCGCCAGAGGCGTGGCCGGATTGAAGGCCAGGCCGGCCTTGCAGCCGGCGTCGCGGATCAGGCCCAGCGTGCGGTCCACGTGGCGCGTCGCCTCGGGGTGAAAGCTGATGAGGTTGGCGCCCGCCTTGGCAAACAGCGGCACCAGCGCATCGACCGGTTCGACCATCAGGTGCACGTCGATGGGGATCGTCACGTGCGGGCGAATGGCTGCGCAGACCAGCGGGCCGATCGTCAGGTTCGGCACGTAATGGTTGTCCATCACGTCGACGTGGACCAGGTCGGCGCCGGCCGCCTCGATGGCGCGCACTTCCTCGCCCAGCCGCGCGAAGTCGGCCGACAGGATCGATGGCGCAAGCCGGATGGCGGCGGAACTCATGTCATGCTCCCTTCGGCAAACGCCGCCGCATGCCAGCGGCGCAGCGCCGCCAGGTCGCCCAGTTGCTCCAGCTGCAGCAGCGCGTCATCGAAACACTGCGTGCGCGTGTACGTGCCCGGCGTGACGAGCGTGGGAATCCCCGCGGCGCGGGCGGCCTGCAAACCATTGTGCGAATCCTCGATCGCCAGGCAGTCGTCGGCCGGCACGTTCAACGCCGCCAGCACCTGCAGGTAAACGTCCGGCGCCGGCTTCTTGTTCGCCGCCGTGCTGCCGTCGCCGATGGCGGCGAACAGGTGCCGCCAGTCGCTGCCCAGCGGCCCGCGCAGCAGCGCATCGATATTGGCCGGCGTGGTGGTCGTGGCCAGCGCCAGCGGCAGATGCGCGTCCGACGCTTCATGGATCAGGTGCAGGACGCCGGGCCGCAGCGGCAGCGCGCTGGCCAGCGCCGTATAGTGGCGCGTCTTCAACGCATGCACGTGATCGATGACGGCATCCGGCGGCGGTGGGCCGTGCGGATCGGTCTGGCGCCAGTAGTGGCGCAGCCGCTCCTTGCCGCCGGCCACGGCCAGCAGCTCCGCATACAGGGCCGCGCTCCAGTACCAGTCGAGGCCTGCATCGTGGAAGGCGGCGTTGAACGCCATGCGGTGCGCCTCCTCGGTATCGGCGAGCGTGCCGTCCACGTCGAAGATCAGGGCTTTCAGCATGATGGCGCCTCCGTTGCGGTAGTCCGGGAAAACACGCGGCTGGCCAGCAGGTCGGCCGCGCGCAGGGTGGTCAATGAAGCTTCGTCGCTTTCGGCCTGCGGATCGTGCACGAGGCGGGAAGCGTGCCGCAGCCGTGCGCGGTCGAGCGCGTTGCGCACGCTGCGGGCATTGGCGAAGTGCGGCTGGGCACGTCGCCGAACCAGATAGTCGGTGAACACGCGCGCCGCTTCGTCGTCGAAGCGGTAATGCATCGTCTCCAGCATCAGCGCGGCGATATGCGCCAGCTCGTCGATGCCGTAGTCGGGAAAGTCCACGTGATGGGCGATGCGCGACGACATGCCGGGATTCGACTGGAAGAAGCGCTCCATCCGGTCGCGGTAGCCGGCCAGGATCACCACCAGGTCGTCGCGCTGGTTCTCCATCACCTGCAGCAGGATCTCGATCGCCTCCTGGCCGTAATCGCGCTCGTTCTCCGGGCGGTACAGGTAGTACGCCTCGTCGATGAACAGCACGCCGCCCATCGCCTTCTTCAGCACTTCTTTCGTTTTCGGTGCCGTGTGGCCGATGTACTGGCCCACGAGGTCGTCGCGGGTGACGGCCACCAGGTGACCCTTGCGCACATAGCCGAGGCGATGCAGGATCGCCGCCATGCGCAGCGCCACCGTCGTCTTGCCGGTGCCCGGGTTCCCGGTAAAGCACATGTGCAGGCTGGGCGGGCCGGCCACCAGCCCCCGTTCGGCGCGCAGCTTGTCGACCAGCAGCAGCGCGGCGATATCGCGAATGCGCTGCTTGACGGGCGCCAGCCCGACCAGTTCGCGGTCCAGCTGCTCCAGCAGGCCGGTGGTGCCGGAATCGGCCAGCGCCGCCACGTAGGGATTGCTCGCAGCCTGCAGCGGGAAGTCGGGGGCGCTCATGATGTCAGTCGCCTTCGCCGGCGGATGCATAGCGCGCGCCTTCGGGACGCGCCTGCACCGCATAGCTTTCGATGGCGTAGCGGACGGTGCGTCCTTCCGCCTCCTGGCGCAGCAGCCGGAAGCCCGGCTCCACGGCCGGCCGGTTGACGATGAAGGCCAGCACCACCGACTCCGTGCCAGCGCTGGCGTCGAAGGCCGTCACGCGGATGTAGTGGTTCGGATAAGTGGCCCGGCAGTCGGCCAGTTCGGCCATGATGCCGGCCGGGTCGCGCACGTCGAACATGGGCGCGCCGAACATCTCCCAGAACGTGTTGCGGGGATGGGGATCGTCCGTGTATTCGATGCCCAGGGCCCACTGCCGGTCCAGGCAGTAGCCGATCTGGCGGGCGATCTGGGCGTCGCTCAGGTCGGGCAGGAAGGAGAAAGTGCCTTGCGTGATGCGCATGATGTCCTCTGTAGACGGGGTTGGGTTTACGGTTGGCTGTGCAGCTATCCTTCGGTTAGTTGCATT
>DKJA01000092.1 GCA_002454505.1 Oxalobacteraceae bacterium UBA6704
AAATGGTGCCTGTCACCGTTTTCTTGTCCCCATTTTCTTGGCAACTTTCAGACGATGTCGTCGAGCGAGATGGCCAGGTGGTCCACGTCGCCCCAGTGCTTCAGTGCGAGCTTGCCGTCGGACCAGGTGAAGCGGTTGATGCTGGCGTTGCGCACCTGGAAGTCGCGGGGGCTTTCCAGCGTCATGCCGGTGGCGGCGCGGTAGGCGCATTCGAGCACGCCGCCGTGGGCGACGACGACCAGGTGCCGTTCCGCATACTGGTCCGCCCAGCGGCCGATGGCGGCCACGCTGCGCTCGTAGAAATGACGGAAGCTCTCGGCATGCCGGTCGCCGTGCGGCATCACGGCATCGATGTGGCGGCCCTGCCAGGCGGCGAAATCGTCCGGATAGCGTTCCGCGATTTCCGTGTACAGCAGGCCTTCGAAGACGCCGTAGCCCCGCTCGCGCAGTTCCCGGTCGGTGTGGAATGGGACATGGTGGTATTGCGCCACCGCCTGCGCCGTATGCATCGCCCGCTGCAGGTCGCTGGAGACGATCGCCGCCAGCGGTTCTGCAGCCAGCGCCTTGGCCAGCGCGGCAGCCTGGCCGCGGCCGGCATCGTTCAGGCCGATGTCCAGGTGGCCCTGCAGGCGGCGCACCGCGTTCCACGCTGTCTCGCCATGGCGGATCAACAACAGTTCGGTCGTCATGCGTGCAACGCGCGGTTCAGCGTGTAGGTGCCGATCACCTGTGCCTCGTCCAGGATATGACCGTGCAGTGCCTGCAAGGCCTGCTGCGCCGTGAACTTGCCGTCGACAGGCAGCCGCGCCACGTCCAGCGCGTACAGGCGGAAGATGTAGTGATGCACGCGCGCGTCGTTCCACGGCGGGCACGGACCGTCGTAGCCGAAGTATTCGCCGGCCATGTCCGGATCGCCGGCAAACCAGCCCGTGTAATCGTTCAGGCCGTGACGCATGTGCGCGGCGCCGTTGGCGATGGCCGGGCCGGATTTGCCGTGCGGCGTCACCCCATTCGAGTAGGCGCCTTCGGCCAGGCTCGCCACGGACGGCGGAATATCCACCAGCGCCCAGTGGTAAAAGTCGCCGCGCGGCAGGTCCACCGGCAGCGTCTTGCCGGCCTGGTTGACATCCGTGCCCACCGTCGGCGCATCGCCGTCGATGCACAGCAGCACCAGCGATGCGGTGCCCGCCGGAATGTCGTCCCACGCCAGGTGCGGGTTACGGTTGGCCGCGAAGGACACGTGCGTGTCCGGGTGCGGCGCGCCAAACGCGTTATCGGCAGGAATCGCCATGCCGTTCTTGAACGAATCGCTCCACAGTCTCATCGCATCATCCTCCCTGCACCTTTGGACCGGCCTGGAGCCAGAAAGTTACCGGTCCGTCGTTCGTCAGCGAGACTTTCATGTCGGCGCCGAACTGTCCCGTCGCGACGACGGCGTGGCGCGCACGGGCCTGTTGCACGAAATGGTCGAACAGGCGCTTGCCATCTGCGGGCGCGGCGGCCGGCGAGAACGACGGGCGCGTGCCCGAGCGGGTGTCGGCGGCCAGCGTGAACTGCGGCACCAGCAGCAGGCCGCCCGCCACGTCGGCGACGCTGCGGTTCATCTTGCCGGCCTCGTCAGAAAACACGCGGTACGACAGCAGCTTGGCCAGCAGCGCCTCCGCCTCTTTCTCGGTATCGCCCTTCTCCGCGCAGACGAGCACCATCAGCCCGCCGTCGATCGCGCCGATCACGGCACCGTCGACGACAACCTGCGCGCTGCTGACGCGTTGCAGCAGCCCGATCATGCGCCGAGCGTGATGCGGGCAAACTTGCGCTTGCCGACTTGCAGCACGAACGTGCCCGCTTCCGCCTTCAGCGCCTTGTCGCTGACGACGGTGCCGTCGATGCGCACGCCGCCCTGGTCGATCATCCGCATCGCTTCGGACGTCGATGCGCACAGCCCCGTTTGCTTGAGCAGTTGCGCGATGCCCAGCGGCGCGCCGGTGACGGACACTTCGGCGATGTCGTCCGGAATGCCGCCCTTCGAACGGTTGACGAAGTCGGCCAGCGCATCCTCGGCCGCCTGCTGCGAATGGAAGCGCGCGACGATTTCCTGCGCGATGGCCACTTTCGCATCGCGCGGGTTGGCGCCGCCTTCGATGGCTTTCTTCAGGCCGTTGACTTCATCGAGCGAGCGCCACGACAGCAGCTCGTAGTAACGCCACATCATCACGTCGGAAATGCTCATCACCTTGGCGAACATCGTGTTGGCCGGTTCCGTGATGCCGATGTAGTTGTTTTTCGACTTGGACATCTTGTCGACGCCATCGAGGCCTTCCAGCAGCGGCATCGTCAGGATGCACTGCGGCTCCTGGTCCCAGTCCTTCTGCAGTTCGCGGCCGACCAGCAGGTTGAATTTCTGGTCGGTGCCGCCCAGCTCGAGGTCGGACTTCAATGCGACCGAATCGTAGCCCTGCATCAGCGGGTAAAGGAACTCATGGACGGAGATCGGTGTCCCACTCTTGAAGCGTTTGGCGAAATCGTCGCGCTCCATCATGCGGGCGACGGTGTAACGGGAGGCGAGCTGGATCATGCCGCGCGCGCCCAACTGGTCGCACCATTCGGAGTTGTAGCGGATTTCCGTTTTGGCCGGATCCAGCACCAGCGATGCCTGCTTGAAATAGGTTTGCGCGTTCAGTTCGATCTGTTCGCGGGTCAGCGGCGGACGCGTGGCGTTGCGGCCGGACGGGTCGCCGATCATCGACGTGAAGTCGCCGATCAGGAAGATCACCTGGTGGCCCAGGTTCTGCAGCTGCCGCATCTTGTTCAACACGACGGTATGGCCGAGGTGCAGGTCGGGCGCCGTCGGGTCCAGGCCCAGCTTGATGCGCAGCGGCACGCCGCTCTGTTCGGAGCGCGCCAGTTTCTGGGCGAACTCGCTTTCGATCAGCAGTTCGTCGACGCCCCGCTTGGTGATGGCAAGGGCTTCCTGGACCTTGTCGCTGAGCGGGAGAGCAGGCGTTGGCGCTTTCTTCAGCGACGAATTGGTGTCCGAGTTTGTGTGCATGGATGCGGAAATTTTCTCAAAGTGTTGGCTTGGTGCAGGAGTTTGTTATAATGCCCGATCCCTTCAATCTTGCCCGTTGAAAACGATATAAATCAACAAGATAGAATAAAAAAAGCAAGTTCCTGACAGTTCAAGCGGCAAATTTTAACTGATTGCATGAACCCTATAAACAAGTTCACAAGCTCGCGCTTGTATCATCTGCTAGGTTCGACACGCAAGGCCCGCATCGTCAGCGCCTCCGCTGTGGCACTCACCGTTTGCGCTTTCGGCGCGGCCGGTGTTGCACCACTCGCGCCGGATGCCAGCGACCTGCCGGTTAAAACGATCACGCAAAACGTCGATCTCCCGAACCTCAAGACCCAGATCGCCGCCCTCGAAGAGCAGGACGGCTCCCAGAAATACGTACGCGAAGAACGCATCCGCGCCGGCGACACGCTGGCCACGCTGATGCAGCGCCTCGGTGTCGAGGACAACGACGCGGAAAACTTCATCAAGAAAGACAAGGTCGCGAAAGCCGTCATGCAGCTGAAGTCCGGCAAGCGTGTGCAGGCCCAGACCGATGAAGACGGCACGCTGCTGTGGCTGAAGGCCAGCGTCGTCGACGGCCGCGATGTCCCCGTCAAGAATATTTCGATCACCCGCGACGGCAATGGTTTCAAGGCCGCCGAAGCACCGGTGCAGCTGGAACGCCGCGTCGAGATGCACGCCCGCGACATCAAGACGACGCTGTTCGCCGCAACGGATTCCGATGCGGACGGTTCGCGCCTGCCCGATTCGATCGTGCGCCAGATCCTGGAAATGTTCTCGACGAATATTGACTTCCGCTCCGACCTGAAGCGTGGCGACAAGTTCAACGTGGTGTATGAAACGTTCTGGCAGGACGGCGAGTTCGTCCGTGCGGGCCGCATCCTGGCCGGCGAGTTCACCAACCGCGGCACGACCTACCAGTCCGTGTGGTTCGAGGACCCGGCCAGCAAGCAGGGCGGCGGCTACTACAGCTTCGACGGCAAATCGCTGAAGAAAGCCTTCCTGAAATCGCCGCTGGAATTCACGCGGATTTCGTCGGGCTTCTCGATGCGCGTGCATCCGATTTCCGGCAACTGGAAAGCGCACAAGGGGATCGATTTCGCTGCGCCGACAGGCACGCCGATCCGCGCCGCCGGTGATGGCGTCGTCGACTTTGCCGGCACGCAGAATGGCTACGGCAACGTGGTCGTGCTGAAGCACTGGAGCAACTACACCACCGCGTATGCGCACATGAGCCGCTTCGCTTCCGGCCTGAAAAAGGGCCAGAAGGTCAGCCAGGGCGACCTGATCGGCTACGTCGGCACGACCGGCTGGTCCACCGGCGCCCACCTGCACTACGAGTTCCGCGTGGCAGGCCAGGCCAAGGATCCGACCAAGCTGAACGTCACCGCGCAGGCGCCTTTGACCACCGCAGAACTTGCTCGCTTCAAGACCGTCTCCGGCGAAATGGTTCACCGCTTCGCACTGCTGCGTCCCGCTTTCGACGCGAGCACGCTGGCACAGAAGTAAGCTCGCTCCTTACCGGTTGGGCAAGAACGGCGCTGCGGCGCCGTTTTTCTTTTGTGCCTGACTGTGAATTCAGTGTACGACTGCCATGCGCCCGCGACCGTTCGCTGGCTAACATTCCGGCAAATCGTGCACAATAACGCAACGATTATTGCGCGGGAGGTGAGATGGGCTTGTTTATCGGACTGATGTCGGGCACCAGCCTGGATGGCGTCGACGGCGTGCTGGTCGATTTCTGGGCCGGTGCCGCGCGCACGATGGCGTCGTATCACGTGCCATACCCCGCCAAGTTGCTTGCCGAACTGCGCGAGCTGCAGGCCGCCAGCGAGAACGAACTGGAACGCGAGGCGCTGGCCGGCAACGGCATCGCCACCGTGTACGCGCAATGCGTGGCGGCGCTGCTGGAAAAATCGTCGATGCAGGCGGCCGACGTGCGGGCCATCGGCGCGCATGGCCAGACGATCCGTCACCGCCCGGAACTGGGCTTCACCCGCCAGACCATCAACGGCGCACTGCTGGCCGAACTGACCGGCATCGACACGATCGTCGACTTCCGCTCGCGCGACGTGGCGGCCGGCGGCCAGGGTGCGCCGCTGGTGCCGGCCGCCCATCTGGCCCTGTTCGGCGAAGTGGGCAAGACCCGTGTACTGGCCAACCTGGGCGGCATTGGCAACATCAGCGTGCTGCCCGCCGACGGCCACGTGACGGGCTTCGACACGGGCCCCGGCAACGTGCTGATCGACGAATGGACCCGCCGCCACCTCGGCAAGCCCTACGATGACAATGGCGCGTGGGCCGCTTCCGGCACCGTCATCCCGGCATTGCTCGATGCGCTGCTGGCCGAGCCCTATTTCGCCCTGCCGCCGCCGAAAAGCACGGGCCGCGACCTGTTCCACATGGAATGGCTGGATGCGCACCTGACCGCCTTTGCAGACGCTCGGCCGGCCGACGTGGCGGCCACGCTGACGCGCCTGACGGCGGTGACGCTGGCGCGCGGCATCCGTGAGCATGCGCCTGGCGCGGATGCGCTGTACATCTGCGGCGGCGGCGCCTACAACGGCGCGCTGCTGCAAATGATTGCAGACGAGCTGGGTGGTGCGGTGAAGGTGCAAACGACGCAGGCGCTGGGTGCCGATCCGTCGCACGTGGAGGCACTGTGCTGGGCGTGGCTGGCGTGGCGGTTCGACGACCGCAAGCCGGGCAACTTGCCGGCCGTTACCGGGGCTGCGGGCGAGCGTGTATTGGGCGCGCTTTATCCGCGATGATTTACGTAATCAATCGAATCGGTTAAAACAATCAATTTCAACTATTAAACGAGAATCGTTATCATCTGCCTCAACGGTATTCAATTGTCGAGGCAGTCATGATCATCGCAGCAAAAAAAGTCAGCCAGGTCACCACCCATATGGCCATCGCGTTCAGCCTGATGTACGTGATGTCCGGTTCCCTCGCCCTCGGCGGCCTCGCGGCCGTGATCGAGCCAATCATCAATGTCGCGCTGTTGCCGCTGCACGAGAACTTCTGGCACCGCCTGCGCCACCGCGCCACCGGCCAGGCCGGCACGCTGCTGGCAGCCGAAAAAGTCAGCCAGACCGCCTTTCACTTCATCATCGCCGTGATCGTGATGTACGTGGCGACCGGCTCGCTGGCCCTCGGCGGCCTCGCCGCGGTGATGGAGCCCATCCTGAACGTCATCGTACTGCCTTACCACGACCGCGCCTGGGACCGCCTCCAGCAGCGCACCAGCGCCGCTCAGCGCCTCGCTGCCGTCTAAGCCCTACTGTTCAGCCCGTGTCCAACCTGGGGGTCAACCCCAAAATTGGACACGGCCTCAACAATAAGTACTGTCGAGCTCGTGTCCAAAAGAGGGTTGACCCCAAGGTTGGACACGGACTCATCCATTCTCGATTGCAGAGCCTGTGTCCACCGTGGTGTCAGACACCATGGTGGACAAATTGCGGCTCAGCTCGTGTCCATGTCGGTGTCAGACACCAGGGTGGTGAAAGTGGACACGGGCTGGACCGTAAACGAAAAACGGCGGGCAGCCGAAGCTGCCCGCCGTTGCCATGGTGCGCGTGAAACTTAGACGGAGAACGAGGAACCGCAGCCGCAGGTCGACGACGCTTGCGGATTCTTGATGACGAATTGCGCGCCTTCCAGGTCGTCCTTGTAGTCGATCTCGGCGCCGACCAGGTACTGGTAGCTCATCGAGTCGATCAGCAGCTGGACGCCGTTCTTGACCATCGTGGTGTCGTCTTCGTTGACGATTTCGTCGAACGTGAAGCCGTACTGGAAACCGGAGCATCCGCCGCCCTGCACGAAGACGCGCAGTTTCAGGTCGGGATTGCCTTCTTCTTCGATCAGCTGGGCCACTTTCTCGGCCGCGCTGTCGGTAAAGACGATCGGTGCGGGCATCACGTCTTGCGCTTCGGCTACTGCATTCATTTGGAACTCCTACTAAAATCGTTGGGGTCCATTATAGACCTTTGCGCGGACCGGTGCTGCGGCCGCCCTTTATTTCCCAAGGGATATGAGGCGTTTCCGCCTCATATCAATGGCAAATAAGCCCTTACGGCAACAGGGCTATTGTGTTCAGCCCCAGGTTTTCTTGCAGGCCGAACATCAGGTTCATGCACTGCACAGCCTGGCCCGATGCACCCTTCACCAGATTGTCCTGCACTACCAGCACGATGACCGTATTACCGTTGTCCGGACGGTGCACGGCGAGGCGCAGCGTGTTCGAACCGCGCGTCGTACGGGTTTCCGGATGCGAGCCGAACGGCATCACGTCGACGAACTGCTCGCCCGCGTAGGCATCCTCGAACAGCTTCTGCAGTTCCTCGTTGCTGATGTCTTTCGTCAGCTTCGCGTACAGCGTCGAGTGCATGCCGCGGATCATCGGCACCAGGTGCGGCGTGAAGATCAGCGACACCTTGTCGTCCGTGAAGCGCTGCAGCTGGGCCGACGTTTCCGGCGTGTGGCGGTGGCCGGCCACGCCGTAGGCCTTGAAGTTGTCGCTGGACTCGGAGAACAGGATGCCGATCTCGGCTTTGCGGCCCGCGCCCGACACGCCCGACTTGCAGTCGGCGATCAGGTTGCCCGCATCGATGACGCCGGCTTTCAGCAGCGGCACGAAGCCCAGCTGCATCGTCGTCGGATAGCAGCCCGGGTTGGCGATCAGGTTGGCTTTCTTCACGTCTTCACGGTTCAGCTCGACGAGGCCATACACGGCCTGCTCCAGCAACTCGGGCGCGGTGTGGTCGATCTTGTACGTCTTCTCGAAGACGGCCTGGTCCTTGATGCGGAAGTCGGCCGCCAGGTCGATCACCTTGACACCCTTGGCCAGCAGCTCCGGCGCCTGCGCCATCGCCACGCCGTGCGGGGTGGCGAAGAAGACGACGTCGCATTGCGTCAGGTCGGCTTTATCGGGCGCCGTGAACGCGATGTCCACGCGGCCGCGCAGGGACGGATACATGTCGGCCACGGGCAGGCCATCTTCCTTGCGCGACGTGATGGCCGTCAGCTGCACGTCGGGATGGACGGCCAACAATCGCAGCAGTTCCACTCCGGTGTAGCCGGTGCCGCCGACGATGCCAACTTTGATCATGTTCTTGTCCTTGCGAAAAATTTGAGTGAGCTGAATTCTAACAGCGTCTCGTGACGGCTGTTTTACCCTATCCAGAAAGCAAAAAGCCGCGGACCAGAGGCCAGCGGCTTTTCGGTTCCAGCCCGGACAACCCAGGCTGGAGAGAAGCAGAATTAACGCTTCGAGAATTGCTTTGCGCGACGTGCTTTGCGCAGACCGACTTTTTTACGCTCGACTTCACGTGCATCGCGGGTCACGAAGCCGGCTTTCGCCAGATCTGGCTTCAGGGCTGCATCGTAGTCGATCAGGGCGCGGGTGATACCGTGGCGCACTGCACCTGCCTGGCCGGACTCGCCGCCGCCATGCACGTTGACCTTGATGTCGAAACGCTCGACGTTGCCCGTCAGTTCCAGCGGCTGACGGATCACCATCAGGCCGGTTTCGCGGGAGAAGTACTCGGAAGCAGGCTTGCCGTTCACGATGATCTGGCCGGTGCCGACCTTGATGAACACGCGAGCAACTGCACTCTTGCGACGGCCGGTGCCGTAGTTGTAGTTACCGATCATGTCAGTTCCTTAGAATTCGAGTGCTTTAGGTTGCTGAGCAGCGTGCGGGTGCGAACCCTCGGCGTACACTTTCAGCTTCTTGATCATTGCGTAGCCCAGCGGGCCTTTTGGCAGCATGCCTTTGACGGCTTTTTCCAGGGCGCGGCCAGGGAAACGCTGTTGCATTTTCAGGAAGTTCGTTTCGTAGATACCGCCCGGGTAGCCCGAGTGACGGTAGTACGTTTTTTCGGTTGCCTTGGTACCGGTCACGCGCAGTTTGCCTGCATTGATGACGACGATGAAATCGCCCGTATCGACGTGAGGGGTAAATTCTGGCTTATGCTTGCCGCGCAGTCGGCGTGCCACTTCGCTGGCAACACGGCCGAGGACTTTGTCCGTCGCGTCAATCACGAACCAGTCGCGCTGGACTTCATGGCCCTTAGCGGAAAAAGTTTTCATGTTTGACTTCCTAAATGAAGATTGTAAAACGCTCAAATGGTGGTTCCGCCCCAATGCTTCAGCGGACGCAGCCTTGTTGTAATGCTTTTCCTGAGCGAACGGAAAGCCGGCGATTATAGCCCGCCTGCGGATCGCGGGTCAAGCCATCGTCGAAGACATTACTCAAAGCAACAACGCCGGCCAGAACGGTAGCAAAAACGCATGTTGCCTCAGGATAAATGTGCGGTAGTATTGCCAGATCGATATGTCACGAGGGCAGCGTTACAATGTCACGATTCACCCTTGCTTTACCTCTGCTGTTCGCTGTTGCCTCGGCCGGCGCAGCCACCCAGGCCGGCCGCATCTGCCACCTGCCCGGCGCCGAGGAATCCTTGCGCTGCACCGACATCCCGGTCCCGCTCGATTACGCCAACCCGGCCAAAACCATCACCATCCACACCACCATTGCCCCGGCTTTGCGTGAAGCGGCGCGCGGCGATCCCCTGTTCGTACTGGCCGGCGGCCCCGGCCAGGCGGGCAGCGATGTCGTGCCGGTGCTGCAGTCCGCGTTCCGGCGCATCCGCGCGACGCGCGACATCGTGCTGATCGACCAGCGCGGCACGGGCAAGTCCGGCAAGCTCGATTGCAAGTCACCGCCGGACGTGGACACGATGACGGAAGAGCAGCTCGATATCGAGATGCGCCGCTGCGTCGAGAGCATCAAGGCGCCGTATGGCCTGTACACGACGGATGCCGCGG
This sequence comes from Oxalobacteraceae bacterium UBA6704, assembly GCA_002454505.1. Taxonomy (GTDB): domain Bacteria; phylum Pseudomonadota; class Gammaproteobacteria; order Burkholderiales; family Burkholderiaceae_D; genus Rugamonas. The sequence continues at coordinate 9,911 of DKJA01000092.1, forward strand.
CACGCGACATCGAAAAGGTGCGCCTGGCCCTCGGCTACAAACAGGTCAATGTATGGGGCGGCTCGTACGGCACGCGGCTGGCGCAGCACTACGCCCGCCTTTACCCGGCCAGCGTGCGCACGCTCATCCTCGACGGCGTGGCGGCACCGGACCAGGTGATCCCCGCCGGCGGCCACGATGCCCAGGCGGCGCTGGAAAACACCTTCCGCCTGTGCGAGAAGGAAGCGGCCTGCGCGCGCACCTTCCCGGCGCTGCGCAGCGAGTTCGCCAGCCTGCATGCCAAACTGGCGCAAGGCGCCGTCACGGTGACGATGGCCGACCCGCGCACGGCCGCCATCCGCCCCGTGACGATCAGCCTGCGCCGCTTCGCCGCCACCGTCCACCGCGTGCTGTATTCGCAGGCCGATGCGCACACGCTGCCGTTCCTGATCCACAGCGCCTTCAACGGCCGCTGGGAACCGTTCATTGCGCGCAGCAACCGCGACAGCGATTTTTCCACCGACGGCTCGATGTCCGGTCCGCTGTACCTGGCGGTCGTCTGCGCCGAGGATTACCCGCGGCTGACGCCGCAACTGGCGGCGGACGACATGCGCGGCGCCTTCCTCGGCACCGCGCATGCCGCGCAACTGGCGGCGCTGTGCCCCGTCGTCAACGTCAAGCCGGTCGCCTATCCGGCACCGGCGCGCATCGATGCACCGGCGCTGCTGCTGTCCGGCGCGCAGGATCCCGTCACGCCGCCGCGCCGTGCGGAAGCGGCCGCGAAGCTGATGAAATCGGCGCAGCACTACGTGGTGCAGAACGCCGGGCACATCGTGTCGCCGCTGGGCTGCGTGCCGCGGCTGATGCGTGAGTTCCTCGACACCCCGGAGAAACGCCTCGATGCGAAGTGCATCGACGAGATTCCCGCCCCCACCTTCCAGCTCGACAGCGCCGGCCCGCAACCCTGAACGATATCCATCCATGATAGAAGTCCACGACGTCACCAAACACTTCGGCAAGGTACAGGCGCTGGCCGGTGCCAGCTTCACGGCCCGCGACGGCCAGGTCACCGCGCTGCTCGGCCCGAACGGCGCCGGCAAGACGACGCTGCTGCGCATGCTGGTCGGCCTGCTGCGCCGCGACGGCGGCACCATCAATATCGACGGCGCCGACCCGGGCACCGATCCGCTGGCGGTAAGGCGCAACATCGGCTTCCTGACCGACCAGTTCGGGCTGTACGAAAGGCTGTCCACCCGCGAGTACCTGCGCTACTTCGGCGAATTGAACGGCATGGACCGCGCGGCGATCGACCGCCGCATCGACGAGGTGACGGAACTGCTGGCGCTGGAAGACATCCTGGAACGCCGCTCGAAAGGCTTCTCGCAGGGCCAGCGCATCAAGGTGGCGCTGGCGCGCACGCTGCTGCACCGCCCGCGCAACCTGCTGCTCGACGAACCGAGCCGCGGCCTGGACGTGATGAGCACCCGCGCACTGCGCCGCGCCCTGGCCGCGCTGCGCGCCGACGGCTGCTGCGTGATCATGGCCACCCACGTGATGCAGGAGGTGACCAATTCGTGCGACGACGTGATCGTCATCGCCGGCGGCAGGACCGTGGCGCAGGGCACGCCGCAATCGCTGTGCGAACGCACCGGCATCGCCAGCCTGGAAGATGCCTTTGTCTCGCTGGTCGGCACCGATGAGGGGATCGCGGTATGAAGCCTGCATTCCTGATCATCTTCCTCAAGGAAGTGCGCGAAACGCTGCGCGACAAGCGCGCGCTGTCGATGCTGGCGTTGTTCGTGCTGATGTATCCCGTGCTGGTGGGCGGCATCCTGCTCCAGCAGATCAACAAGGCCACCAAACCGGACAAGGAAGGCATCGAGCTCACCGTGATCGGCGCGGCAAAGGCGCCCACGCTGATGACGCAGCTGAAACAGAAGAACGTCAACGTCACCGCCGCCGATACGCTGTCGGAAGAACAGATCGCCACGCTGCTGCGCCAGCAGAAGACGGCCGCCGTGCTGCGCCTGTCCGACACCTACGGCACCGACTACCGCGACATGCGGCCGGCCCGCATCGAGCTGTGGTACGACTCGGCGGCGGACAACTACCGCAAGGTCAGCGACATCGAGGACGTGCTGAAGCACTACAGCACGTCGGTGGCCGGCGCGCGGCTGCTGGCCCATGGCGTGTCGCCGGCCACGCTGTCGCCGGTGCTGCTGCAGAAGTACGATACCGGCACCAGCGCATCCCGCTCGGCCGCCGTGATCGGCACGATGCTGGGCATGTTCTTCATCCCCGCTTTCTTCTTCGCCCTCAGCACCGCCGTGGACAGCACGGCCGGCGAACGGGAACGCCGCTCGCTGGAAGTGCTGCTGGCACAGCCGGCGCGCACCTTCGACCTGGTTGCCGGCAAGTGGTTCGCCGCGGCGGCCATCTCGCTGGTGGGCCTGACGCTGGAACTGTGCGTGGCGCACGGCATCCTGAAATGGCTGCCGCTGGAGGAGATCGGCATGTCGTGGCGGCTGTCGTGGGCCGACCTGGCGCTGATCTGCGCCGTGTCGGTCTCGCTGCCGCTGTTTGCCGCGGCGATGGAAATCGCGCTGGCGATCAATGCCAAGTCGTTCAAGGAAGCCCAGACGACGGCCAGCTTCGCCATGTTCATCCCGATGATCCCGGTGATCGTCGTGCCGATGCTGAACCTGAATACGGCGTCGTGGATGTACATGGTGCCGATGCTGTCCCATCAGACGCTGCTGCGCGATCTGGCCAAGGGTCAGGCCGTCGGCTGGCTTCCCGTCGCGCTGACGTTCGGCAGCTCGCTGCTGCTTGCGCTGCTGTGCGTGGGCTTCACCGTGCGGCGCATGAAGAGCGAGCGGTACATGATGGGCGTGTGAGGACTGGGGACTGTCGGATCGCCGCACCGCCCCGGCTTCATGGGGCCTGTCCCCGGGGTTGATTTTCTGGCAGAACATCGGCAAACTGAAAAACAACCCCGGGGACAGTCCCTTGCAGGGACAGTCCCCACACGGAGAATACAATGGAAGTCAAAATCAGCTGGAACGGCCCGTCGGGCATGAGTTTTCGGGCGCAGACCGGCTCCGGCCACATGGTCGCGATGGATGGCGCGCCGGAAGGCGGCGGCCATAACCTGGCGCCGCGCCCGATGGAAATGGTCCTGCTGGGCACCGGCGGCTGCACCGCCTACGACGTGGTGCTGATCCTGAAACGCAGCCGGGCCGACGTGCGCGGCTGCGACGTCACGCTGCAGGCCGAACGCGCGGACACCGATCCGAAGGTCTTCACGAAGATCAATTTCCACTTCGTTGTCACCGGCAAGGACCTGAAAGCCGACACGGTGGAACGCGCCGTCAGCCTGTCGCACGACAAGTACTGCTCGGCCAGCATCATGCTGGCCAAGACCGCCGAGATCACGCATTCGTTCGAGATCGTCGAGGCGTAAGCCCGGTTACAGCTGCCTCGTCTCGAACGTATTGCACTGCCCGATCTCGCCGCTTTCCAGCCCCCGCTTGAACCAGCGCGTGCGCTGCGCCGACGTGCCGTGCGTGAACGAATCCGGCACCACGTAGCCCTGCGCCTGGCGCTGCAGCGCGTCGTCGCCGATCGCGGTGGCGGCGGCCAGCGCCGCATCCACGTCGCCCTGTTCGAGGATCTGGCGCGAGCGGTTGGCGTGGAAGGCCCACACGCCGGCAAAGCAGTCCGCCTGCAGTTCCAGTTTGACGGACATCGCGTTGGCGACCGTTTCGCCGGCCTGCTGCTGCGCGGCGTGCACCCTGTCCGACAATCCCATCAGGTTCTGCACGTGGTGCCCCACTTCGTGGGCGATCACATAGGCCTGCGCGAACTCGCCTGAGACGCGGAAGCGCTCCCGCATCGTGCGGTAGAAATCGAGGTCGATATAGATTTTCTGGTCGGCCGGGCAGTAGAACGGCCCCGTGGCCGACTGGCCCGCGCCGCAGGCCGTGCCGACATGCCCCGTGAACAGTGTCAGTTTCGGATCCACGTATTGCTCGCCCTGCTGCTTGAACAGCGCGCTCCACGTGTCTTCCGTGTCGGCCAGCACGACGCGCATGAACTTCGCTTCCTTGTCGGAAGCCGGCGTGGCATGGGCCGGCGCCTGTTGCTGCTGCACGGTGCCGCCGCCGTTGACGGCGCTCAGCAGCGTCATCGGGTTGATGCCGAACAGCCAGGACACCACCAGCGCGATGATGATCCCGCCGATGCTCAGCGAGCCGCCGCCGAAACTGAAGCCGCCGCCCCCGCCGCCACCATCGCCGCGGCGGTCCTCCACGTTATCGCTTTCCCGATTGCCTTCCCAACGCATGATGTTCTCCTTGATCTTGTGTCCGCACTATACGATGCGGACGGCAGATCACGGCGCCTGATAGCAAACGGCAAGCGTCAACGCATCGTCAGATGTAGTACGTGGTGCCCGTCATTACCTTCGCCATCGCCTTCATCGCCACCTTGATCGGCAGCGGCGTGTCGGTGGCGCCCAGCGCCTGGGCCGCTTCGGCGTGCGCGATCTCGTCGATGCGCATCTGGTCGACGATCGCGCGCGACTTGCCGTCGTGCGGCGGCAGGCTTTCCAGGTGGCTCTCGAGGTGCCGCTCCACCTGGCGCTCCGTCTCGACGACGAAGCCCAGGCTGTGCGCGTCGCCCATGCTGGCGGCCACGGTGCCGAGCGCGTAGGCGCCCGCATAGAACAGCGGCGCCAGCACGCTGGTCTGCGAATTCAATTGCTTGAGCCGTTCGGCCGTCCACGCCAGGTGGTCTTCCTCTTCGCGGCTCGCTTCCTCGAATTTTTCGCGCAGCGCATCCGTCTTGGCGAAGCGGGCCTGCGAGTTGTACAGCGCCTGCGCCATCACTTCGCCCACGTGGTCGACGCGGATCAGGCCCGCGCTGTGCTTGCGTTCCTGGTCGGTCATTTCCGCATCGTCGACGTGGATCGCCGGCGTCGGGCGCCCGGCCGAAGCCACGCCGGACAGCACGCGCAGCGCCTTGTCGGCACTGCAGATGAAACGGTCAAGGGGGGTGTGGAAGTGGAATTTGGAGCTCATGGCATGCGGTCCGGCTTGTTCAGATAACCATGATTATATGCGCCGGGCTTTTTCGCTGCGCGCGAAAGGCCCGCCTACTCGCCTTCGCGCAGGATGCGCTGGCGTTCGATCCAGTCGGCCACCGGGCCGCGCACGTCCAGGCCGGAGAAGTCCTTGGCCACGCCCAGGTTCAGGCCCAGCAGGAAGGGAATCGACTCCACCGGCACCTGGCCGCAGTAATCGCCGAACGCGCGCATGAAGCGCTTCGAGTCGAGCACCTCGACGACGCCCTCGCCGCTCATGTACTGCAGGATGCTGGTGATGCTGTGGCCGGGGCCGATCGAGCGGTAGATGAAGCGGTTGAATTCCTTGTCGAGCAGCTTGAAGTCCAGCGTTTCCTTCGTCATCAGCGTGGCCAGGTAGCACAGGCCGACGGCCACGCGGAAGAAGCCGGTGGCTTCTTTTTTCGTCAGGCCGGTACGGGTGACGGTGAGGATCTTCTCCTGCAGGGCGGCATCGAGTTTCCGGTTTTCTGGGCGCATGGGTGCACTATATAACAGTCGTGAAACTTTTTGCGCCTTGCAAGGCTCGGTCACGCTTGCTACCCTTGCCCCTTTCCCGACTCAACCGTTGCCGATGCCGAAGTTGCCGCCCCGTGCATTCCCCTCCGCCAGCCCTTCCGTTCCGGGTTTTGCGCACTCTGGCGCAGCGAAAGCGCGGGCTGTCGCAAGCCGGCAACCGATGTGTCGCCGTTTCAATACAATACCATCATGTGAAAAGGCCTGGTCGGCCCCACGCAGCAACCACAGCGGTGGCCCATGCTGCGCCGCATCATCCCTGGAGTGAGCATGGAACTACGCATCCGCAACCTGTCGAAGACCTACGCCAACGGCGTGGTGGCGCTCGACGATATCTCGCTGACGATCCCCGCCGGCATGTTCGGCCTGCTCGGTCCGAACGGCGCGGGCAAGTCGACGCTGATGCGCATCCTGGCCACGCTGCAGGAGTGCGACGCGGGGGCCGTCTTCTTCGGCGACCTCGACGTGCTGGATGAAAAGGACGACGTGCGGCGCCTGCTGGGCTACCTGCCGCAGGACTTCGGTGTCTACCCGAAAGTCACCGCCTACGAGATGCTGGACCACTTCGCCGTGCTGAAGGGCCTGTCGAACCGGGCGCGCCGGCGCGAAGTCGTCGACGGCCTGCTGCAGCAGACCAATCTGTTCGACGTGCGCAACCAGCGCCTCGGCACGTTTTCCGGCGGCATGCGCCAGCGCTTCGGCATCGCCCAGGCGCTGCTGGGCGATCCGAAGCTGATCATCGTCGACGAACCGACGGCCGGCCTGGACCCGCAGGAACGCGTGCGCTTCCATAACCTGCTGTCCGACATCGGCGACGACCGCACCGTGATCCTGTCCACGCACATCGTCAGCGACGTGGCCGACCTGTGCTCGAACATGGCCATCATCAACAAGGGCCAGCTGCTGCTGACCGGCGCCACGCAGCAGCTGGTGCACGACATCAGCTGCAAGATCTGGGCGCGCTTCATCGACAAGAAGGAACTGGCTTACTTCCAGCAGCGCCACACGATCATCTCGACGCGGCTGCTGTCCGGCCGCACGCTGATCCACGCCTACAGCGACGTGGACCCCGGCGACGGTTTCGAGGAAGCCATCGGCGACCTGGAAGACGTCTACTTCGCCACGATCGCCGGCCGCCACGTGGCCGACGCGTGCGACTGAAGGCGGCCATGTTCGCGATCGCGCTCTTCGAAGCGAAACAGCGCTTCCGGCTGTTCTCCACCTGGGTCTACTTCCTGCTGTTCCTGGCGCTGTCGATGCTGTGGATCGCCGCGGCCGGCGGCGTGTTCAAGGAACTGACCGTCGTCCTGGGCAGCAAGGTGGAGATCAACGCGCCGTGGTCGACGATGATCACCACCAGCGTGCTGGGCAGCCTGGGCGTGATCGTCATGGCGGCCGTGATGGGCCGCGCGGTGCAGCAGGACTTCGAGTACGACATGCACCACTTCTTCTTCAGCGCGCCGATCCGCAAGTACCAGTACATCTTCGGCCGCTTCCTCGGCGCCTGGCTGGTGCTGGCGACGATCTTCGCCAGCATCCCGCTGGGCACCGCGCTGGGCACGCTGATCCCCGGCGTGGACAGCGACCGCCTCGGGCCGTTCGTCGCGCAGGGCTACCTGATCCCCTACTGCATTTCGCTGCTGCCCAACCTGTTCATCTTCGGCGCCATCTTCTACGTGATGGCCGCGCTGACGCGCCGCATGCTGCCCGTGTACATCAGCAGCGTCGTCATGCTGATCGGCTACATCGTCGCGCCCAACCTGGCCCGCGACCTCGATTACAAGACGCTGGCCGCGCTGATCGACCCGTTCGGCACCGCCGCGCTGGCGCGGCTGACGGAGTACTGGCCGATCGCCGAACGCAATACCCGCCTCGTGCTGCCGGAAGGGATCTACCTGCTGAACCGGGCCATCTGGTGCTCGTTCTCGCTGGCCGCGCTGCTGCTGGGCTACTGGCGCTTTCATTTCGTCGGCTCCCTCGATGCCGGCCGCAGCGCCGCGCTGGGCGAAGGCGATGTCCCGCTGCGCATCACCGGTACCGCCACGCGCACCACCGAGGCCCCGGACTTCAAGGCGCGCAGCCTGACGCTGCTGCTGTTACAGCTCGGCTGGATGAACCTGCGCGAGACGGTGAAGAACGTCTACTTCGTCGTGCTGGTGCTGGCCGGCGTATTGATCATGTATGCCAGCGCGCTGGACATGGGGTCGATGTACGGCACCAAGACCTGGCCGGTCACTTATATGGTGCTCGAAACGATGGCGCAGACCTTCGCCCTCGTCATGCTGGTCATCACCACCTTCTACGCGGGCGAGATGGTATGGCGCGAACGCGAGCACCGGATGGCATTGATGCTCGATGCGCTGCCCGTCCCCAGCTGGCTGCCGATGCTGTCGAAACTGCTCGCGCTGGTGGTGCTGCAGGCCTTGCTGCTGCTGGTGGTGATGCTGTGCGGGATGTCGGTGCAGGTCTTCCACGGCTACTTCAACATCGATCCGATGCTGTACCTGCGCGTGCTCTACACGGGCCAGCTGCCGTTCTATGCGCTGATCGCCGTGCTGGCGATCGCCGTGCAGGTGCTGATCAACCATAAATACGTGGCCTTCTGCGCGATGGTGGTGTACTACATCGCCACCATCACGCTGCCCACGCTGGGCATCGACCATCCGCTGGTGCTGTATGCGTGGACGCCGGAAATCCGCTACTCGGACATGAACGGCTTCGGCCACTACCTGGTGCGCGAGCGCTGGTACCAGCTGTACTGGAGCGGCGCGGCGCTGATGCTGGCCGTGCTGACGCTGGTGTTCTGGCCGCGCGGCGCCAACGAGGAATGGCGCACCCGCCTGCGGCTGGCCCGCCAGTCGCTGACCGGGCCCGTGCTGGCCGCCTTCGGCACCGGCCTGGCCGTGATGGTGGGCGCCGGCGGCATCCTGTTCTACAACATGAACGTGGCGAACCCGTACCGCTCGGCCTTCCACCGCGATGCGGACCACGCCGAATACGAGCGCAAATACAAGGCCACGGCCGCCATCGCGCAGCCCCGCATCGCGGACGTGAAACTGGCCGTGGACATCGTGCCGGAAAAGCGCAGCCTCGTGGTGAAAGGCCGCTACGTGCTGGAGAACCGCAGCGCGCAGCCGATCGGCACCATCTACGTGAGCCAGGATGCGCAGGCCGTGCTGCAGCCGCTGCGCTTTTCCACCGCCACGCGCCTGACGCTGGACGATCGCAGGCTCGGCTTCCACAGCTATGCGTTGGCGACACCGCTGGCGCCCGGCGCGAAGCTGGCGATGGAGTTTGAAATTGCCTACGCGCCCGGCGGCTTCTTCGGCCTGGGCAAGGACACGCCCGTGCTGGCCAACGGCACCTTCTTCAACAACACGCTGCTGCCGCACATCGGCTACCAGCGCGACGCCGAGCTGCGCGACCCGCGCGACCGCAAGCAACACGGCCTGCCCGCCCAGGAACGGGCGCTGCCGCGCGACGATCCGAAGGGCCTGGCCAACAATATGCTGGGCAGCGATGCCGACTGGGTGACGTTCGATGCGGTGCTGTCGACCAGCGCCGACCAGACGGCCGTGGCACCCGGCACGCTGGTCAAGGAATGGTCGAAGGATGGCCGCCGCTGGTTCCACTACCGGATGGACAAGCCGATCCTGAACTTCTACTCGTTCCAGTCGGCCCGCTACGTCGTCAAGCACGACTGGTGGCAGGACGTGGGCATCGAGATCTACTACCACCCCGGCCACGAGTACAATCTGGAGCGCATCGCCAAGGGCGCGCGCGATGCGCTGGACTACTACAGCCGCAACTACGGCCCTTACCAGCACAAGATCCTGCGCATCGTGGAATTCCCCCGTTACCAGTCCTTCGCGCAATCGTATCCGAATACCGTGCCGTTCTCCGAAGGCATGGGCTTCATCGCCCGCGTGGACGACCGCAATCCGAAAGACCTCGACTACCCGTACTACGTGACGGCGCATGAAGTGGCGCACCAGTGGTGGGGCCACCAGCTCGTCGGCGGCAACACGCGGGGCGGCACGGTGCTGTCCGAAACGCTGTCCGAATACTCGGCGCTGATGGTGATGAAGAAGGCGTTCGGGCCGGACCGCATGCGGCGCTTCCTGCGCTACGACCTGGACCAGTACCTGCACGGCCGCGCGACGGAAAACAGGAAGGAGCTGCCGCTGGCCGACAACGAGGACCAGGCCTACATCCACTACCGCAAGGGCAGCCTGGCAATGTACCTGCTGCAGGACATCGTCGGCGAAGAGCGCATCAACGGCGTGCTGCGCGGGCTGCTCAAACAGTACGGCCAGAGCACGGGCCCCTACCCCAGCGTGACGGCGCTGGTGGATGGCCTGCGCGCGGTGGTGCCGCCGCAGCAGGCCTACCTGGTGGACGACCTGTTCAACGCCATCGTCCTGTACGACAACCGGGCGCTGTCGGCCGAAGCACTCCGCCGCAAGGACGGCAAGTACGAAGTGACGCTGACGGTACACGCGGCGAAACTGCGCGCCGACGAACTGGGCGCCGAGAAGGAGACGAAGCTGGCCGACCTGATCGACATCGGCATCGACGACAAGGACGGCAAGCCCCTGCTGCGCGAACGCCGCCTGATCGACCGCACCGAGTCCACCTTCAAGCTGGTGGTCAATGCCCGGCCGGCGCGGGCCGGCATCGATCCGGACAACAAGCTGATCGACCGCAAGCCGGACGACAACATGATCGCCGTGGAGCTGGCCACGCCCTGATGCGCGGCACGCGGCGCCGGCCGCGCATCGTTAGTCCGCGAACAGACCGGCGCGGCGCGCGCCATTAAGCTGGCTCCTGTCATCAACACAGGAGCCGGCAATGGGATTCGATCTCGGTAACCTATTACAGCAATACCTCGGCGGCGCCGTCAATGGAGCACAGGCCAATGGCAACATCGATCCGGCGCGTGCGGAACAGGACTTCGCCAGCGCGGCGCAGCACGCGCCGCAAGGCTCGCTCGCGCAAGGCGTGGCGGAAGCACTGCGTTCCGACCAGACGCCGCCTTTCGCGCAGATGGTCGGCCAGCTGTTCGGCCGCAGCGACCCGCAGCAGCGCGCGGGCCTGCTGAACCAGCTGCTGGCGAACGTCAGCCCGGCGATGCTGACGGCGCTGGCCGGCAGCATCGGCAACCTGCTGGGCCAGAACGGCCAGCCGCAGGTGACGGCCGAACAGGCCGAACAGATCACGCCGCAACAGGCCGAGGAAATCGCCGCCACGGCGGAGCAGCACAATCCCGGCATCGTCGACCGCATCGGCGACTTCTACTCGCAGCATCCGCAGCTCGTCCAGGCCCTGGGCGGCGCCGCCCTCGCGATCGTGCTCGGCAAGATCGCCCAATCGCACCGCAATTAATTTCAAGGAGACGTCACATGGGTATTCTCAGCAACATCTTCCACAAGATCTTCCCTTCTTCGCATCCGGCTGTCGCGCCGACGGCTGCGCCGGCACCAGCACCAGCACCGACGGCGGCACCTGCCGCACCGGCCGCCGCGCCTGCACCAGCTCCGGCCGCCGCCGCTGCACCGATCGCCGACGTGGATGTCGAAGCAATCCTGAACGCCAAGGCGCAGCAGGCCGGCCAGCCGCTGAACTGGCGCACGTCGATCGTCGACCTGCTGAAACTGCTGGACCTGGACAGCAGCCTGCAGTCCCGCAAGGAACTGGCGCAGGAGCTGCACTACACGGGCGATACGGGAGATTCAGCCTCGATGAATATCTGGCTGCACCGGCAGGTGATGAACAAGCTTGCCGCCAATGGCGGCAAGGTGCCGGCTGATCTGAAGGATTGATGGTCGGGGACTGCCCCTGCAAGGGACAGTCCCCAGCCGCGCTTACGCCGTCAACCGCGCCTGATTGCGCGGCGCAGCGATGGTCGGCTTCAGCTGCCCCTCGATCTGGAACACGGACACCACGGCCGCCAGCGCCGCAGCCTGCTCGCGCATCGATGCAGCCGCAGCGGCCGCTTCTTCCACCAGCGCGGCATTCTGCTGCGTCACGCTGTCCATGTCGGCGATCGCGCGGTTCACCTGTTCGATGCCGGCGCTCTGCTCCACGCTGGCCGTGGTGATTTCGCCCACGATATCCGTCACGCGGTGAATGCTGTCCACCACTTCCGTCATCGTCATGCCGGCCTGCTGCACCAGCTTGCTGCCCGCATCGACCTTGCCGACGGAGTCGCCGATCAGTTCCTTGATTTCCTTCGCTGCCGCCGCCGAGCGCTGCGCCAGGTTGCGCACTTCGCTGGCCACCACGGCAAAGCCGCGGCCCTGCTCGCCGGCGCGGGCTGCTTCCACGGCAGCATTGAGCGCCAGGATATTGGTCTGGAACGCGATGCCGTCGATGACCGAGATGATGTCGACGATCTTGCGCGACGACGCGTTGATCGAATCCATCGTGTTGACCACCTGGCCGACCACGTCGCCGCCGCGCACGGCCACTTCCGATGCGCTGACGGCCAGCTGGTTCGCCTGACGTGCGTTGTCGGCATTCTGCTTGACGGTGGACGTCAGTTCTTCCATCGACGACGCCGTTTCCTCCAGCGCGCTGGCCTGCTGCTCGGTGCGGGCCGACAGGTCCATATTGCCGTCGGCGATTTCGCCGGAGGCGCTGGAAATGTGTTCGGTAGCGCTGCGCACCTGGCTGACGATGGTGGCCAGGCCGTCGTTCATCGTTTTCAGCGCGCGCAGCAGGCGGCCCGTTTCGTCGTCCGTCGTGGCGACGATGTCGCTGCGCAGGTCGTTGTTGGCCACGCTGCAGGCGATTTCCACGGCGCGGTTCAGCGGCACGACGATGCCCCGCGTCAGCCACCACGAGCAGAACGCGCCGAAGATCAGCACGGCCACGCCGCTGCCGATCATCAGGCCGCGGTTGCCCTGGAACTGCGTGTCGATGCGGGCCGCTTCCTTGTCGATCGCCGCGCGCTGCAAATCAAGCAGCGCATTGAGCGCGCCCTGATAGGCCTGCGCGTCGGGAAGGAAGGTTTTCATCAGCACATCCTGCGCCTCATCCAGCTTGCCTTCCTTTTTCAGCGCCGTGATCGTATCGCGCGACTTGATATACGCCTTGCGCGCAACGCCGATCTGGTCGAATGCCTGCCGTTCCTGCGGCGTGACGATCAGCGCCTCGACATTTTTCTGCAGGGCGTTGATTTCCTTCGTGGACTTGGCCAGTTCATCGGCAAAGAAACCACCCAGCGTTGTATCGGTGCTTTTCGCGATGGCCGACGTGCGGCGCACGCTCGTATGAATCAGCCGGTACCAGTCGCTGACCATGCGTTCCTTGGCGAGCGGCTCGTGCATCATCGCGCGCGTGGCGTTTGCCACCGACTGCATGTGATAGATGCCGAAGGCCGTCATCACGGTCATCAGTGCCAGCACGAGACCGAAGCCCACCGCCAGGCGGGTACCGATTTTCAGATTATTCATTGAGAGTGCCGCAGGGATGCGGTGAGTTGCCTAATTGGGAGGCAAGTTTATCACAGCGATTTTTCCCGCACAGCAATCTAATGGGAGATGTCGCATTACCGCCATACCGTGTCAGCGTTAATGAATGCCGGTCGGATAATTAGCTGACAAAATCGACTCGAAAAATATCTTAAAGAATAGTATTTAAAATACTTTGCTAATTATTTCAAAAGCCGATTTAAAGGAAAGTCGGTGGATATTATTGAAAACCGGTATTGCAATGGCGGTGTTCAGGCCAGCGTATCGATGATGCCGCTGGTGAAGGATGCGGCGATCACGGTGCCGGCGGCGGACGGATTCTGCTTCAGGATCGCCGCCCAGTCGGCGCCGCCGGCAGAGCTCGCGCTGCCGGCCGTGTAGATGCCCGAGGCGGCGGCATCCGCGTCCAGCGTCCCGCTGATGGCCTGGTCCGCGAGGTTCTGCACGAGCGTGGAGGTGTCGGTGCCCGCTTCCGGTACGGCGATCGGATCGGTCAGCGTGCCGGCCTGCGTGATCGAGGCGAGCATGCCGGCCGGCGAATACAATCCCAGCGACGACGATGTGCCGCCGAATGTCGCCACTACGCCGGCGGTGACCGACAGGCTGGTGGCCTGCGCGGCCAGCGCCACGTTGGAGGTGCGGGCGACCGTACTGGCGGTGGTTGTGTTGGCGCCGGACAGCGCGCCGGTTGCGGAGAGTGCCATGTGGCAATAGTAGGCAGATGTCGCCGGGCGAAGCAATGCCTGAAAAGCGAACGGGGCCGTACGGGCCCCGTTTTTACATGGCTTTACATCCGCACTACGCGTGCTGCTCCACTTCGCGGGCAGGGGCGGTGCCGGCCACCTGGTACACGTCTTCCGCAGGCCTGACCTGCACGTACACGGCGCCTTTCGGCTTGAAACCGTCGCTGCCCATATAGACTTTTCGGTAGCGCAGGAAGCCGCCATGCAGGAAGTTGCCTTCCCGGCCCTCGGAAACGAAGCCGGCTGCCGTACACGCTTCGGCGGTTTTACGATGCGGCATGTAGCGGGTAACCCTGTCGAATTCCGCCCTGGTCAATGGTGCAGGCTGGGGGCCGACGGGATTGCTTTTCCATTCCTGGATCGCTTCCTGCCGCATGGCCAGCTTTTCCATTTCGAACAGCAGGTCCACCGCATCCGTGCCGAACGGCTTGAACCAGGCGCGCGAATCGTGGACGTAGTTGTCGAACAGATCCGTGATCGCCGGCGGTGGCGCGGGCTGATCCCAATATTGCTCGATGGTCGACCATTCCTGATAGCTGAACGGCACCGACCTGCCGTCGTCTGCCGTCGGCCACCGCTTCCATTCACGCCACTCGTCGAACAGCTTCATCTCGTGGGCCAGCTCCTTATCGGCTGCCAGGATGTCTTCCCGGTCGCAACTGTCGCTGTCGATCACGCTCTGCAACGCCTTCATGTTGCCGATCATTTTCTTGCGCCACAGGATGTAGAACTGGTGCTGCTTCGCCATGATCTCGTGCAGTTGCACCGGCGTTTTTCCGGCAGCAGGCGCAGCGGATGCCGCCACGAAGGCATTGAAAGTCTCGATCACCTTGGGACTGACGCGAAAGCCGCTCTTTACCTTGTCCGACGCCTCTTCAAGCTTCAACGGCACGCCGGCCAGGCGCGCTGCCCGGTACATCATGGACAAGGAAATTCGCGACAGCATGTCTTCGCCGCTCTGCTCCTTGCCACGGCCCTGCTCCCTGGGCAGGTAACCGCCACCGATATCCGAGTGCACGCCCGGCATGACGATCTCCGTGCAGGCTGCCGGCAAAATGTTCCTGTCCATGATCGAGTCGAGCGGGAACGAGCGCCGGATCTCGTGCGCCGACACCAGGTGCAGGCATTTTGTCGGCAGAATCTCGGGCAGTTTCAACGAATGGTCGGCATCGGCCCAGGCATAGTGCCCGTGCGCGCCCCACAGCGGCGCCGACGATGCAAGACCGACCGACGCAACGGTGTCGAACAGCCCCAGGAAATCGCAGGTGACGGGGATCGAGCCCAAGGTGGGGCCGGGGCGCTTGGTCAGCTCCGCATCCAGCCGGCACAGCCAGAGAAACCAGTTGGCGAACACGCGTGCTTTCGCCGCGCCGCGCGAAAAGCCGAAGATCGAGTAGTAGAGATGTTCGACCACGCCCTTGTCCTTCTGCTTGCCTTCGCCGACCGGCAGAAAAGCGCCAAGCTTGGCGTGCAGCTCGCGCAACAGCCGCGTGAAGGCGGCAGTCAGCTTTTCATAGTCGCTATTGCTGGAGCGGGATTTCGTGGCTTCGAAGCTGGGCAGGTCGAGGTTGTTGAAGTCCTTCAGAAATGCTGCGTCGCTCACCAATTTGGTATCGAGATAGTATTTGTGGACGTTGTTGATCGCATCAACCATGGCCCAGATGATCCTGTTTTCCCCCAACTTGGCAAAGGCAAGGCCATCCTTTTTCATCTTGCCTTCGCCGGTATCACCCACCTGGTCGAACTTTGTGCCTACGCCTGGAATGTAGGTGCGAAAGTAATGAGGATAGCGAGTCTTCGCGTCCGGCCATTTCAGTTCTCCATCCGTGCCCGGAAAAGCAAGATAGAGTCTGGCAACATTGCTGTGACCTTGGACGGGGTAGTCTTTATCCAGGTTGTTGTTCGTTCCGTCGAAGAAAAAGCCGAAGGCTAAATTTACACTGCAGCTCGGGGGAAACGTGCCAGCTGCAGGACATTCTCTCTTGGCAGCCGTCTCATCTATTACCGGCAGCTCTTTAAAACGATCGAAGAAACTATTAATATCAGCCGGATTCACAGCCAAAGGCGATATAACATCACAAAAACGCACGCTCATGGTTTGTTCTCCTCCATGACCCGGATACGCTCTTTAGTGTTCTCTATCGCGTTTTTCAGTCTGGTAAGTTCCTCCGGCGTAAGCTTGTGAGTATCGTATTTCAGCCCGTCTTGCATTGCCGCCAGCATGCCCTTCTGGATCTCCAATCGCTTTGTCCACAGCTTCAACGCGTACTCATCCGATTGCACCGGCCTGCCCTTCACGCGGCCTGGCCACTCTGGCCGCGTGGGCCCGAAATTCGATACCACAGCCTCCGCCCGGCCATCCTCGTGCATCATCAGCCAGAGCTCGCCCGCGATACCTTCCGGATACGGCGGCACATCGACCAACTGCTCATGCCAAGTCTCGTCAGGATAAAACTGATACTTGACTATCACTTGAAGTCCGGCATGCCAGATTAACGGAATGCTGAAACAGCATATATTCCCCCCCATGCTGTAAGGGTTAAGCGAGTCGCCGCCACTTCCATTGTTCGTATTCTTGGGATCCCTGACCATCAGGACGACTTCCTTGCCGCCATAGTTTATTGAGCGCACGCCAGCGCCGACGGATTGCGGCTTGCTGGCTTTAGCTGCGTCTCGCCCCTGAATCTGTGCACATGCGGACAGCAGCGCTGTCAGTCCGGCAACGAAGAACACAAGACGAAGCGATTTTTTCAGGTTCATAATATTTATATAAAATAGATGACGTAGACATGCAAGTGATTCAGGGACAGGATTCGCTAATAGATTCATGTAGGCATCAAAATGTCACATCCGTCGCGCCAAACAGCACTGGGATTGACATGATAGAGCGATCCAACAGTTTTCTCATGGCTTTTGCTCCTCAAGTAGTCGTACCCTATCTTTAGTATTTGCGATCGCAGCCTTAAGACGGTCCAGATCTTCTCTTGACCGCATTCCGTTATCTGCAGCCAAGCCATCCTCCAGTTTTATCAATATCGCTCTCTGCGTAGTGAGCCGTTCATTTCTTCGCTTTAGCGCATATTCATCCGATTGAACTGGCCGCCCCTTCACGCGGCCTGGCCACTCCGGCCGCGTGGGTCCAAAGTTCGACACCACCGCTTCCGCACGTCCATCCTCATGCATGGCCAGCCACACGCGTCCGGCGATGCCTTCAGGGTAAGGCGGCACATCGACCAATTGCTCATGCCATGTCTTGTCCGGATAGAACTGATACTCCACGATGAATTGGAGCCCAGGGTGCCATTCCAGCGGAATGCTGAAGCAACAAATCGTGCCGCCGGTGCTGTACGGGTTCAATGAATCTCCGCCGCTGCCATTGTTCTTGTCGTTGGGATCTCTAACCATCAGCAAGACTTCTTTGCCAGAGTAGTTTATGGATTCCACGCCAGCGCCGACGGACTGAGGCTTCCCGGATTGCGCTTGCTCTTTTACCTGCGCACATGCGGCGAGCAGCGCCGTCAGTCCGACAAACAAAAAAACCAGCCGAGAGGCTCTTCTAAAGTTCATGATCTTCGTGTCCAGCGTGGGTTCGCAAGGTAATTCCAGTAGTTCATCAAGAAATGCAGGTTAAATAGATAGGCAACTCTTGGGGCGGCCGAATTGTCACGGTCTGTTCTGCTCCATGAGCCGGATCCGCTCTCTGGCGTTCTCAATCGCGTTTTTCAGTCTGGTAAGTTC
>DKJA01000076.1:0-598 GCA_002454505.1 Oxalobacteraceae bacterium UBA6704
GCCGGTTCGCCGCGGGCGATTTCCGCTTGCTGGTGTTGCGCCACGGCCAGTGGCGTGCTCTGGGCGCCGGCGATGCCGTGGATGGCGATCGACAGCAGCGTACCCGTCAGGATGTGTTTCATGCTGGCTCTCCTCGAAAGAAAAAAGGGCGCTTGCGCGCCCCTTGCCGGTTCGGCTTACAGCCTGCCTGTCAACAACATGATCAGCAGGACGACGACCACCAGGCCGGCAATGCCGCTCGGTGCGTAGCCCCAGCTGCGGCTGTGGTTCCAGGTTGGCAGTGCCCCGATCAGGACGAGTACCAGAATGATCAGCAGGATGGTTCCCATGGTGTGCTCCTTGTAGAAATAGTAGTTGGTGTCTGGGACTCTGGGTCCGGTCGGTAATTAACTTGCTGGGTGATGCGCTTCAATAGCGATAGACGCGGCCGTCGACCATCCGCACGCGGCTGCCCGGGCGCAGGTCGTAGGCGCTGTCCTGGTTGACGGTGCGGTAGTCGCCGTTATCCAGGCGCACGCTGATCTGGTAGACATCGTGCGGCGCGTTGCGGTTCGATTCCACCTTGTTGCCGACCACCGCGCCGCCGATCGCGCCGGCC
>DKJA01000076.1:695-4779 GCA_002454505.1 Oxalobacteraceae bacterium UBA6704
GCCGGCCGCCGTGGCGACTGCGCGGCCGCTGCCGGAGCCGACCTGGTTGCCCACCAGCGCGCCGACGAGGCCGCCCGCGACGGCACCGGCGCCGCTCGTGGCCGGATCGACACGGACGACCTGGATGTTCTCGATCGTGCCGTAGGTCGACGAATCCGCCTGCGTCGAGTAATTGGTGGAAGTGGGGGCGTTGCTGGCGCAACCGGTGAGGGCCGCAACGGCAATCATTGCAGCGGTGAGAGCGTGTGTGCTTTTCATTTCCTGTCCTCCTGAATGATGTGAATTCAGAATAGTCCTAGCGCCACGGGAGGGTCTGTGCGATGCCGCACCTAGTCCTGTCGAGCAGGTAAATCAGCGATGCGACTGAGCGCAAGGTTTGTTGTAAAAGATTCAGCTTATGTTCGGCACCGAACAGAAAGCTTTGGGCAACTGTTGGAAACTTGCTCCATCGAACAACAGGACGGAGCAAGACATGAAATCAGCATCGGTCAGGGCAGCATCGATCGCCGTGCTGCTGTTATGGATCTCCACCGGCGCGGCGCAAGCGGCGACGAAGGAAGCGAAGGCGCTGTACCAGCAGGCCAAGGCGGCAGCCGCCGCCGAGTTCAAGGCCGCCGGCGCCCGCTGCGATGCGATGACGGGCAATCCGAAGGATGTGTGCATCGCCGAGGCCAAGGTGGCCCGGGTGCGCGCCGATGCGGATGCGACGGCGCAGTACCGCAACACGCTGCGCGCTTACACCAAGGCGCGGCAGGATATCGCGAATGCCGATTACGCCCTCGACCGCAAGCGCTGCGATGCACTGACCGGTAACGAGAAGGACGTCTGCGTGCAGCGTGCCAAGGCCATCCGCACGGCGGCGCTGGCCGATGCGAAGGCAGACAAGAAAGTCATCGAAGCGCGCAGCAATGCCCGCGAAGATAAAAGAATCGCCGAGTACAAGGTCGAAGCGGAAAAATGCGACGCCCTGGCCGGCACGGCCAAAGACCAGTGTGTCTCGGCTGCGAAAACCCAGTTCGGTTATTGATATCGATACCGGCTGGACCTGAAAGCTCGATATCGGGCATTTTTTGATAAACCAAGAAGGAGAACCACCATGAAAATCGCTCAGAAAATCGCTACCGCCGTGTTCACCGCCGCCACCGTCTTCACGATGGTCGGCTGCGCCTCCACCGCCACCAAGGAAGGCACCGGCGAATACGTCGACGACGCCGTGCTGACGACGAAAGTGAAGGCGTCGATCTTCAACGAGCCAACGCTGAAAACCACGGAAATCAACGTTGAAACGTTCAAGGGCACCGTGCAGCTGTCCGGCTTCGTGGCCCAGCCTGGCGACATCACCAAAGCTGGCGAAATCGCCCGCGGCGTGAAGGGTGTCCAGTCGGTCAAGAACGACATCCGCGTCAAGTAACAGGACGCGGCCGGCACCGTCCCCGCGGACGGTGCCGGCTGTCGTGAAGGCATGAGCCGCCACCCCATCGTTTCCCCCGACGTTGCCGCCACGCCGGCCACGCCCGTCACACCCATATTATCGGCCGAGCCCGCACCTGCCGGGATGCCCGAAAAATCACCACCCGACAAGCTCCCGCCCGACAAGCTGCACCTGCCCCTGCACGTCAATGCACGCGGCCTCGCACTGGGCATCATCGCCACCGTTGCTTTCCTGTATGCTCTCCAATGGAGCAAGAGTTTCCTCGTTCCCCTGTTGCTGGGCATCTTCATTGCCTACACGCTCAATCCCGTCGTCAACTGGCTGGAACGCTTCCACATCAAGCGCGTGTTCGGCGCCACGCTCGTCACCGCCGCGATCTTCGGCGGCTCCATCGTCATGGTGGACAAGGTGCACGGCGAATTCCAGAACATCGTCGAAGAACTGCCCACGATCACCCATAAGCTGTCGCGCCTGATGGCGACGACGACCGGCTCGAAGACGAGCACGATCTCGCGCATCCAGGCCGTCGCCAACGAGATCGAGCAGGCCACCGCCGGCAGCAGCGCGCGCCGCGCCGCGCAGCGCCAGCAGCAGAGCGCCGAAGGCACCGGCGGCATCCGCGTGATGGACTGGGTATGGGTCAGCGCACGCGGCCTGATGGGTTTCGTCAGCCAGGCCACGATGGTGATCTTCCTCGTGTTCTTCCTGCTGCTGTCGGGCGACACGTTCAAGCGCAAGCTCGTCAAGCTGACCGGGCCGTCGCTGTCGAAAAAGAAAATCACCGTGCACATCCTGGAAGACATCAACACGTCGATCCAGGCCTATATGTTCATGCTGCTGGTGACCAATGTGCTGCTGGGCATGCTGATGTGGATCGCGCTGCGCGCCATCGGCCTGGAAAACGCGGGCGCCTGGGCCATCGTGGCAGGGCTGCTGCACATCATGCCGTACTTCGGCCCGCTGCTGATCACCAGCGCCACGGGCCTCGTCGCCTACCTGCAGTTCGAATCGCTGCAGATGGTGCTGCTCGTCACCGGCGCGTCGATGGGCATCGCCACGCTGGTCGGCACCTTCGTCACCACGTGGATGACGGGCCGCATCGCCCGCATGAACGCCGCCGCCGTGTTCGTCAGCCTGCTGTTCTGGGGCTGGCTGTGGGGCGTGTGGGGACTGCTGCTGGGCGTGCCGGTGATCGTCATCGTCAAGGTGGTGGCCGAGCGCGTCGAGGGCATGGAAGTGGTGGCGGAGTTGCTCGGCGATTAAGTCTCCAGCCGGCCGGCGGCGCATCATCCTCCTGTCGCGGCCGTTGCGCATCCCCCGATCAGCGGTGCAGATGCATATACAACAACCGGTTAAAAACATTAATTAATTTCCAATTATTTTATTGGTAACGGTTTGGTGATGTTGCTACATTGGCTTCATTCAGCGCTGAATGACACCTCTAAACACCATCCAACCGGGAGCAACATCGTGCGTTTGAGTCTTTACCTGAAATCCGCCACCGCCGCAGCGATCCTGTCGGCCGCGGCGGCCGCCCACGCGGACCTCACCACCTACACTAGCCAGTCCGCCTACCTGGCGGCAGTGGGCAATACGGGCGTCGACACGTTCGACGACCTCGTCATCGATCATTACGAAACGCCATGGATCCGCGCTGCCGGCGACTACGGCTATACGGTGTCGTCCGGCCCGGGCAGCCCCCGCGTCTGGGGCGCCAGCGACGACGAACACGATATGTGGCTGAGCAGCAATCGCGATTCGGACACGATCACGTTCAGCAACTTCGGCAGCAACATCGCCGGCGCAGGCGGCTTCTTCTTCGCCTCCGACGACGTCGGCTACTCGCTGCCGGGCCACGCGATGCAGATCGTCGCCACCGACAGCACCGGTGCCACGCTGACCTACGTGCTGGACAGTGCCCAGCTGAACTCGTTCGTGGGTTTCGTGTCGACCGCGTCGATCACGTCGCTCGCCGTGAACGTCGTGGATCCGAACTTCGTCTGGCCGACGGTCAACGACCTGCACCTGTCGGTCGCCGCCGTACCTGAGCCATCCACCTACGGCATGCTGCTGGCCGGCCTGGGCCTGCTGGGCTACGCGGCACGGCGCCGTCAGCGCAAGGGCTGATAGGCAAAATTAGGGACAGACCCTGTTTTTGAAGAAAGTTTCTTCAGAAAGCGGTCTGCCCCTATTTTTACTTCACCTGCAGATTGCCGTTGGCATCGCGGGGATGGTGCTTCAGGCTGCCCAGTTGAAGCGCGTACTGGCGGGCGAATTCGGCGCCCAGGAAGAAGATCTGCGCCGAATAGTAGACCCACACCAGCAGGGCGATCGTCGAGCCGGCGGCGCCGAAGCTGCTGGCCACGCCGCTGTTGCCGATGTAGGCGCCGATGCCGAATTTGCCCAGCATGAACAGCACTGCCGTGCCGATGGCGCCGATGATGACGTCGCGCCAGTCCAGCTTGATCCGCGGCAGCATCTTGTAGATCACGCCGAACATGACGGCGATGACGAAGAAGCTGATGGCCTGGTTCAGGATCGTGACGATCAGCGCGGCATCGGGAAAGTAGCTGTTCCAGAAGCGCTCGAACAGTTCCAGCGCGGCGCTGACCACCAGCGACGTCAACAGCAGGAAGCCCAGCGCCAGCACCA
>DKJA01000076.1:4962-5180 GCA_002454505.1 Oxalobacteraceae bacterium UBA6704
CAGCGCCAGCACCATGCCGAACGACAGCAGGCGGGTGCGGACGGTGTCCCATATCGTGTTTTCCTGGACGGGCGGCAGCTGCCAGATATCGTCCAGGCTGGCCTTCAGTTCGGCGAACACGCTGGTGGCGCCGAAGATCAGCAGCGCCCCGGCGATGATCGTCGCGATCACGCCTTCATCCTCGTTGTGCGCGCCGGCCAGGATCAGCTGGATCGCTT
>DKJA01000076.1:5389-5811 GCA_002454505.1 Oxalobacteraceae bacterium UBA6704
CAGGATCAGCTGGATCGCTTCGGCGCCTTGTGCACCGACCATGTCGCGCAGCTGTGTGAACAGCTCGCCCTGCGCCGCTTCCTTGCCATAGAAAAAGCCGGCGATGGCGATCACGAGGACGAGAATCGGCGCCAGCGAGAACAGCGTGTAGTACGCCAGCGCCGCACCCTTGCTGCTGCCGCGGTGATCGAACCACTCCATCACGGCGCAATAAATCACGTTCGGCAGCTTTTTCGCAATATGCGGAAACTTTCTAAAATTCATTTTTCGCTCCCGAAATAAGAAAAGGGGCTTGCGCCCCTTTGGAACGGGGCCGCAGCCCCGTGATGCCTTACCGACTTTCCCGGTTTTATCCCGTCAAAATGATCTGGCTTTGCCAGTCATTTTGACCCGACTCCGCGGAAAAGTAGGTTTGCAATTTT
>DKJA01000130.1:0-68214 GCA_002454505.1 Oxalobacteraceae bacterium UBA6704
GACACACGAGCTGGCTGGGGACTGTCCCCGCAGGGGCCTGTCCCCGGGGTTGCTTTTGACTTTGGCTGAGCGCCGATCAACTTCAACCGCAACCCCGGGGACAGTCCCTTGCAGGGACAGTCCCCATGCGACAGTCCCCAGTCAACAGTATTCAAACACCCCAGATAATATTCTCGCCGCCATCGCGGGCCGCTCGCAGCATTTCCAGCAGCGGGAACGCGCGCTGGGAAAACGCCACGTGGTGTTTCTCGGCCATTTCAGGCGTCTCGCCTTCTTCGGGAAGTTCGTGGAAATGCGAGTGAGCGGCATGCTCGGAATCCACTTCCGGATGCAGCTTGCTGAGCGCGACTTCCTGCTCCAGCAGCTCGACAGCCTTGCTTGCTTCCGCCGCGGTGATGACGCCACGCGCAGAGTTCTTGCTCAACAAATCCAGGATCCGTTGGGCATGTTCCTGGTACATCGTGACCTCGGGCGAGGATTTGGATTTGAATGTGATTAACATAGCGCTTCCTGGGATTGTTGTTTTAGTGGTTTAACCATATCACGACTTGCCGAAGAACACCGACACTGCCAGCACGCTTTCAGTTTGTCTTAAAGGAGCGGATGAACGTCTCGACGTGTTCGTCGTCGACGGCTTTTTCCGGCCCCACGACGACGATCTGATAAGCCTGCTTTCCCCGCGCCACAAACCGCCCGTGCAGTGCCATTGGCCTGCCATTGGCCATGCCATGCACCTCGATTTCCACGCCACCGTTGCGGCTCTCTTCCTTTGCGACGGTGCCGCCGAGATTGCCCACCATTGCCGTCTTCATTGCCTGCATCGCCAGTTCGGCCTTGGCCGCATCGGCCAGTTCGGCGCTGCCGACGGCAAAGGTGATGCCATCGATCTCAGTGGCAGCCATCGTCATCGGTGCTTTCTGGCCGGCCAGCTCGACGGTGCGCGTATGCGTCGCCGGCTTTCCGGGAAACAGCACGGCATACGGCGCATCGCTGCTGCGAAAGTCGCGCCAGTCGAACTTCGGGCTGCACGCGGACAACGCCGCAACGGCCAGCAACGCAGCGGGAACGAAAAAAGGAATAGGCATGCTTCGATGGTAGCAGCGCGCAAGCGCCGGCGCTACCGCTACGCGGCATCGGGCGGCTTGCGCAGGCCCCGCCTGAACTGAACCGCCTCGAGCACGTGTTTTTCGTGCACGCCGGCGGAGGCGTCGAGGTCGGCGATCGTGCGCGCCACGCGCAGCACGCGGTGGTAAGCCCGTGCCGACCAATGGAACTTCAGCATCGTCTTGTGCAGCACGGCCTGGCCGGCACGGTCGGGCTTGCAGTAGCGGTCGATCTCGCGCGACGTCAGGTAGCGATTGCTCTTCCGCTGGCGCGCCAGCTGACGCTGCAGCGCCGCTTCCACCCGCAGCGCAATCGTCTGCGACGATTCGCCGTCCTCGGCCAGTTGCAGCGTTTCCGCCTCGACGGGACCGACTTCGATCTGCATGTCGATGCGGTCGAGCAGCGGCCCCGAGATGCGGCCCTGGTAGCGCGTGATCGCGTCGAACGAGCAGCGGCACTGCTGGGCCGGATGGCCGGAATAGCCGCAGGGGCAGGGATTCATCGCGGCGATCAGCTGGAAGCGGGCCGGGAATTCGGCCTGCCGCGCGGCCCGGGAAATCGTCACGCGCCCCGATTCCAGTGGCTCGCGCAGCACTTCGAGCACGCGGCGGTCGAATTCCGGCAGCTCGTCGAGAAACAGCACGCCGCAGTGGGCCAGCGAAATCTCGCCAGGGCGGGGCACGGTTCCCCCGCCCACCAGCGCCACGCCGGACGACGTGTGATGCGGCGCGCGGAACGGCCGCACCTTCCACGCGCCCGCCGCGAACGTTCCCGTCAGCGATTGCACCGCGGCCGCTTCCAGCGCTTCCTCGTCCGACATCGCCGGCAGCAAACCGGTAAAGCGCGTGGCCAGCATGGTCTTGCCCGCGCCGGGCGGCCCGACCAGCAAAATGCTGTGTGAGCCGGCCGCCGCCACTTCCATTGCGCGTTTTGCCGTCTGCTGGCCTTTCACTTCGGCGAAGTCGGGATAGTCGAACGCGATGCTGGCCGGTGCAGCCTGGTGACGGGGCAGGCGCGCGTCGCCGTCCGCAGCGCAGAAGTGATGGCACACCTCGAGCAGTGTGGCGGCCGGGTAAATGGCTGCGCCTCGCACGAGTGCGGCTTCGTCGGCATTCGCCAGCGGCAGGATGAACGCACCGCCGTGACCATTGGCGCGCTGCATCGCGAATGTCATGGCAAGCGCGCCGCGGATCGGCCGTAGCTCGCCGGTCAGCGACAGTTCGCCGGCAAATTCATAGCGGGCCAGCGGCGGGGCGGGGATCTGGCGCGAGGCGGCCAGGATGCCGAGTGCGATCGGCAGGTCGAAGCGGCCGGATTCTTTCGGGAGGTCGGCCGGTGCCAGGCTGACGGTGATCCGGTGGTTCGGCATTTCGAAGCCGGCGTTCAGGATGGCGGCACGCACGCGGTCGCGCGCCTCCTTCACTTCCGTTTCGGCCAGGCCCACGATGTGGAAGGCCGGCAGGCCGTTGGCGAGGTGAACTTCGACGCTGACCTCCGGTGCTTCCATGCCGGCCAGCGCGCGGCTTTTCAGGACGGCCAGGCTCATCGATTCTCCGCTGCGGCGTGACGATCTTCGAATCGTAGGCCTCGCAGCGGCCGCGGCCTTGCGCCGCGACAAAATCAACCGGCCGTTGCCAGTCTCAGGATGCGCTCTTCTCCAGCGACGTCGGCGCCGCTTTGTCCGCCACGATCTTCGCTTCCAGTTCGGCCAGACGGGTTTCCATCAGCTCCAGGCGGGCGCGGGTTTTGGCCAGCACCTGCGCCTGGATGTCGAATTCCTCGCGGGTGACGAGATCGAGGCGCGCAAAGCCCTGGGTCATCATCGATTTCACATTGCGCTCGATATCCTTGGCCGGCGAGTTTTCGATGACCTGGCTGATTTTCGATTGCAGGTCGTTGAAGAAGGTATTCATGTCCACGATGGGCTCCTGGTGATGTTTTCCGTGCTGTTGCACCACGCTGGTGCGATGACGGAGTTTATTTGGTGCGAAAGCGGCATCTCTCCCCTTCGGCTAGCTATCGGTATGGCAACAATTGCTGGCACACATTCTGCTATTGGTAGGACAGTCTGACGATTTATCCGAATTTTAAACCGCAATAAAAGTTCACTCCAAAGGAAATCGCCATGAACCACCCGAGCAAGCGTATTGCCCTGTCGTCCGCCCTCCTGTTCGCATGTCTTGCAGCAGGCCAGGTGCAGGCCCAGGAAGCTGCAGCGGCACCCGAGGCGAAACCAGACAACGAGTACAGTTTTAATGCGGCCGTAACCAGCGACTACCGTTACCGCGGTATCTCGCAAACCAGAAAGAAACCCGCGCTGCAAGGTGGCGCCGACTGGGTCAACAACCCGACTGGTTTCTATGCCGGCACCTGGCTATCCACCATCAAATGGGTAAAGGACGGGGGCGGCGACGGCAGCGTCGAATGGGATCTGTATGCCGGCAAGCGCGGCGAATTCGGCTCTGGCTTCACGTATGACGTAGGCGGTCTGTATTACCTGTATCCGTCCAATTCGCTGCCGAACAGCGCGAACACGTTCGAATTGTACGGGCAGGTGGGCTATGGCCCCGCCACGCTGAAATATTCACATTCGCTGACCGACCTGTTCGGCTTTACCGACAGCAAGAACAGCCAGTACCTGGACGCGTCCGTCAACCAGGAGTTGGGCGAGGGCTTCATCCTCAACCTCCACGTGGGCCGCCAGGAAGTCAAGCACAACGATGCCTCCAGCTATACCGACTGGAAAGTGGGCATCACCAAGGACTTCGGAATCGCCACCGTATCGGTGGCGTACATCGATACCAATACCGAAGCGTACTTCGCTCCGAACGGCAAGAACCTGGGCCGTTCGGGCGCCGTGCTGACAGTTTCCAAAACCTTCTGAAATCGAGGCCTGCCATGAAAATGATTACCGCCATCATCAAGCCGTTCAAGCTGGACGAGGTGCGCGAAGCACTCTCTGCCATCAACGTGCAAGGGATAACCGTTACCGAAGTCAAAGGCTTCGGCCGCCAGAAAGGCCACACGGAGCTGTACCGTGGCGCCGAATACGTGGTCGACTTCCTGCCGAAAACCAAGATCGAAGCAGCCGTCGACGACGCGATCGTCGAGCAGGCGATCGAGGCCATCGAAACGGCGGCCCGCACCGGCAAGATCGGTGACGGCAAGATTTTCGTATATAACCTGGAACAGGTCATTCGTATCCGTACCGGGGAAACCGGCAACGACGCACTCTAAGGGGAATCCTGATGAAAAAAACTATAACGATGTGGCTGGCTGGGGCAGCCATGGCGGTGGCGGTCAGCGCCGCGCCGGCATGGGCACAGGACGCAAAACCGGCCGACGCGCCGGCGGCCGCGACGGCGCCAGCCACCACCGAAGCGGCACCTGCCGCTGTTGCACCGGCTGCCGCACCGGCTGCCGCTGAAGTTGCAACAACCGCTGCACCAGCTGCTGCGCCAGCAGCAGCACCAACGCCGCAAAAGGGCGATACCGCCTGGATGTTCACCGCCACGCTGCTCGTCATCCTGATGACGATCCCCGGCCTGGCCCTGTTCTACGGCGGCCTGGTCCGCACGAAGAACATGCTGTCGGTGCTGATGCAGGTCTTCACCATCTTCTCGCTGATCGTCGTGCTGTGGTGCGTGTACGGCTACTCGATCGCGTTCACGGAAGGCAACGCGTTCTTCGGTTCGTTCGGCCGCGCGCTGCTGAACGGCATCTACGATCCCGTGGCCGGTACGTTCGCCTATGGCGCAACGTTCAGCAAGGGCGTCGTGATTCCGGAGTTCATCTTCGTCGCCTTCCAGGGCACGTTCGCCGCCATCACCTGCGGCCTGATCGTCGGTGCGTTTGCCGAGCGGGCGAAGTTCTCCGCCGTGCTGGCCTTCATCGTCATCTGGTTCACGTTCGCCTACCTGCCGATGGCGCACATGGTCTGGTTCTGGACCGGCCCTGACGCGATCACCGACGCGGCATCGGTCGGCACCGAAGCCGCCAAGGCCGGCTTCATTTACCAGAAAGGCGCGCTGGACTTCGCCGGCGGCACCGTGGTGCACATCAATGCGGCCGTGGCCGGCATCGTGGGCGCCTACATGATCGGCAAACGCGTCGGCTACGGCCGCGAATCGATGGCGCCGCACTCGCTGACGCTGACGATGGTCGGTGCCTCGCTGCTGTGGGTGGGCTGGTTCGGCTTCAACGCCGGCTCCGCGCTGGAAGCAGGCGACGTGGCCGCACTGGCCTTCATCAACACGCTGCTGGCAACCGCCGCTGCAACGATCTCGTGGGTGTTCGCCGAGTGGATCGTCAAGGGCAAGCCATCGATGCTGGGTGCCGCATCCGGCGCGGTGGCCGGTCTGGTGGCCATCACGCCGGCAGCCGGCTTCGTCGGCCCGATGGGCGGCCTCGTCATCGGCCTGCTGGCCGGCGTGGTCTGCCTGTGGGGCGTAACGGGCCTGAAACGCCTGCTGGGCGCCGACGACTCGCTGGACGTGTTCGGCGTGCACGGCGTCGGCGGCATCCTGGGCGCGGTGCTGACGGGCGTGTTCGCTTCGCCATCGCTGGGCGGCCAGGGCATCTGGGACTACGTGGCCAACAAGGGTTCGCCGGACTTCTCGATCGGCGGCCAGGTCATCACCCAGCTGACGGGCGTGGGCATCACGATCCTGTGGTCGGGCATCGTTTCCATCGTTGCCTACAAGCTGGTCGACATCGTCATCGGCCTGCGCGTGCCGGAAGAGCAGGAGCGCGAAGGCCTGGACATCACCAGCCACGGCGAATCCGCTTACCACGCATAATCGCGTCGATTGTGGTCAAAAAGCGCCCCGCGGGGCGCTTTTTTGCTTACGCAACCTTTAAAATGACGGTCTTGCCCCGATTTGGTGAGTTCGTAATTCACCCGCAGGGTGCGTTCTATCGTATACAAGGAAGCAAAGCATGGTTCCCCACCTCGTGACGGCCCAGACCGGACCGCTGCTCGACCTCGAAGAAAAAATCCTCGCCGCGACGCCCGCCATCGAGCGCTGGTTCCGGCTGGAATGGCAAGAGCACACGCCGCCGTTCTACTGCTCGGTGGACCTGCGCAACGCCGGCTACAAACTGTCGCCGGTGGACACCAACCTGTTCCCTGGCGGTTTCCACTACCTGGCCACCGAAATGCTGCCGCTGTCGGTGCAGGCCGCGATGGCCGCGATCGACAAGTATTGCCCCGATGCGCGCAACCTGCTGCTGATCCCGGAAACGCGCAACCGCCACCCGACCTACCTGGAAAACGTGGCGCGCCTGATGCAGATCTTCCGCCAGACGGGCCTGCACGTGCGCCTCGGCACGCTGAATCCCGAGATCACGCAGCCGACGCCGCTGGCCCTGCCGGACGGCAATATGCTCGTCATCGAGCCGCTGGAGCGTTCGGCCAACGGCCGCCGGCTGGGGCTGAAGGATTTCGATCCGTGCACGATCCTGCTGAACAACGACCTGTCGGCCGGCATTCCCGACATCCTGCAAAACATCCACGAGCAGAGCCTGCTGCCACCACTGCACGCGGGCTGGGCCATGCGCCGCAAGCACAACCACTTCACCGCGTACGATGAAGTGGCGAAGAAATTCGGCAAGCTGATCGGCGTCGATCCGTGGATGGTCAACCCTTTCCACGCCAAATGCGGCGAAGTGGACCTGCAGAGCGGCGAAGGCCAGGATTGCCTGGCAAGCAACGTCGACGCGGTGCTGGCCAAGATCCGCAAGAAATACAAGGAATACGGCATCAAGGAAAAGCCGTTCGTCATCATCAAGCCCGATGCGGGCACCTACGGCAACGGCATCATCAGCATCCGCGATGCGGCCGAGCTGAAGGACCTGTCGCCGGCGCAGCGTGAAAAGATGTCGGTGGTGAAAGATGGCAAGATCGTCAGCGACCTGAACATCCAGGAAGGCGTGCCCACGTTCGAAAGCATCAAGGATGCCGTCGCCGAGCCGGTGGTGTACATGATCGACCGCTACGTCGTCGGCGGTTTCTACCGCGTGCACGCGGAGCGGGGCGTCGACCAGAACCTGAACGCACCCGGCTCGCAGTTCGTGCCGCTGGCGTTTGCCCAGCAGCACGCGATCCCCGACCTGAAGGCCAAACCGGGCACGGCCGCACCGAACCGCTTCTACGTGTACGGCGTGGTGGCGCGGCTGGCGCTGCTGGCGGCTTCGCTGGAAATGGAGCGCACGGATCCGAACCCGGAAGTCTACTGAACCTTGTATCGAACCCTGTACTGACGGGGCGGGAACCATGCCGGCGGGGAAACTCGGCTAAAATCAGCCATTACCCAGAATGGATGCGCCAATGAAAATCGCTTTCCTCGCCGACCCGCTGTCGACGTTCAAGATCTACAAGGATTCCACCTACGCCATGATGGCCGAGGCCGCCAAACGGGGCCACGAGGTGTATGCCTTCCAGCAGCGCCACATGTCGCTCGAGAACGGTATCGTGCGCGCCAGCGTGGCCCGCATCACGCTGACCGGCGGCGGCCAGGACCACTGGTACGACGCCGCGCCGGCGGAAGACGTGGCGCTGTCGGTCTTCGACGCGATCCTGGAACGCAAGGACCCGCCGTTCAACATGGAATACGTGTACGGCACCTACCTGCTGCAGCTGGCCGAGCAGCAGGGCACGAAAGTGTTCAACAGCCCGCAGGCGATCCGCGACCACAACGAGAAATTGGCGATCGCCCAATTCTCGCAGTTCACGTCGCCGACGATCGTCACGTCCGACGAAGCGCGCCTGCGCGCCTTCCACGCCGAACATGGCGACGTCATCTTCAAGCCGCTGGACGGCATGGGCGGCACGGGCATCTTCCGCGTCAAGGCCGATGCATTGAACCTGGGCGCGATCATCGAGACGCTGTCCGAAAACGGCCGCCAGACGATCATGGCGCAGCGCTACATCCCCGAGATCGTCAAGGGCGACAAGCGCATCCTCGTCATCGGCGGCAAGCCGGTGCCGTTCTCGCTGGCCCGCATCCCGCAGGGCACGGAAGTGCGCGGCAACCTGGCGGCCGGCGGCATCGGCGTCGCCCAGCCGCTGACGGCGCGCGATATCGAGATTGCCGAAGCGATCGGCCCGGTACTGGCGGCGCGCGGCCTGTTGCTGGTAGGATTGGATGTGATCGGCGATTACCTGACCGAGGTAAACGTCACCAGCCCGACCTGCTTCCAGGAGATCACGGAGCAGTCCGGCTTCCAGGTTGCCGCCATGTTCATCGATGCGCTCGAAGCGCAGGTGCAGACGGCATGAAGAGAGGACCGCAAGGACCGATATGGTTGGCATTTTATTGATGACTCACGCCCCGCTGGGCGCAGCGTTCCTCGCCGCGGTGGCCCACGTTTTCCGCGGCAAGGTGGAGCACCTGGAAGCGATCGACGTGGTGGCGGACCAGGACCTGGCGGAAGTGCAGAAGCTGGCGGCCGCGGCGATCTGCCGTCTCGACGCCGGCGCCGGCGTGCTCGTGATGACGGACGTGAAAGGCGGCACGCCTGCCAACTGCTGCAACAAGCTGGCCGACGCGGGTCACGTGGAAGTCATCGCCGGCATCAGCCTGCCGATGCTGCTGCGGGCGATCACCTACCGCACCGACACGCTGGACGTCGTGGTGGAGATGGCGCTGGCCGGCGGGCAGAGCGGGGCGGTGCGGGTGGACAACCGCATCCGCGTCACATAGCAGTCAATACGAAATTCGTTCAGGACGCGGCCGGTCGGCCGTGATTGCAGTGCGCTTCAGACGACACACGACAACAACATGATTCAGCAAGAACTTGAAATTATCAATAAATTGGGCCTGCACGCACGCGCCTCGGCCAAGTTCACGCAGCTGGCGGCCCGCTTCCAGAGCGAAGTCTGGCTGGCCCGCAACGGCCGCCGCATCAATGCAAAATCCATCATGGGCGTCATGATGCTGGCCGCCGGAAAAGGCGCCAAGGTCACGCTGGAAGCGGACGGCGCCGACGAACAGGAAGCGATTACCGCACTGTCCGCCCTCGTCAACGACAAGTTCGGCGAAGGCGAGTAAATGCCGTTTGACCGCAGCCGACCACCTTTCCCCGCAGGAGCCCAGATGGCCTCGTTCACGCTGCACGGCATCCCGGTCTCGCGCGGTATCGCCATCGGCCGCGCCCACCTGCTGGCGCCGGCCGCACTGGACGTCAAGCACTACCTGGTGGCCGAGGAACACGTGGAAGCGGAAGTGCTGCGGCTGCAGACGGCACTGGCCACCGTGCACCGCGAGCTGCAGACGCTATGGAACGAGCTGCCGAAGGACGCACCCACGGAGCTGGGCGCGTTCATCGACGTGCATGCGCTGATCCTGTCCGACCCGATGATTTCCGAGGCGCCGCTGGACATCATCCGCAGCCGCCACTACAACGCCGAATGGGCTCTCGTCACGCAGATCGAGGAACTGTCGGCGCAGTTCGACGAGATCGAGGATACCTACCTGCGCGAGCGCAAGGTGGACATCCAGCAGGTCGCCGAGCGCGTGCTGAAGAAGCTGATGGGCAGCGAGCCGCTGGCCGCGGCCCGTCCGGCCACCCTCGATGCGGACGACGATGAAGTGATGGCGCAGATGGTCGTCGTCGCGCACGACATCTCGCCGGCCGACATGCTGAAGTTCCGCGACCGCTCGTTCATCGGCTTCGTCACCGACGTGGGCGGCCAGAACTCGCACACGGCGATCGTCGCGCGCAGCCTGGACATTCCGGCCGCCGTCGGCGTCGCGCAGGCATCCACGCTGATCGAACAGGACGACTGGGTGATCATCGACGGCGATGCCGGCGTTGTCATCGTCAGCCCCAGCCCGCTGGTGCTGCAGCAGTACCGCGACCGCCAGCTGGCCGCGCAGCGGGCCCGCAAGAAGCTGTCGAAACTTAAAAAAACGCCGGCCGTCACGCAGGATGGCACGGCCGTCACGCTGCTGGCGAACATCGAGCTGCCGGACGACTGCGGCCCCGCGCTGGAAGCGGGCGCCAATGGCGTCGGCCTGTTCCGCTCCGAATTCCTGTTCATGGGCCGCGCCGCCGACATGCCGTCCGAGGACGAGCAGTTCGAGCAGTACAAGCGCGCCGTCACGGCGATGAAGGGCCGGCCGGTGGTGATCCGCACGCTGGACATCGGCGCCGACAAGCCGCTCGACCCCACCGAGCACACGGCGCTCAATCCGGCGCTGGGCCTGCGGGCGATCCGCTACTGCCTGTCGGAGCCGCAGCTGTTCCTGACGCAGCTGCGCGCGATCCTGCGCGCGTCGGCGTTCGGCAAGCTGCGCATCCTGATCCCGATGATGGCGCACGCCCACGAGATCGACCAGACGCTGGCGATGATCGAGCTGGCCAAGGCCGAGCTGCGCGAGGCGAACGTCAAGTTCGATGCGGTCGTCGACGTGGGCGCGATGATCGAGATCCCGGCCGCCGCGCTGGCGCTGCCGATGTTCGTCCGCAAGCTGGACTTCCTGTCGATCGGCACCAATGACCTGATCCAGTACACGCTGGCGATCGACCGGGTTGATTATGAGGTGGCGCACCTTTACAATCCCCTCCATCCCGCCGTGCTGCAACTGATTGCGATGACCATAGCCGCCGGCCACAAGGCCGGTATCGACGTTGCCGTGTGCGGCGAGATGGCCGGCGACGTGAAGCTGACCCGCCTGCTGCTGGGCATGGGCCTGCGCGAGTTTTCGATGCATCCCGCGCAGCTGCTGTCCGTCAAGCAGGAAATCCTCAACAGCGACATGAACCTGATCCTGCCGCAGACGCGCAAGATCATGCGGTCGATGGACCCCGACGTCATCGCGGATGCCGTCGCGGCCCTGCACGCCACACCGCCGCTGTAGGAACAGCAAGCAGCAACCGGCGGCGCCCCCATTCGGGCGCCGCTTCCATGACTGGCCCGCGGGGCCTTCTTTGATCAACGAACATGATAGGCATCGTCCACCCGCAAACGATGGCGTTTGCGGAACCCCTGCCGCTGCAAAGCGGCGCATCGCTGCGTGACTACACGCTGATGTATGAAACCTACGGCACGCTCAATGCTGACAAGTCCAATGCGGTGCTGATCTGCCACGCGCTGAACGCTTCCCACCACGTGGCCGGCTGGTATGCCGACGACCCGAAGAACGTGGGCTGGTGGGACAATATGGTCGGTCCCGGCAAGCCCGTCGACACCGACCGCTTCTTCGTCATCGGCGTCAACAACCTGGGCTCGTGCTTCGGCTCGACGGGCCCGATGCACACCAATCCCGCCACCGGCAAGCCTTACGGCGCCGCGTTCCCCGTCGTCACGGTGGAAGACTGGGTGCTGGCGCAGGCGCGCCTGGCCGACGCACTGGGCATCGCGCAGTTCGCCGCCGTGATGGGCGGCTCGCTGGGCGGCATGCAGGCGCTCGCCTGGAGCATCATGTACCCGGACCGGCTGCGCCACTGCGTGGTGATCGCGTCCACGCCGAAGCTGTCGGCGCAGAACATCGCCTTCAACGACGTGGCCCGCACGGCGATCCTGACCGACCCCGATTACCGCGGCGGCGACTTCTACGAGCACAAGGTGGTGCCGAAGAACGGCCTGAAGGTGGCCCGCATGATCGGCCACATCACCTACCTGTCCGACGACGACATGGCGGAAAAATTCGGCCGCAAGCTGCGCGCCATCGCCGGGAGCGACGGCGCGTCGACCAACGGCTACAAGTTCGGCTTCGGCATCGACTTCGAGATCGAATCCTACCTGCGCTACCAGGGCGACAAGTTCTCCGAGTACTTCGATGCGAACACCTACCTGCTGATCACCAAGGCGCTCGACTACTTCGATCCGGCGCGCGTGCACGACGGCGACCTGGCCCGCGCGCTGGCACACACGAAGGCCAAGTTCTTCCTTGCCTCGTTCACCACCGACTGGCGCTTCTCGCCCGAGCGCTCGCGCGAGATCGTGCAGGCGCTGCTGGCCAACCGCCGCGAAGTGACCTACGCGGAGATCGATGCGCCGCACGGCCACGATGCCTTCCTGCTGGAGGATCCGAAATACATGAGCATGGTGCGCGCCTACTACGACGGCATGTGGCAAGAACTGACGGAGGTGCGCGCATGACGTTCGACGACCTGAAAGGTGCCCGGCCCGACCTGGCGTTCATCGCCCACTGGATCCAGCCCGGCACGCACGTGCTGGACGTGGGTTGCGGCGACGGCGTGATGATGGATTACCTTTATTCCGACAAGCGCTGCACCGGCTACGGCCTGGAACTGGCGGACGACAAGGTCCTGGAAAGCACGCAGCGCGGCGTGCGCGTGATCCAGCAGGACTTCGAGAAGGGCCTCGGCATCTTCGGCGACAACTCGTTCGACACGGTGCTGTGCCTGTCGTCGCTGCAGATGATGCAGCACGTCGAGGACCTGCTGCGCGACATCGTCCGCGTCGGTGCCGAAGCGATCGTGTCGTTCCCGAACTTCGCTTACTGGCCGCACCGCGTGGCGCTGCTGCGCGGCCGCATGCCCGTGTCGAAGACGCTGCCGTACCAGTGGTACGACACGCCGAACGTGCGCTGCGCCACGATCGAGGACTTCCGCGAACTGGCCGACGAAGTGGGTCTCGAGGTGATCGAATACGTGGCGCTGGCGGAAGGGAAGATCGTCAACTTCCTGCCGAACCTGCGGGGCGAGCTGGCCGTGTTCAGGCTGCGGAAGAAGAACGGCTATAAAGCCTAGTCGTTGGCGACTGCTGGGGACCGTCCCTGCAAGGGACTGTCCCCGGGGTTGTATTTGATTTTCGTAGCTCACCGACAAAGGCAACCCCGGGGACAGTCCCCTGCGGGGACGGTCCCCAAACCTATGCTATCGTGTGGCGCGCCACCGTGAAATTTGCCAGAATGTCATGGCTGCCCGGATCCGACCCATGAAACTGCTCAAACACACCACCGCCTTCCTCGTCCTGGCCGCCAGCATGCAGCTGGCGCCCGCACAGCAACCGTCCACGCCTGCGGCGGACGGCATTCCCGTCACGCGCCTGTCGCCGCTGCGCATGTTTGCCGACGAAGATACCGTCAACCAGCAGTCGAAGCTGCAGTACGACTCGCTGCTGAAGGAGGCGGACAGCAAGAACGCGCTGTTCCCGCCCGATCACCCGCAGGTGAAACGGCTGCGCGCCATCGCGCAACGGATCATTCCGCACGTGGCGCGCTGGAATCCGGAAGCGGCCGAGTGGAACTGGGAAGTCAACCTGCTCAACTCGTCGCAGGTGAATGCCTTCTGCATGCCGGGCGGCCGCATCGCCTTCTTCTCCGGCATCCTGACGAAGCTGAACATGACGGACGACGAAGTGGCCATGGTGATGGGCCACGAGATCGCCCACGCGCTGCGCGAGCATTCCCGCAAGCGCGCCGGCGAATCGCAGCTTGCCGCGATCGCCGGCAAGGTGGGCGGCCTGGCGGCATCGGCCCTGTTCGGCATCGACCCGAACCTGACCGACTTCGGCGGCCGTCTGGCCGCGCAGGCCGCCGTGCTCAAGTTCTCGCGCGGCGAGGAAACGGAAGCGGACCTGGTCGGCATCGACCTGGCCGCCCGCGCCGGCTTCGATCCCCGCGCCGGCATCGCGCTGTGGCAGAAGATGGGCGCCGTCAATGCGCGCGCGCCGATCGAGTTCCTGTCCACGCACCCGAGCGGCAATACCCGCATCGAGGAAATGAACCGGAACATGCCGCTGGTGCTGCCGGTGTATGCGCGCACGAAGAGCACGACGGTGGCCAGACTGCCGCCTTACCGCACCACGCCGCTGCCGAAAACCTGATGTCCTCCACCGCCAAGTTGCACGGCAAGGCGCCGCTGCCGATGCGCGACGGCGTCACGCCCAGCTATCTGTGGCTGCCCGAAGGGGACTGGCCCGACCTGCTGACGTTCATGGTGGCGAACTACCCGGCCGTCACGGAAGCGCAGTGGCGCGAGCGGATGGCGAGGGGCGACGTCGTCGACGGGCAGGGCAATGTGCTCGGGCCGCAGTCGCCCTACAAGCGCAACCTGCGCATCTTTTATTACCGCGAGCTCGATTACGAGGCACCGATTCCGTTTGACGAGGAAGTGCTGTACCGCGACGAGCACATCGTCGTGGCCGACAAGCCGCACTTCCTGCCGACGATTCCCACCGGCCGCTTCCTGAAGGAGACGCTGCTGGTGCGCCTGCGCGCGAAACTGGGCATCGAGGATCTCGTGCCGATCCACCGGCTCGATCGCGAGACGGCGGGCATCGTCGTTTTCTCGTCGAATATCGACAGCCGCGGCGCCTACCAGTCGCTGTTCCAGAAGCGCCTCGTGCAGAAGGAATACGAGGCGCTGGCGGGTCCGCTGCCGGGCCGCGAATTCCCGTTCAGCTACAGCAGCCGCATGGTCCAGGGCGACAAGTTCTTCACGATGAAGGAAGAGCCGGGCGAGCCGAATTCGGAAACGATGATCGACGTGATCGAGCCGCGCGGCGAGCACGTGCTGTACCGCCTGTGGCCGCACACAGGCCGCCAGCACCAGCTGCGCGTGCACCTGGCCGCGCTGGGCATCCCGATCGTCAACGACGCGTTCTATCCGGTGGCGCTGCCGTGCAAGCAGGACGACGTGTCGTCGCCATTGAAGCTGCTCGCGCGCTCGCTGGGGTTTCCCGATCCGCTGACGGGCGAGTATCGCTTTTTCGAGAGCAAACGGACGCTGTAAAAAAACCGGTGACAGGCACCAATTTCCAGGAAATATTTCCATAAAAATGGAGCCTGTCACCGGTTTTTTGTCACCGGTTTTTTGGGGGAAAGCGGGGACAGTCCCCCGCCGATCAGCGCTGGTACTCGATGATCAGCGGCGCGTGATCGGAGAACTTGACGTCCTTGTACACGGACACCGTCTGCGCGCACTTCGCGATGCCGGGCGTCGCCACGTGGTAATCGATGCGCCAGCCGACGTTCTTCGCATACGCCTGGCCGCGGTTGCTCCACCACGTGTACTGCTCCGGGCGGTCGTCGAGGCCGCGGTGCACGTCCACGTAGCCGCATTCGTCGAACACGCGGGTCAGCCATGCGCGCTCTTCCGGCAGGAAGCCGGAGTTCTTCAGGTTGCCCTTCCAGTTCTTCAGGTCGATTTCCTTGTGGGCGATGTTCCAGTCGCCGCAGATGACCACTTCGCGGCCTTCGGCGCGCAGCTCCACCAGGTGCGGCAGGAACAGTTCCATGAAGCGGAACTTCGCTTCCTGGCGCTCCGGCGACGACGAGCCGGACGGGCAGTACACCGAGATGATCGTCAGGTCGCCGAAATCGCAGCGCACGTAGCGGCCTTCGGCATCGAACTCGGGGCTGCCGAAACCGATCTTCACCGCATCCGGCGCGATCCTGCTGTAGATGCCCGTGCCGGAGTAGCCTTTCTTCTCGGCGTAGTGAAAGTGGCCGTGGTAGCCGTGCGGGTTGAGGAATTCTTCCGTCATGTCGCTGGCCTGGGCCTTCAGCTCCTGCACGCAGATGAAATCGGCGGACAGGGTGCCCATCCAGGTGAAGAAACCCTTCTTCGAGGCCGAGCGGATGCCATTCAGGTTGGCGGAAATGATCTTGGGCATGGATTAAAATACGGGCACTTTTACATGGACCGTACATTATGAATAATTTGAGGCAACAGTTTATCGCGTTTTCCGTCACGGCGGGCGTGCTGAAATTCGGCGAATTCACCACCAAGGCTGGCCGCCAGTCGCCGTATTTCTTCAACGCGGGCCTGTTCCACGACGGCGCCACGCTGGCCAAGCTGGCCGACTTCTACGCGCAGACGCTGCTCGATTCCGGCGTCGACTTCGACATGCTGTTCGGCCCCGCCTACAAGGGCATCACGCTGGCATCGGCCACGTCGATGGCGCTGGCCGCCAAGGGCCGCAACACGTCGTTCGCCTACAACCGCAAGGAAGCCAAGGATCACGGCGAAGGCGGCACGCTGGTCGGCGCGAAGCTGCAGGGCAAGGTCGTCATCATCGACGACGTGATCTCGGCCGGCACATCGGTGCGCGAATCCGTCGAGATGATCCGCAACGCCGGCGCCGAACCGTGCGCCGTGCTGATCGCGCTGGACCGCATGGAGCGGGGCGGCAAGGATGGCCAGCTGTCGCCGCTGTCGGCGGTGCAGGAAGTGAGCGAAAACTATGGCATTCCCGTCATCTCGATCGGCAACCTGGCCGACCTGTTCGGCTACCTGTCGGCCGATCCTTCGCTGGCGCAGCACAAGGATGCGGTGGCGGCCTACCGGGACCGTTACGGCATCGCCTAATTTTCCCCGGTTGAATATAGAATAGCGGCAACAATCTATATTTAATCATGGAGCCGGTATGAACACTGCATCCCTGAAGGTCTACGGAGACGAGACTGCACTGGCCGACGTCCGCGACGGCCTGCCCAGCGAACCGGAAGGCGCCTGGAAGAAGGGCGATCCCCGCCCCGACGGCCGGGCCCGGATCGACGCGGGCTTC
Source organism: Oxalobacteraceae bacterium UBA6704 (assembly GCA_002454505.1). Taxonomy (GTDB): domain Bacteria; phylum Pseudomonadota; class Gammaproteobacteria; order Burkholderiales; family Burkholderiaceae_D; genus Rugamonas. Next base: position 16,589 of record DKJA01000130.1, read on the forward strand.
TACGTCAGCCTGGGCCAGGACGAGAATCCCGACGCGCTGCTGCGCCACCTGCGCGCCTGGCTGCACGAATGCGAATCGCGCGGCATCACGTTCGACGTGCCCCGCATCGCCGCCGAGCTGCGCATCTCGATCGTCCAGGCCGCGCCGGGCGAATCGCTGGACCTTTCCATCGCCGACCTGACGCTGCTGCTCAGCATGGGCATCACGCTCAGCATCGCGGCATGAAGACCGGTTCGTGATCCTGCGTGCGCTGGGCAAGGCCGGCCGCGCCGTCGTGACGGCCGCGCTGGCGCTGATCGCCGCCGCGTGCGGCATCTTCGGCGCCGTCTGCGTGTTCGCGGGATACACCGGCGGTTCGGACAGCACCACGCCGCTCGTGCTCGGCGTGCTGATGCTGGCTGTCGCGTGCGCGGCCGGCAGCGGCATCCGCTCGTTGTGGCGCAAGGACAGGCAGCCTTGACCAGGGATTGAAACGCCCGCGGTCCGCGATCGTTATGCACCCCACATACCCGGAATCCCCGTGCCGTTACGATGATGACATCTAACGGAGGAGAAATCATGGATTCCATCAACCGCAACCAACCCGAACAGAACCACGCCGACCTGGCCGGCGCCGACGCCATCAAGCGCATCAAGGACATGGTCGACGAAGCAAAGAGCTGCTTCTTCGAGAGCAGCGGCGCCGACGTGCGGCCGATGTCCGTGCTGGACGTCGACGACGCCGGCAACCTGTGGTTCCTCAGCGCTGCCGACAGCCACAAGAACGCCGAAGTGGCCCGCGATGCGAAAGTGCGCCTGTACTTCCAGGCGTCCAAGCACTCCGGCTTCCTGTACCTGGACGGCATGGCGACGATCTCGGTGGACAAGGCAAAGATCCGCGAGCTGTGGAGCGCCGAACTGAAGACGTGGTTCACCGAAGGCGAGGACGATCCCCGCATCACGGCGATCCGCGTGGTGCCCACCGGCGGCTACTACTGGGACAACAAGCACGGCAACCTGGTGGCCGGCATCAAGATCATGATCGGCGCCGCGATCGGCAAGACGCTCGACGATTCCATCGAAGGGCGCGTTCAGCCGTAAGCGTTACACCGTCAAAAACCGGTGACAGGCACCATTTTCTGTCACCGGTTTTCCTTACCGCTCTCCGCGCTGGACGTTGGCGACATAGGTCGGCAGGTCCCACGCGCCGCCGGCGGCCACCAGCCGGCACATGCCTGTGGTGGCCGACAGCGTGGCCATGAAGCTGCGGCCATCCCACACCCATTCCTGTTTCGACCAGCAGTCGCCCAGCCCGCGCCCTTTTTGCGATGACATGATCGTGCCGGCCGCATAATCCGAACCGCTCACCGTGACGAGCACGGGCGAGTAGGGCGCTTCCCGGTTCGTCACGAAATAGCCGATGCCTGCGTTGTAGGCGCCCATCCAGCAGGCGCCGGAGACCAGCAGCTTGTCCGGCGTCAGGCGCACGGCGGTCAGCGTGTCCGCCGCGAGATCCGTGCAGTCTTCCTTGCCCAGAATGCCGCGGATGTCGCGCAGCAGCGCGGTGCGCGCCGATGGCGACAGCGTTTCATCCGTGGAACCGGCCGAGGCGGGCGTGATCACGGGCGGCGCCAGCGCCGGCAGCACGGTGTCTTCCGCCTTGCTTCCTTTCCGGATGGCGGCGCCGACGTTGCCGATGCGGCCCTGCCACTCGTCCATCTTCAGCAGCACGGCCGCGGCGCCCTTGCCGGACACGGTCCACGAGTGCTTGCCGTCGGTCCAGCGCAGCACGTTGTCCTTCGCCAGCGCGGCCACGAACGCTTGCGTCTGCGCGGGCGACAGCCGCTCCAGTCCCGTCTTCGGATCGTTCGTCAGCGCGCCCAGCGACCGACGGCCGATGTACATGGTCAGCGGGCCGGCCGGCGTGGGGGCCTGCTCGTCGTAGCTGCCCGGCTGCAGCGCCGCGGTGATGGGCTGGCGCGGGCCGCCCTTGCGTTCGAGGAGGATGGAGACGGCCGGCTGTTCGCGATCTTCCGACTGGTAGCCGGCGGCGCGGCAGGTGCGCGTGTTGTCGCAGGCGATTTCCCAGTCGTGATGACTGAAGTGGAGGCCTTCCGGCTGGCCGGCAAAGGCGGGGAGGGTGGTGGCGGCCAGCAGCGTGGCGAACAGAGGTTTCATTGGAGGGGTATCGGTGTGGGCGGAGCCGTCACGATACCAGCCAATCATGGAAAAGGGCGCCTGGGCGCGGGGACTGTCCCGGCGGGGCGGTACGGCGATCCGGCTGTCCCCTCTTCTGTTGTTGGCTGTATCTCCGAGGTCAAAGGCAACCCCGGGGACAGTCCCTTGCAGGGACAGTCCCCCAACCAACTCAACCAGCCAGCTTTTGCTTCAGCAGCTCGGTCAACTGGGCCGGATTGGCCTTGCCCTTCGATGCCTTCATCGCCTGGCCGATCAGCGCATTGATGGCCGCTTCCTTGCCGGCGCGGTACTGCTCCACCGATTTCTCGTTGTTGGCGAGGACTTCGTTGACGATCGCTTCGAGCGCGCCCGTGTCGGAGATCTGCTTCAGGCCCTTCTGGTCGATGATCGCATCCACCAGATTGTCGTCGGACGATTGCGCATCCCACATCGCCGCGAACACTTCCTTGGCGATCTTGTTGGAGATCGTGCCGTCGGCGATGCGCTTCAGCATGCCGGCCAGCTGCGCCGGCGTGACAGGGGCATCGGCGATGTCCACATCGTTGCGGTTCAGCGTGGACGACACGTCGCCCATCAGCCAGTTCGCCGCCGCCTTGGCGTTTTCCTGGCCGGCCTTGGCGACCACGGCTTCGAAGTAGGTGGCCATCGCCTTCGACGACGTCAGCACCAGCGAATCGTATTCCGGCAGCTTGTACTCGCCGACGAAGCGCTCGCGCATCACGGCCGGCAGCTCCGGCATCGCGGCCTTCACGCGTTCGATCCATTCTGCCGAAATCGCCAGCGGCGGCAGGTCCGGGTCGGGGAAGTAGCGGTAGTCCTGCGCGTCTTCCTTGCTGCGCATTTCGCGCGTTTCCTTTTTATCGGGATCGTACAGGCGCGTGGCCTGCACCACGCGGCCGCCGTCCTCGATCAGCTCGATCTGGCGGCGCACTTCCACGTTCACTGCTTCCTCGATGAAGCGGAACGAGTTCAGGTTCTTGATCTCGCAGCGGGTGCCGAATTCCGTCTGGCCTTTCGGCCGCACGGACACGTTGACGTCGCAGCGGAACGAGCCTTCCTGCATATTGCCGTCGCAGACACCCAGCCACATCACCAGGCCGTGCAGCGCCTTGGCATACGCGACCGCTTCCTGCGCGCTGCGGATCTCCGGCTCCGACACGATCTCCAGCAGCGGCGTGCCGGCGCGGTTCAGGTCGATGCCGGACATGCCGTGGTAATCCTCGTGCAGCGATTTGCCGGCGTCCTCTTCCAGGTGCGCGCGCGTCAGGTTGACGGTCTTGGTGACGAACTTGCCGTCCTTCTCGTAGCCGAACGTCAGCGAGCCGCCCTGCACGACCGGGTCGTCCATCTGGCTGATCTGGTAGCCCTTCGGCAGGTCCGGATAGAAGTAGTTTTTACGGGCGAAGATCGACTGCGGCGCGATCTTCGCACCGACGGCCAGGCCAAGGCGGATGGCGCGGTCGACGGCCTGCTTGTTCATCACCGGCAGCACGCCCGGCAGCGCCAGGTCGACGGGGCTGGCCTGCGTGTTCGGCTCGGCGCCGAAGGCCGTCGGCGAGCCGCTGAAGATTTTCGAATCGGTCGTGAGCTGCACGTGGTTCTCGAGACCGATGACGACTTCCCATTCCATAGTTTTCTCTTTTCTGTATCAGATGCCGCTCGGAGCGCGCGTGTGCCAGTCGGTCGCCTGCTGGTACTGGTGGGCCACGTTCAGCAGCTTCGCCTCGGCGAAGTAGTTGCCGATGATCTGCAGGCCCACGGGGCGCTTGCCGTTCTTGTCGCCCTGGCCGAAACCGACCGGGATCGACATGCCGGGCAGGCCGGCCAGGCTGGTGGACAGCGTGAAGATGTCGGCCAGGTAGTTGGCGACCGGGTCGTCCGTCTTGTCGCCCAGGTCCCATGCCACGGTCGGCGCGACCGGCCCCATGATCACGTCGCAGACGGCGTTCGGGCCGGACAGCACATGGGCGAAATCGTTGGCGATCAGGCGGCGGATCTTCTGCGCCTTGACGTAGTAGGCGTCGTAGTAGCCGTGGCACAGCACGTAGGTGCCGACCATGATGCGGCGCTGCACTTCGGGGCCGAAGCCCTGCGCGCGCGTCTTCTTGTACATGTCCTGCAGGTCCTTGTAGCCTTCGGCGCGGAAGCCATAGCGCACGCCGTCGAAGCGCGACAGGTTCGACGATGCTTCTGCCGGTGCGATCATGTAGTAGGCCGGGATCGACAGCGCGGTGTTCGGCAGCGAGATGTCCACCAGCGTGGCGCCCAGTTCGACGAATTTGGCCAGCGCGGCGCGCACGGCCTGTTCGACGTCGGCGGCAAGGCCCTCGCCGAAGTATTCCTTCGGCACGCCGATCCGCAAGCCGGCCAGCGGCTCGTTCAGGTTGCGCGTGAAGTCTTCATGCACGCCGCCCTGTTCCGGCGCCAGGCTGGTCGAATCGCGTTCGTCGTAACCGGCCATCGAAGAGAGCAGCAGGGCGCAGTCCTCGGCCGTTTGCGCCATCGGGCCACCCTGGTCCAGCGACGACGCGAACGCGATCATGCCGTAGCGGGACACGCGGCCATACGTCGGCTTGATGCCGGTGATGCCGCAGAAGGCTGCCGGCTGGCGGATCGAGCCGCCCGTGTCGGTGCCGGTGACGGCCGGCGCCAGGCGTGCGGCCACGGCGGCAGCGGAACCGCCGGACGAACCGCCCGGCACTGCCAGCTTGTCCCACGGGTTTTTCACGGCGCCGAACGCGGAGTTCTCGTTGCCGGAGCCCATCGCGAACTCGTCGCAATTGAGCTTGCCCAGGTGGACCATGCCGGCCGCATGCAGTTTCTCGACGACGGTGGCGTCGAACGGGCTCACGTAATCGCCCAGCATTTTCGAGCCGGCCGTGGAGCGCCAGCCGCGCGTGACGAAGATGTCCTTGTGCGCAATCGGCACGCCGGTCAGCGGGTGGGCATTGCCGGCGGCGAGGCGGGCATCGGCATCGGCCGCCTGGGCCAGCGTCAGCGCGCGGTCGACGTGGAGGAAGGCGTTCAGGTCGCTGCCCTGGGCGCTTTCGATGCGGTCGAGGAAGTGCGTCGCCAGCTCGGTGGCGGAAATCTCCTTCGCCTGCAGCAGCGTGGACAGCTCTTTGATGGTCTTGGTATGGATGGTCATATTCTGTTCGCGGCGGCCGTGATTAATCGATAACTTTGGGCACGAGGTACAGGCCGTCCTCGGTCTTCGGCGCGACCTTCTGGTAGTCGTCGCGCTTGTTCGGCTCGGTGGGCACGTCTTCGCGCAGGCGCAGCGCGACTTCCATGTGCGCGGCCAGCGGGTGGGCGAGGGGCGCGACGCCCTCGGTATCGACGGCCTGCATCTGCTCGGCCAGCGCGAAGATGCCGTTCAGCTTGTCCAGCATCGCCGCGGACTGGGTGTCGTCCATGTCGAGTTGCGCCAGCCTGGCGATGCGGTTTACGTCGGTGATGGTCAGGGACATGATCGGGGTGCGCGAAGCGTTTGGTTATTTTGTAACGTCGGTATCGATAAGACTTTTATAACATCTGCTATCTGCCATGGATCCACGCGTTAAAACCCCGTCAACACCGCAAAAAACAGTCGTTACAGGGCCGCACTTTTGCGTGGATTTAGAGAAAATAGCCCGTGAATTATAAGGTAGAATGGCGGGTTGATGCGTTGCCGGCGCCCCAGGCAGCCGCCGCGTCCCCACCAGGACTCTTTCGACAACTGCCCCTGCGCGGGCATAGAGCGCTACAGGATACTCATGTTTGGTTTTTTACGCAGGTACATCTCCTCCGACCTGGCCATCGACCTCGGCACGGCAAACACCCTCATTTACGTACGCGGTTCCGGCATCGTCCTCGATGAACCGTCCGTCGTCGCGATCCGCCAGGAAGGCGGCCCGAATGGCAAGAAAACCATCCAGGCCGTCGGCAAGGAAGCCAAGCAGATGCTGGGCAAGGTGCCCGGCAATATCGAGGCGATCCGCCCGATGAAGGATGGCGTGATCGCCGACTTCACCGTCACCGAGCAGATGCTCAAGCAGTTCATCCGCATGGTGCACGACTCGAAATTCTTCCGCCCGTCGCCGCGCATCATCATCTGCGTGCCGTGCGGTTCGACCCAGGTCGAGCGCCGCGCCATCCGCGAATCGGCGCTCGGCGCCGGCGCGTCGCAGGTGTACCTGATCGAAGAGCCGATGGCCGCCGCGATCGGTGCCGGCCTGCCCGTCTCGGAAGCGACCGGCTCGATGGTCGTCGACATCGGCGGCGGCACCACGGAAGTGGGCATCATCTCGCTGGGCGGCATGGTCTATAAAGGTTCCGTGCGCGTCGGCGGCGACAAGTTCGACGAAGCCATCGTCAACTACATCCGCCGCAACTACGGCATGCTGATCGGCGAACAGACGGCCGAGGCGATCAAGAAGGCGATCGGCTCCGCGTTCCCGGGTTCCGAAGTGAAGGAGATGGAAGTCAAGGGCCGCAACCTGTCCGAAGGCATCCCGCGCTCGTTCACGATCTCGTCGAACGAGATCCTGGAAGCGCTGACCGACCCGCTGAACAATATCGTGTCCGCCGTGAAGAACGCGCTGGAACAGACGCCGCCGGAACTGGGTGCCGACATCGCCGAGAAGGGCATGATGCTGACGGGCGGCGGCGCGCTGCTGCGCGACCTGGACCGCCTGCTGATGGAAGAAACCGGCCTGCCGGTGCTGGTGGCCGAAGACCCGCTGACCTGCGTGGTGCGCGGCTCCGGCATGGCGCTCGAGCGGATGGACCAGCTGGGTTCGATCTTCTCGTACGAGTAAATCTGGGGACTGTCCCCTTGGGGACCGTCCCCGGGGTTATCCCCGGATCGCTAACCGAAGGGCCTTCCGTCGCCCTTCCATTTTGGATTTATGGAATACAGTCCGCCGCCACTCTTCAAGCAAGGCGCGTCCGCACGCGTCAAGGTGATGGTCTTCGCTTGCATTTCGATCGCCCTGCTGCTGTTCGATTCGCATGTGGGCGCGCTGACGGTGGCGCGCCAGGCCGTGGCCACCGTGCTGTATCCGCTGCAGGTGGTGGCGATGGCGCCGCGCGATGCGCTGGAAGGCATGGACAGCTACTTCTCCACGCTGTCGGCGCTTGAGAAGCAGGTGCGCGACCTCAAGACGCAGCAGATCGCGCTGGCCCACACGGTCCAGCAGGCCCAGCTCACGCAGGCCGAGAATGCGCAGCTGCGCCGCCTGCTCGAGGCGCGTGAAAAAGTGCCGGGCAAGACGATGCTGGCCGAAATCCTCTACGATGCGCGCGACGTGTTCACCCGCAAGGTGATCCTCGACCGCGGCACGCAGCAGGGCGTCAAGGCGGGCCTGCCCGTCATCGACAACCAGGGCGTGGTCGGCCAGGTCACGCGCGTGTTCCCGTTTACTTCCGAAGTCACGCTGCTCACCGACAAGGAGCAGGCCATCCCCGTGCAGGTGCTGCGCAACGGCCTGCGCAGCGTGGCCTATGGCCGCGGCCAGTCCGGCAACCTGGACCTGCGCTTCATGGCACCGAATGCGGACGTGGTCGTCGGCGACATCCTGATCACGTCCGGCATCGACGGCGTGTACCCGGCCGGCCTGGCCGTGGCGCGCGTCACGCAGGTGGAGAACAGCGCCAACGGCATGTTCGGCCGCATCGTCTGCCAGCCGCTGGCCGGCATCGAACGCAATTCGCAGCTGCTGATCCTGATGTCGCTGCCGGAGATGCCGCCAAGGCCGCCGGAAGAAGACACGTCGAAGCCGAAGAAGAAGCCGGCGCCGAAGGATGCCGCCGCCGCTGCTCCTGCCGGCGCTGCTGCATCTCCTGCCGCAGCACCGGCGGCAACCGGCCTGCGTCCCGCCGTCACGCCTGCCGCTGCGCCGGTCGCCGCCGCCACGCCGGGCCTGCGTCCGGCACCGGCCACGCCCGCCGCCGCGCCGAAGGAAACCCGATGAACCGTCCCCAGTACATCCTGCTGCCCGTCAGCCCGATCTTCATCGCGGCCAGCCTGATCGTCGCCTTCATCCTGAACCTGATGCCGTGGGGCCGCTTCATCGGCGCGCCCGACTTCGTCGCGCTGGTGCTGGTCTTCTGGGGCGTGCACCAGCCCCGCAAGGTGGGCATCGGCACCGCCTTCTTCCTCGGCCTGCTGATGGACGTGCACGACGCCACGCTGCTGGGCGAGAACGCGCTGGCCTACACGCTGCTGTCGTACTTCGCCATCATGATGCACCGGCGCGTGCTGTGGTTCCGCCTCAGCACCCAGGCGATGCACGTGCTGCCGCTGCTGCTGCTGGCGCAGGCCGTGCAGCTGGTGGTGCGCTTCGTCGTGTCCGGCAAGTTCCCCGGCTGGTTCTACTTCATCGAAAGCTTCGTGTCGGCGCTGCTGTGGCCCGTGGTGACGATCATCCTGCTGGCGCCGCAGCGCCGCGCCGTCGACAAGGACCACACCCGTCCGATCTGACGACGGGTCAACGCGCGCACCGATGACTGAGCTGAAGAACAACGAACGCGAACTGTACCTGTTCCGGGTCCGCCTCACACTGCTGGGCGTGATGGTGTTCGTCTGCTTCGCGCTGCTGCTGGCCCGCTTCGTGTGGCTGCAGGTGATCAAGCACAGCGACTACGCGGCGCAGGCGGAAGACAACCGCATCGCCGTCGTGCCGATCCAGCCGAACCGGGGCCTGATCCTGGACCGCAACGGCGTGATCCTGGCCCGCAACTACTCCGCCTACACGCTGGAGATCACGCCGTCGAAGCTGCGCATCCCGCTCGACGAGATGATCGACCAGCTGGCCGGCATCGTCGAGGTGACGCCGAAGGACCGCCGGCGCTTCCGCAAGCTGCTCGACGAGTCGAAGAATTTCGCCAGCGTGCCGCTGCGCACCCGGCTGTCCGACGAAGAAGTGGCGCGCTTCACGGCGAACCGCTTCCGCTTCCCCGGCGTGGAAGTGCAGGCCCGCCTGTTCCGCAACTACCCGCTGGGCGAGACGGCGTCGCACGTGATCGGCTTCATCGGCCGCATCAACCAGCGCGAGGCGAAAGCGATCGAAGAGAGCGACAACGCGGCCAACTACAACGGCACCGACTACATCGGCAAGGAAGGCCTGGAGAAGAGCTACGAGCAGAAGCTGCACGGCATCACCGGCTACGAAGAGGTGGAAGTGTCGGCCGGCGGCCGGGCGATCCGCACGCTGTCGCGCACGCCGCCGACGCCGGGCACCAACCTGATCCTGTCGATCGACATCGAGCTGCAGAAGGTCGCCGAGGAAGCGTTCGGCGAATGGCGCGGCGCGCTGGTGGCGATCGATCCGGCCACCGGCGACGTGCTGGCCTACGTGTCGCGGCCCGGCTACGACCCGAACCTGTTCGTCGACGGCATCGACACGCAGAGCTGGAACGAACTCAATACGTCGCTGGACCGGCCGATGGTGAACCGGCCGCTGTCGGGCACCTATGCGCCCGGCTCCACGTTCAAGCCGTTCATGGCGCTGGCCGCGCTGGAGACGGGCAAGCGCACGCCGTCGCAGACGATCTACGATCCGGGCTTCTGGTACCTGGGCAACCACAAGTTCCGCGACGACGTGCCGGGCGGCCACGGCACGGTGGACATGCGCAAGTCGATCGTCGTGTCCTGTAATACCTATTACTACATGCTGGGCCGCGACATGGGCATCGACATGATCCACGACTTCATGGCGCCGTTCGGCTTCGGCCAGAAGACCGGCATCGACCTGGAAAACGAGAAGACGGGCGTGCTGCCGTCGCAGGAATGGAAGCGCTCGCGCTACAAGAAGAACCCGGCGGCCGGCAAGTGGGTCGGCGGCGACACGATCTCGGTGTCCAACGGCTCGGGCTACAATTCCTATACGCCGCTGCAGATCGCCCACGCGGTGGCCAACCTGGCCAACAACGGCATCGTCATGAAGCCCCACCTGGTGAAGATCCTCGAGGATGGCGCCACCAAGTCGCGCACGCTGACGGTGCCGAAGGAAAGCTACCGCATTCCACTGAAGCAGGAAAACATCGACTTCATCAAGAGCGCGATGGTGGGCGTGACGACGGAAGGCACGGGCGCCCGCGCGTTTGCCAACGCGGGCTATTCGGTGGGCGGCAAGACCGGTACCGCGCAGGTGGTGGGCATCCGCGCCAACGAGAAGTACAATTCGAAGACGCTGGCCGAGCGGCTGCGCGACAATGCGCTGTTCACGGCCTTTGCGCCGGCCGACAAGCCGAAGATCGCGCTGGCGATGGTGGTGGAAAACGCCGGCTTCGGCGGTGCGGTCGCCGCGCCGATCGCCCGCAAGGTGCTCGACTACTGGATCCTCGGCAAGCGCCCGACGGAAAAGGACACGACGCCGGTGCCGAAGGAAGATGCCGTATCGCTGGAACCTGTCGAAGGCTACGCGGCGGAAGAAGAGGCGGCGCTGGCCCGCGAGCAGATGGGGCTCGATAACGATGAAGAGGCGGCGGAGGCAGCCGCCAAGCCCGCGGCGCCTGCAGCAACGGCGAAAAAGCCGGCTGTGCCGGCAGCGCCCGGCCTGATGCCGCAGCGCCCACGCACGCCGGCACCCACGCCGCAGGCGCCAAAGCAGCCGGCCACGGTGCCGTCGGAGACGCCGCCGCAAGGAATCCAGGCGCCGCGCGCGCAGGCCCCTGCACCGGCGCCGGCCCGCCCCGCACAGCAACCTGCGGCCCTGCCGCCACGTAAGGAATGAACATGCGCATCAACGAACGACGCTCGCTGTGGCGGCGCGTGCGCCCCTACCTGACGGTGTTCGACCCGCCGCTGATGGCGGTGCTGATGATGCTGCTGGCGACGAGCCTGATCACGCTGTACTCGGCCAGCATCGGCATCCCCGGCAAGATCGAGGACCAGGTGCGCAATATCGCCATGTCCGTCTTCGTCATGTGGGTGGTGGCCAACGTCACGCCGCAGATGATGATGCGGATCGCCGTGCCGGCCTACGCCGTCACGGTGCTGCTGCTGGTGGCGGTGGCGCTGTTCGGCACGATCAAGCTGGGCGCGCGGCGCTGGCTGCATATCGGCGTCATCGACATCCAGCCGTCCGAATTCGCCAAGATCGCCGTGCCGCTGATGCTGGCCTGGTTCTTCCAGCAGCAGCAGGGCCATTTGCGCTGGCACTCGTATGCGATCGGCGCCGTGCTGCTGGTGGTGCCGACGGCGCTGATCATGCGCCAGCCCGACCTGGGCACGTCGCTGCTGGTCGTGGCGGCCGGCTTCTGCGTGATCTACCTGGCCGGCCTGCCGTGGAAGGCGCTGCTGGCGCTGATCGTGGCCGGCGCGTGCAGCATGCCGATCGCCTGGTCGCTGCTGCACGACTACCAGCGCGAACGCGTGATGACGCTGATCGACCCAACGGCCGACCCGCTGGGCAAGGGCTTCCACATCATCCAGTCCGTCATCGCCATCGGTTCCGGCGGCACGATGGGCAAGGGCTGGACGAAAGGCACGCAGGCCCACCTGGAATTCATCCCCGAACGCACCACCGACTTCATCTTCTCCGTCTATTCGGAGGAATTCGGCCTGGCCGGCAACCTGTTCCTGCTGCTGCTGTACCTGCTGCTGATCGGCCGCGGCCTGATGATCACGGCGAATGCGCCGAACTTCTTCACCCGGCTGCTGGCGGGGGCGACGACGATGATCTTCTTCACCTATGCCTTCGTCAACATGGGCATGGTCAGCGGCATCCTGCCGGTGGTCGGCGTGCCGCTGCCGTTCATGAGCTACGGCGGCACGGCGCTGCTGACGCTGGGCCTCGCGTCGGGCATCCTGATGAGCATCCAGCGCCACCGCAAGCTGGTGCAGACGTGATGCGGGCACGCGTGACACGCTGGGCCGGCACGCCGGTACTGCTGGCGGCGTTGCTGGCGCTGGCCGGCTGCAGCGGCCCGGAAATCATCAGCCACCTGCCGGGCGCGCCGAAGGTCAAGCCGAAACATCGCGAACCGGGCACGCCGGACCTGCCGCCGGCGAACTCCGGGCGGGGCGGCTATTACAAGGACGACGGCCCGGGCGACAATCCGCCGCCGAACCTGATGCAGGTGCCGGATGCGGAAGTGTGCAACGATCCGCTGCTGCCCCGTTCGAACCGGCCGTACACGGTGCTGGGCAATACCTATACGCCGATCCCCGGCGACCAGCAGCTGACGCAGCGCGGCATGGGCACCTGGTACGGCAAGAAGTTCCACGGCCAGCGCACGTCGTCCGGCGAGCTGTACGACATGTACAAGATGACGGCCGCGCACACCACGCTGCCGATCCCGTCGTACGCGCGCGTGACGAACATCGGCAACGGCAACAGCGTCGTCGTGCGCATCAACGACCGCGGGCCGTTCCACTCGTCGCGCGTGATCGACGTGTCGTACACGGCGGCGCTGAAACTGGGCCTGCTGGCCAACGGCAGCGCGCAGCTGGAAGTCACCCGCATCATGCCGGACGAGATCGACCGCATGATCGCCGCCCGCAAGGCCGGCAACGTGATCGCCGCGGTGGAGGGCGTTTCCTCCGCGTCGCTGCAACCGGGCGCGCCGCTGCTGGTGTCGGCCGGGCCGGATGAACTGGAGAGCTTCATCCTGGCGCGCGGCACCGCCGAGGACACGCAGGCGCCGGGCACCGGCGGCTACTACTTGCAGCTGGGCGCCTACACCCGCGAGGAAAGCGCCGCGACGATGCGCGACCGGCTGGCCGGCGCCACGCGGGGCAGCGATTTCGAGGTGGTGCAGGCTGGGCAGGTGTACCGGCTGTATGGCGGGCCGTTCGCCAGCCGGCAGGAAGCGGCCGCGGCGGCGGCAAGGCTGCCGACGGCGTTGAGGCTGAAGCCGTTGATCGTGCAGCGGGAAGTGAACTGAGGCGGGTTTTTTGCACTCAGGCGTTTAAGGCACGAACAGACCAGGGGACAGTCCCTTGCAGGGACAGTCCCGTTACTGGCACTTGCGGATCTGCTGATCCGGAAACTTCGTCACGATGGATGCCAGCCGTGTTTGCGTCTCGCTGCCGATGTCGCGGAACTGGTAAGCCACTTCCTTGCTGGGCGAGTAGCGGGGCGACACGCGGGCGCCGCGCACGCCCTGCTTGACGAGCGTGGCCAGCTGCGTCTGCGCCGCCGTCTCGCTCTTGAACACGCCCAGCGAAATCCCCCACCGCATCGGCTGGCTGTCGTTCATCACGAACAGGTTGGTCACGCCGCGCGCGCGCAGTTCGGCGGCCTTGCGGTCGGCCGCTTCCTTGCTGCCCTGCGGCGGAATGTTCACCATGTAGCTGGAGATATCCTGGCCCTGCACGTTGCGGCGCGACTGCCGGTCGCCCAGTTCCAGCTCGCCCACCTGCGCTTCGAAGCGGCGCGCTTCGGCCGGCGCGAAATTGCCGACGTCGAGGCAGGCCACCGTCACCGGTTCGTCTTTCGGCGCGGGCGGCGGCGGTGCCACGGCGGCCACGGCGGCGTTGGCCTGAGCCGCGGTCAGCGGCTTGAGCTCCTTCGCATTGAGCTGGTTGTTCAGCCGCGCCGGTTCGCGCTCGCCGTCGTTCAGGTTGCCGATATAGCCCTGGCCGGCCGCGAACAGCGCGGCATTGGCGGCCAGCAGCAGGAAAAAGATCAATTTCAGCACAGTCCGTTCACCCGTTCCGCCAGCAGCGTGGCGTGCAGTCCGATCATCACGATATTGTCCACGTGGCGCGCCGGCCGCGCCAGCGCGGGCGCGATGTACACCGCCGCGCCACCGGAGATGATACAGCCTGCGCCCGCATGGCCGGCCAGCGCGCGGTCGATCGCACCGGCCTGCGCGTTCAGGCAGCCGGCCAGGATCGCATCGTCGGTATTGTCGGCAAACACGGGCGGCACGGCGGCGCCGGGCGCGATCTGCGGCAGCTGGGCCGTGTTGCGCGCCAGCGATGCGGCCATCAGGCCCAGGCCCGGCAGGATCATGCCGCCGATGAAGGTGCCGTGGGCGGTGACGGCATCGACGGTCGTCGCCGTGCCGCAGTTGGCCACCACGATGGCGCGGCCCGGTTCCAGCGCATGCGCGCCGATCGCCGCGGCGAAGCGGTCGCAGCCCAGCTGCGCGGGATTGCGGTAGCCGTTGACGATGCCGGCCCGCGCCGGCACGGATGCAAACCATTCGATGACTGCATCGGGCGCAAGCGCCGCAAGCTGCTGTTCCAGCGCGGCGCGTACGGAACCGCCGGCCACGTTCGCTACCAGCACCGAGGCCGGCGCAACGCCGGCAGCGAGCCACTGCGCCGCCAGTTCTTCCAGCTGCCCGTGCGGCGCGGCGCCTTGCGCAGTCCACGTGCCGAGCGGCGCATCGGTGTCAGCGAGTGCCCACTTGACGCGGGTATTGCCGGCATCGATGAGGAGCCAGCTCATTTGGCGCCATCCTCGGCGAGGCGCAGCGACACGTCGCCGGACAGCACGGCTACTTGTCCCGCCGGCGTGTCGAGCAGCAGTCGACCCGTCTCGTCGACACCGGCGGCCAGGCCCTGCTGGACGATGGCGCCGTTGTCGAGGATATTGACGGCCTGGCCGCGCCACCCCTGCAGCGCGTTCCACCGGTCGCGGAACGGCGCGAAGCCCGTGTCGTCGAATTCCGCCAGCACGGCGGCCAGGCGCGACAGCAGCGCCGCCACGAGCTCGTTGCGATCCATCCGCGCCAGCCACGGCGCCGACGACACGGTGCGGCCGATCGCCGCCTCCATCTCGTCCGGCATCAGCAGGTTCATGCCGCAGCCGATGACGGCCCAGATGGTGCCGTCCGGCGCCGTCTGCGTTTCGACGAGGATGCCGGCCAGCTTGGCGCCATCCTTCATCAGGTCGTTCGGCCACTTCAGCTGCACGGGCACGCCCTGCGCCGCCACCGTTTCGGCCAGCGCCACGCCGACGGCCAGCGGCAATCCGGCCAGCCGGTGCAGCGGGCCGCGGAACGGCCACGCCACCGAGAACGTCAGCGATGCGCCCGGTGCGGACAGCCACGGCCGGCCGGCGCGGCCGCGGCCGGCCACCTGGCGTTCGGCGATGCGCAGCACGGCGCCCGTCAGTTCGCCGGCATGGCCGCTGCCGGGCAGCCGGGCCAGCAGGTCGGCGTTCGTCGAGCCGGTCTGGACGACGGCTTCGATGACGACATGGGAGGCGCCGGCGGCGCAGCGGGCGTGGATCGCGTCGGCGTCCAGCGCGGCAGGAATATCGGTCATGGTGCGTTCTTGCGCGCCTTGCGGGGCGCGCGGGCAAAGGCGAGATCATACAGCGCGTCGGGCAGCATGCGCAGCAGCTTTGCCACGACGCCCATCTGCCACGGGATCACGGTGTAGCGGGTGCCGCGCGCGATCGTGCGCACGGCCCGCTCGGCAAACCGCTCCGGCGCCAGCAGGAACGGCATCGGGTAGGCGTTCTGCTGCGTCATCGGCGTGTCGATATAGCCGGGCGCGATGGTCACCACCTTGATGCCGTACTCGCGCATCTCCAGCCGCAGCGATTCGCAGTAAGTGGCCACTGCCGCCTTCGATGCGCTGTAGGCGCCGCTGCCCGGCATGCCCCGTACGCCGGCCACGCTGGCGATGCCCACCAGCGTGCCGGCACCCTGCGCCCGCATCGCCGCGATGAACGGCGCGAACGTGGCGACAGTCGCGGTGACGTTGGTGGCGAAGATGGCATCGAATACCGGCAGGTCTTCCGGCAGTTCCGTCAGCGTGCCGTGCGAGATGCCGGCATTGGCGATGACGATGTCGATGCCGCCCGCATGGGCGATGAAGTCCTGCGCAGCGGCGGCGATGGCGGCGTGGTCGCGCACGTCCGCCTGGTAGTGGCGGTGCCGGTCGGGGTGGGGAAGGGGAGCGGTGAAGGCGCGGCGGGCAAGGAGGCCCAGCGTGGCACCCTGGGCGGCATAGCGGGCCGCCAGCGCCGCGCCCAGGCCGCTGGAGGCGCCCGTGATGAACACGCGCAGTCCGGCGGCCGGCGGGGTGGACATTATTTTTTCCCGGCCCTGGCCTTGTTGACGAGGAAGTCGAGCACCTGCGTGGTGGCCTGCTGCTGCTTGGCTTCCGTGTCGAGGTCCTTGTTGGCCTGGCCCGTCAGGCTGGGCGATGCCTGCCAGCGGCCGTCGACGATAATCAGCGGCCAGTACTCGACCTTGTACGAGTCCATCATCGCGGCCGCGCGGCGCACCTTGCCGGCCACGCCGAACGAGCGGTAGGCATCCATGAACTTCGCCTTGTCGATGCCGTTCTGGCCCACCCACGTGAACACCGCCTCATCGCGCGTGAAATCCTGGCGCTGGTTGTGCAGCGCGTTGAACACTTTCGACTGGTACTGGTCGGCCAGGCCCAGCGATTCGAGCGTGTAATACAGCTTCTGCTGCGGCGCCATGCGGTCGTTGTACGGCACGTGCACGCGCTTGAACACGATGTTGTCGCCCTGCTTCTTCACCCAGGCGGACAGCGTCGGATCGAAGGTATTGCAGTGCGGGCACCAGTAAGCGAAGAACTCGATGACCTCCACCTTCCTGCCGCTGTCCGTCGGCTGCGGCGTCGGCAGCACCTGGTACTCGGCACCTTCCTTCGGCGCGGCGGGCGATGCGGCAACGCCGAACGCGAGCAGCGACAGCGTGGTGGCGGACAGGATCTTCTTCAGGATGTGCATCGTTTCTCCATCACTTCTGGTTGCGGACAACGGCGACGTCGACGCCGTTTTCGGACAGCTTGCTGCGCACCTTGTTCATCGCCTCGACCTGCGTGAACGGGCCCACGCGAACGCGGTGCAGCACGCCGGAATCGGTGGTGCGGTCGGATACGGTGGCTTCGAAGCCGATCAGTGCCAGCTTGGCACGCACGGCTTCGGCATCGGCCACTTCGCGGTACGCGCCGGCCTGCAGATAATAAACCCACTTCTCGTCGCCCGCCGCGCTCGGTGCCGGCACGGCCGACTGGGCCGGCGGCGCGGCCGTGTTCAGCGGCACCGGTGCGGCCGGCGCCGGGGCCGGCGGGGTGGTCGACCTGTGCGCATTCGGCTGCGCCTGGATGCGGTCGACGACGGCCTGCAGCGCATCCGCGGCGGCGGCTTTCGGCGGCTGCTGCGGTTGCTGTTGCTGCGGTTGCGCCGCATCGCGCTCGAAGTCGCGGTTCGCCGAGCGCGTGGCATCGCGGTTACCGTACATCGGCTTGTTCGGATCGGCGATCTGGCCGGACGATTCGGCCGGCTTGGCCGTGCGCGCCGCCCGTTCCGTGAACGGGGACTGTCCCTTGGTGATCATCAGCGCCACGATGACCGCGATGCCGAGGCCGATCACGAGGCCGATGATGATGCCGACCAGCGTGCTGCCCTGCTGGCGCTGCAAGGGGGAAGAGCGGAAAGTCATTGTGCGGAAAGTCCTCGGGGTGGATTGAGCGATCGTTCTTGCAGCGTTATTTACATCTGCTCCGGCGCGGAGACGCCGATCAGCGCCAGGCCGTTGCGCAGCACCTGCCGCGTTGCCACGACCAGTGCCAGGCGCGCCAGTTTCAGCGCCTCGTCGTCCACCAGCACGCGTTCGGCGAAGTAGAAGCTGTGCAGGTTGGCGGCCAGGTCGCGCAGGTAGAACGCGATCTGGTGCGGGCCCAGTTCGGCCTGCGCGCGCGCCAGCACTTCCGGATATTCGGCCAGCGTGGCGAGCAGCGTCTGTTCGGTAGGCGCCTGCAGCGGGGACAGGTCGACGCCGGCCAGCGTGGCTGCATCGCCCTGCCACTGTTCCAGCATGCGGCAGATGCGGGCATGGGCGTACTGCACGTAATACACCGGATTCTCGTCCGACGTTTTCAGCGCCACGTCCACGTCGAACACGAATTCGGTGTCGGCCTTGCGGGAAATCAGGAAGAAGCGCACGGCATCGCGGCCCTTGGTGATGTCGCCGCCGCCGGACCATTCGATCAGGTCGCGCACGGTGACATAGGAGCCGGCCCGCTTCGAGATCTTCACTTCGGCGCCGTCCTTCATGACGGTGACCATCTTGTGCAGCACGTAGTCGGGGTAGCCCTGCGGGATGCCCAGGCCGACGGCCTGCAGGCCGGCGCGCACGCGGGCGATGGTGCCGTGGTGGTCGGAACCCTGCACATTGATGGCCTGCGTGAAGCCGCGCTGGAACTTGACGATGTGGTAGGCCACGTCCGGCACGAAGTACGTGTAGGTGCCGTCCGTCTTGCGCATCACGCGGTCCTTGTCGTCACCGTAGTCGGTGGTGCGCAGCCACAGCGCGCCGCCTTCCTCGTACGTGTGGCCGTTGCCGACCAGCGCCGCGACGGCCGCTTCCACCTTGCCGTCCTTGTACAGCGAGGACTCCAGATAATAATTGTCGAACTTGACGCCAAATGCTTGGAGATCAATATCCTGCTCGTTGCGCAGATAAGTGACGGCAAAGGCGCGGATCGATTCGATGTCTTCGACGTCGCCGGAACTCGTTACCGGCGCGCCATCGCTGGCCGACACGGTTTTCTGCGCCAGGAAGTCGGCGGCGATGTCGGCGATGTAGTCGCCGTTGTAGGCCGATTCGGGCCAGCCGGCGTCGCCCGGCTTGATGCCGCGGGCGCGCGCCTGCACGGACACGGCCAGCGTCTGGATCTGCACGCCCGCGTCGTTGTAGTAGAACTCGCGGGTCACGCCGTAGCCCTGCGACGCGAACAGCGACGACAGCGCGTCGCCCAGTGCCGCCTGGCGGCCGTGGCCCACGTGCAGCGGGCCGGTCGGGTTGGCGGAGACGAATTCGATGATCGTGTGCTTGCCCGCGCCCGCATCGCTGCGGCCGTAGGCGGCGCCCTGCGCCAGCACGGCCTTGACGACTTCCTGCTTGGCGGCGTCGGTGACGCGCAGGTTGATGAAGCCGGGGCCGGCGATGTCGGCCGACGCAACCAGGCCCTTGCCGTCGGTGTTCTCCAGCAGCGCCGTGACGATCTGCTGCGCCAGCGCGCGCGGATTCGTCTTCAGCTGCTTGGCCAGCTGCATGGCGATATTGCAGGCAACGTCGCCGTGCGAGCTGTCGCGGGGGCGTTCCAAAACCACGTTTGCGGTCACATCGGTACCGGCGAGGAGCGGGGCAAGGGCGGCCTGGAACAGGGCGGCGATCTGTTGTTTTTGTTGGGCGAGCATGTGCGGTGGATTCTGCGAGTGATCGGAAAGACGCGGGTTGGACGGGGCATGGCGGTCACGCTGCCGTCGTAAAGATCGGACATTATACCGATTTGCTTCCGCGGGCAAACAGTCCCCCGGGCGCTCACGGACAGATAGCACTGATACAATTGGCGGCCTTTTACACTGCACCACGAAAGATCGAGATGAACAAGCGCCCGACGCTGACCCTGGCGTCCAAGCCCGCCCCGGCAGCAAGAAAGCCGGCCGCGCGGAAGCCGGCCGCGGGGAAACCGGCCGCCGCCGCCGCCCAACCCCGTCCTGCGGACACGGCGCCGCCGGCAGCGCCGGCCGAGCGCAGCGTCAACCCGTGGGAATCCACGCGGCCGAAGAATGTAAAAGTTGTAAAAGCGGACAGGCCGCAGGCACCCCGCCCGGCCGTCGGCTCGGGCCAGCGCGCCAGCCACCACCGCGACCTGAAACCCCGGCTGCAAACGGAGTTCGATGCGGGACTGAAGCCCGATTCGCTGGCGTTCGCGCTGCTGGGCGCGGCCACGGCCGTCGTGCAGGTGCGCGGCGGCATGGCGCTGCCGCAGGCGCTGGCCGGCGTGTTTGCCAACACCGACGCGACGCCGCAGGGCCGCGGCGCGATCCAGGACGTGGCCTACCGGGCCATGCGCCAGCTGGGCCGCAGCGATGCGCTGGTGGCGGAAATGGCGCCGAAGGCTCCCGATCCGCTGGTCGGCGCGCTGCTGGCCTGCGCGCTGCCGCTGATGCAGCCGGCCGAAGACGGCACGGCGCCGTATGAAGCCTTCACCGTCGTCGACCAGGCAGTGACGGCCGCTGCCGCCCACCCGGACACGGCGCGCGCGAAAGGCATGGTCAACGCGCTGCTGCGCCGCTTCCTGCGCGAACGCGACGCGCTGCTGGCCATTGTGCTGGCACAGCCGGTGGCGCGCTGGAACTACCCGCAATGGTGGATCGACGCGGCCATTACCGCCTTTCCGCAGGACTGGCAGCGCGTGCTGGAGGCCGGCAACCAGCCGCCGCCGCTGACGTTGCGCGTGAACACACGCAAAGGGACCGTCGAAGACTATCTGCATACGCTGCAGGACGCCGGCATCGGCGCGCGCCGCATCGGCACGGTGGCCGTGCGGCTGGACAAGCCGACCGGCGTGCACCTGATCCCCGGCTTCGATGCCGGCATGGTGTCGGTGCAGGACGCCGGTGCCCAGCTGGCCGCGCAGCTGCTCGACGTGCGCGACGGCATGCGCGTGCTCGATGCGTGCGCGGCGCCGGGCGGCAAGACGGGCCACCTGCTGGAACTGGCCGATCTCGACGTGACGGCGCTGGACGCCGACCCGCAGCGGCTGGGCCGGGTGGGCGACAACCTGGCGCGGCTGCAGCTGTCGGCCACGCTGAAACCCGCGCAGGCGCAGGCCCGCGACTGGTGGGACGGCCAGCCGTTCGACCGCATCCTGGCCGACGTGCCGTGCACGGCGTCCGGCATCGTGCGCCGCCACCCGGATATCCGGTGGTTGCGCCGCAAGGGCGACGCGCTCCAACTTGCAACACTTTCGGCGCAAATTCTCGACAATCTTTGGCAGATGCTGCAACCCGATGGTAAATTGCTGTTCGTGACATGTTCGTTGTGGCCGCAGGAATCCGAGGCGCAGGCGGCTGCTTTCGCTGTGCGCAATGGCGCCACGCGACTCGATGCGCCCGGTCAGCTACTGCCAGTGGGCGGTGCCGGACAGGATCACGATGGGCTGTTTTACGCGTTGTTCCAGAAAAATGCGTAAATTTCGTCCGAGGGGCCGTGTGCGTGGCCCCGAACTGTTTCCTGTTTGTTCCCTGTTATGGCCGCGTTGCTGTTGCGCGGTTTTACACGCTAACCCACCGATCCTGCGCACGTGACCTTACGTTTTGTCCGACTCCTCGCCTGGCAATTGATGCTGATGCTGGCCTGCGTACTGCCGCAGACGGCACGCGCCGCCGACGATGTCGTCGAGATCACCCGTGCCTACATCGAAGCGGCGGAAGAGGGCTACCGGCTGTCGGCCGCCTACGCCTTCGACCTGAACCACGGCCTGGAGGACGCGCTGCAGCACGGCGTGCAGCTGTATTTCACCACCGAGATCTCGTTCACCCGGCCGCGCTGGTACTGGTTCGACGAAAAAGCCGTCACCGCCAAGCGCACCCATCGTATTTCCTATAATGTGCTGACACGCCAGTACCACGTGACGATCCTGGGCAGCGTGTCGCAGAGCTTCGATTCGCTGGACGATGCGCTGTTCTTCCTGCGGCGGCCCAACCGCTGGGTGGTGGCGCCGCGGGGCGCGCTGAAGGTGGGCGAGGTGTACAACGTCTCGCTCAGCATGGGCATGGACCGCGATTACCTGCCCAAGCCGATCCAGGTGAATGCCATCAACAACCGCGAGTGGACGCTGGCGTCCCAGAAGAGAACCTTCCAGTACAAGGCGGAGTAAGTGACCCAGGCATTGCGGTATCTGTTCGTCGTCGCCGGCGCTGTCTGCAGCATCCTGCTGTTCCTGCTGGCGTCCGCTTCCGACAATTCCGGCTTCTTCGACCGTTATTATTCCTGGCTGCTGGGGCTGAACGCCACCGTGGCCGTCGCGCTGCTGCTGCTGGTCGGCGTATCGCTGTTCCGGCTCTATTCCCGATACAAGAGCGGCAAGTTCGGCTCGCGGCTGATGACGCGGCTGGTGATGCTGTTTGCCGCCATCGGCGTGCTGCCCGGCCTGGTCATCTTCCTCGTCTCCGTCCAGTTCGTCTCCCACTCGATCGAATCGTGGTTCAACGTGCGCGTCGAGGAAGCCCTCGAGGCGGGCCTCGACCTGGGCCGCTCGGCGCTGGAGTCGTCGCTGACGGAACTGAAGGTCGAGGCGGACAAGACCGTGCAGGAACTGTCCACGCTGCCGTTCTACGCGGCGCCGTCGGCGCTGGCCCGCTTCGTCAAGGACCATCCGGGCACGCAGAGCGCGATCATCGTCGATGCCGATGGCGGCCTGATCGTGTCGGCCATGGGCGAACGCCGCATCAACCTGTCGGCCGACCTGCCGACGGCGGCGATGATGGCCAAGGTGCAGGCCGAACCGCCGTACGCCGTGCCGGAAGGGGGCAGCGAGCTGCGCGACGACCGCGTGGGCGCGCCGGCGCCGCCGCCGCCCGACCCGAACACGGTATTGCGGCTGCGCGTGCTGATGCCGATCCCCGACATCGTGCAGCCGTCCGGTGCCCACCTGGCACCCCGCTACCTGCAGGTGATCCAGGCGGCCTCGCCGCGCCTGGCCAACGACGGCGAGATGCTGCGCACCGCCTACAGCGAATACAAGGAACGCTTCGTGGCCCGCGTCGGCCTGCGGCAGATGTACATCGAGACGCTGACGCTGACGCTGTTGCTGGCCGTGTTCGGCGCCATTGCCGCCGCCTTCCTGATCGCCAACGACCTGGCCCAGCCGCTGCTGCTGCTGGCCGAGGGCACGCGCGCGGTGGCCGAGGGCGACCTGTCGCCGCGGCCGATCGTCGCCAGCTCGGACGAGCTGGGCACGCTGACGCAAAGCTTCAACACGATGACGCGCCAGCTGTCCGAGGCGCGCAGCGCCGTGGAACGCAATCGCATGGCGCTGCAGAACGCCAAGGCCCACCTGGAATCGGTGCTGGCGAACATGTCGGCCGGCGTGATGGTGCTCGACGAGGAATTCCGCCTGGTCACCTGCAACGATTCGGTCGAGCGCATCGTGCAGAAGGCGGGCGTGACGCTGATCGGCAAGCCGCTGGCGGACGTCGACGGCATGCACGAATTCGGCGCCGCCGTCATCGCCGCCTTCTCGGCGCAGAGCGCGCAGTCGGCCGCCGGGCGCAACGTGCAGCGCCTGCACTGGCAGCGCCAGATCGAGATTCCCCGTTCCGGCAGCCCGGACGACAACGACCTGATCCTGCTGACACGGGGTTCGCGGCTGCCGCAGGAAGCTGGCGGCGGCTATGTGGTCGTGTTCGACGACATCACCGACGTGATTTCCGCCCAGCGTTCGATCGCCTGGGGCGAGGTGGCGCGCCGGCTGGCCCACGAGATCAAGAATCCGCTGACGCCGATCCAGCTGTCGGCCGAACGCCTGCAGATGAAGCTGGAAAGCAAGCTGGAACAGACGGACGTGGACCTGCTGAACAAGAGCACCAGCACGATCGTCAACCAGGTGGCGGCGATGAAGCGGATGGTCGACGACTTCCGCGACTATGCCCGCACGCCGCCCGCGCAGCTGGCGGCGCTGGACCTGAACGGTCTGGTGGAGGAAATCCTGCACCTGTACGTGTCCGGCGAGGGCAACGACATCATCCACCCGCACCTGGCGCCTTACCTGCCGATGGTGATGGGCGACGAAACCCAGTTGCGCCAGGTGATCCACAACCTGCTGCAGAATGCCCAGGATGCGCTGGCCGACCGGCCGGCCGGCGGCGAGCCGCCGCACATCGACGTGGTGACGGAAGCGATCCATTACCAGAGCGCGGACGGCGGATTGCGCATTGCCGTGCGGCTGTCGATCTCCGACAATGGTCCCGGCTTCGCACCGAAGATCCTGGCTCGCGCGTTCGAACCTTATGTCACGTCGAAGGCGCGCGGCACGGGCCTGGGGCTGGCGATGGTGAAGAAGATCGTCGACGAGCATGGCGGCCGCATCGATATCCAGAACCATACGGATCGAAGTGGCGCTTCGGTACTGATTTTGCTGTTAAAGTTGGCACCGGTGCAGTTGGCATAATATTGAAGGACTAATAAAATCATTGTCACGCGAACAGCAGGCCGAGGTGGCCCGGTGTTCATGGCCAAATGACGGAAGGGCAGGGATAGATGGCAAACATTCTCGTAGTAGATGATGAAATGGGTATCCGGGAACTCCTCTCGGAAATCCTCGGCGACGAAGGGCACGCGGTAACGCTGGCGGAGAACGCGCAGCAGGCCCGCCTGGCCCGCGCGGCAGGGGCGCCCGACCTGGTCCTGCTCGATATCTGGATGCCGGATACGGACGGCGTCACGTTGCTGAAGGAGTGGCAGCGCGATGGCCAGCTGACGATGCCGGTGATTATGATGTCCGGCCACGCGACGATCGACACGGCGGTGGAAGCCACGCGCATCGGCGCGCTGAACTTCCTGGAAAAGCCGATCGCCATGCAGAAGCTGCTGAAAGCCGTGCAGGCCGGCCTGGCGCGCGGCCAGGAAGTGGTGCGCGCGCCCGTGCTGGCGCAGCGTCCCGCGGCCTTGCCGCCGGCCGAAGAAACGGCGCCGCAGGGCTTCGGCGCACCCGTGCCGCCGCCGGCCGGCGCGCACGGCATCGCGATGGCGCGGGGCGGCAGCGGCGAAGGCCATATGTTCAGCCTGTCGTTCGACCTGCCGCTGCGCGAGGCGCGCGATGCGTTCGAACGCATGTACTTCGAGCACCACCTGGGCCGCGAAGGGGGCAGCATGACCCGCGTGGCGGAAAAAACCGGGCTGGAACGTACCCACCTGTACCGCAAGCTGAAGCAGCTGGGCGTCGAGCCCGGCAAGCTGGCGAAGAAGAACCAGCAGGTGTGACCGGCAGCGTCACCTTCGCCACTTCCCCGCTACCGACGACGATCGTCGCCGGTGCGCGCGCCATCGACCGCGATCTGGCGATCGCGGCGGCGCTGCGGCAGCAACCGCAGCGCGCCGGCGTGGCCATCCTCCTCGAGGGCCTGGCCGACCCGCATTCCCCTCTTGCCGACATGGATATCGCGGCGCCGCCCCACGTGCAGCGCATCGCGCCCGGCTGCCTATGCTGCGCCGGCAATCTTGTCCTGCGTGTTACATTGAATCGTCTGTTGCGGCGCCCGCCGGAGCCGCTGGCCCACCTCTACATCGGCCTGGCCGATGCAAATCATGTGGGACTGCTCCGCGACATGTTGTCGGCATCCCCCTACGACGGGCTGTTGTCCCTCTGTGACGACGTCGTGGCGCCATCCGGCGCCGTTTGAACCTGCCGGCAAGGCCCTTGAAATGGCCTGCCCGCAGCCCCACTTCGATACTGAACGCGGAACCCATCGGTTTCCGCACCCTGGAGAGAAGGAAACGATATGAACCTCATCTACAACAGCGAGCAATACAGCGTCGTCGAATTCGGGCCCGATCGTGACCTGGAGTCGCTGCGCTTCGGCGGTTATGAAATCGTCGACAAGGGTGGCAAACGGGAAATCTTCATCGCTGGCCTGCTGGCACAGAATTTCCGCCGCGACGTGAACCAGCTGATCGCCAACGAACCGACGATGGAAGAGATCGACGAATTCCTGGGCGCCTACGATTCGCTGATGAGCCAGCCAGTGCTGTTGCATTAAACGTCATTTCCCGGGGCGCCAGGGGTTGCTGGTGCAATGCTTTTCTCCACGGCGCCGATGGCGCCGAGTTTTTTCGAGTGCTTCGCGCCCGGCGGTTCCTCCGCCAAACTGTGGCTAACTCCCTGCAAAACATTTATTTTCCCCAACTTTTGGGCAATCGATGTCAAAATAGCAGGAACACAGGATGGCCCACATGATCGATCTCTCCGGCAACGACCCCTCCCGACCCCTGCGCGTGCGCGAGTTCTACCTGGGGCGCCAGCCCATCCTCGACCGCAACCAGGCGCTGTTCGGCTACGAGCTGCTGTTCCGTAACGCCCCCGTCGGCCCGGCCCATATCGAAACCACCGAACTGTCGGCCACCGCGGCCGTGATTGCCCATGCGGCCCAGCTGGGCGTGGAAAAGGTCATCGGCGATGCGCTCGGCTTCGTCAACGTGGACGAACAGGCGCTGCTGAGCGACATCTTCGGCTTCCTGCCGGTCGACCGGATCGTGCTGGAACTTGCCGGCACGGTGCCGGCAACGCCGGCCGTGCTGGCGCGGATGGCCGACCTGGCCGGCCACGGCTTCCGCTTTGCGCTCGATGGCGGCATGGCAGGCGCCGCTCTGTCGCATCCGGCATTGCCGATGATCGAATACGTAAAGATGGGCGTGCGCGATGCGGACGCGGCGACGGCTGCCCGCCTGCGCCAGGACGGCAGGAAGCTGGTCGCGCAAAAAGTGGAAACGCGCGACGAGTTCCGCCTCGGCCTCGACCTCGGCTGCGATTACTTCCAGGGTTATTACTTTGCCCGGCCCGTCATCATGAGCGGCAAGAAGCTGTCGCCGTCGCAGCTGGCGCTGATGGAACTGATGACGCTGGTGACGTCCGAGGCGGACAATGCCGACGTCGAACGGGCCATCAAGCGCGACGTGTCGCTGGCGCTGAACCTGCTGCGGCTGGTCAACACGCCGGCTGTCGGAGCGCGCCAGCGCATCGATTCGCTGAACCAGGCCGTGACGATCCTCGGCCGCCGCCAGCTGCAGCGGTGGGTGCAGATCATGCTGTACGCGGAGCCGGGCAAGCGGGGCCAGAACTTGACGCCGCTGCTGATGCTGGCCACCACCCGCGGCCGCCTGCTGGAACTGCTGGCCCACAAGCTGCGTCCGGCGCACCGGCACGTGGCCGACATCGCCTTCACGGTCGGCATCATGTCGCTGATGGACACGCTGTTCGGCATCCCGATGGCCGAGATCCTGGCCCAGATTCCTGTCGGCGAAGGCGTGGCCGACGCGCTGCTGTTCCGCACGGGCTTCTTCGGCGACCTGCTCAAGCTGGCCGAATGCGTGGAGCGCATCGAGGACTCGGCAGACCGGATCATGCCGGCGCTGCACGACCTGGCGATGTCCACCGAGGAGTTGGTGGAGCTGGAGATGGCGGCTTTTGAGTGGAGCGATAACGTGGTGAGGTATGCGTTGTAGGGGACTGTCCCCGCATGGGGCGGTACGGCGATCCGGCTGTCCCCTGTTCTGTTTTTAAAACCAACGTCAAGAACAACCGAGGGGACAGTCCCTTGCAGGGACAGTCCCCCACCCGAGGTGCCTTATGATGGACCGCCTGTTCCAGCTGATGAAAGAGAAGAACGCGTCGGACATGTTCTTCGCCGTGAATTCGCCGGTGCACCTGAAAATCAACGGCAACCTCATTCCCGTCAACCAGCAGAAGCTGGAGCGGGACAATATCGATGCGCTGCTGGCCGAAGTCTGTTCGGCCGAGCAGCTGGCCGAACTGGCGCGCACCAATGAGCTCAACATGGGCGTGTCGGTGCCGAACCTGGGCCGCTTCCGGCTGTCGGCGTTCCGGCAGCGGGGCAGCATCTCGGCCGTGTTCCGCTTCGTGCCCGCCGACATCCCGGCGCTGGAAGAACTGAACCTGCCGCCCGTGCTGGCGGAACTGATCATGGAAAAACGGGGGCTGATGCTGATCGTCGGCGCCACCGGTTCCGGCAAGTCGACGACCATCGCGTCGATGCTCGATCACCGCAACGCGCTGCGTTCCGGTCACATCCTGACGCTCGAAGACCCCATCGAATACCTGTTCAAGAACCGCAAGTCGATCGTCAACCAGCGCGAGATCGGCAGCGATGCGCTGGACTTCGACACGGCGCTGCGCAACTCGATGCGGCAGGCGCCGGACTGCATCCTGATCGGCGAGATCCGCGACCGCGCGACGATGGCCGCGGCACTGGCCTATGCGCAGTCGGGCCACCTGGTGCTGGCCACGCTGCACGCCAACAACAGCTACAACGCGCTGAACCGCATCCTCAGCTTCTACCCGCTCGACAACCGCCCTGCCCTGCTGCAGGACCTGTCGTCGACGCTGAAGGCGATCGTGTCGCAGCGGCTGATCCGCTCGGCCGCCGGCGGCACGCGCACGCCCGCCGTCGAGGTGATGGTCAACACGCGCTATGTCTCCGACCTGATCGAACAGGGCGACATCGGCCAGATCAAGGAAGCGCTGGACAAGAGCCTGTCGCCCGGCTCGCAATCGTTCGAGCAGGCGCTGTACCGCCTGGTGCAGGAAGGCCGCATCTCGCAGGAGGAGGCGCTGGCCAATGCCGATTCGGCCACCAACCTGCTGTGGTTGCTGAACAATGGGCCGGACAGCCGGCAGGCCAGCGAGCCGGAGGCGAAACCGGCGCCCGACGCGTCGTTCACCGAGTTCACGCTCAATCCCTGACGCCGTCCCCTTCTACTCGAACCAGCTGAAGCCATCGCGCGCCAGCAGCGCGAACGATTCCGACGGTCCCCAGGTCCCGGCCGCATAAGGCCGCGGCTTCTCGGTCAGCGTGGCCCAGCCGTCGATGATCGGGTCGGCCCACGACCATGCCGCTTCCAGCTCGTCGCGGCGCATGAAGTGCGTCAGGCGCCCGCGCACCACGTCGATCAGCAGCCGCTCGTAGGCCTCCGCGCGGCGCTGGGTGAACGCGGACTGCAGGTCGAGGTTCAGCGCCACCTGCTGCATCTCCATGCCGCTGCCGGGCTGCTTGGCCATCAGCTGCAGCTTGATCGCTTCGTCCGGCTGCAGCTCGATCACCAGCCGGTTGGCCACGCCGCCGGGGCTTTCCGGGAACAGGGGGAACGGCGGATTGGCAAACTCGATGACGATCTTGGACGAGCGGCGCGCCATGCGCTTGCCGGTGCGCAGGTAGAACGGCACCTTGGACCAGCGCCACGTGTCGACATGCGCGCGCAACGCCACGAACGTCTCGGTGCCGCTGTCGGGCGGCACGTTCTGCTCCTCCAGGTAGCCCGGCACGGCCTCGTTGCCGCTGGCGCCCC
The DNA here is from genome assembly GCA_002454505.1 of Oxalobacteraceae bacterium UBA6704. Classification (GTDB taxonomy): domain Bacteria; phylum Pseudomonadota; class Gammaproteobacteria; order Burkholderiales; family Burkholderiaceae_D; genus Rugamonas. The sequence continues at coordinate 45,563 of DKJA01000130.1, forward strand.
GGATGTACTGGCCGCGCACCGTGTCGCGGGCGATGGTGGCCAGCGTGAAGCGGCGCAGCGAACGCAGCACCTTGAGCTTTTCGTCGCGCACGGCATCGGAGGCCAGCGACACGGGCGGCTCCATGGCGACGATGCACAGCAGCTGCAGCAGGTGGTTCTGCACCATGTCCCGCATCGCGCCCGTGTGGTCGTAGAAGCCGGCGCGGCTGCCCACGCCCACCTCCTCGGCCACCGTGATCTGCACGCTGGCGATGTTCGGCGCGCGCCACAGCGGTTCCAGGATCGAATTCCCGAAGCGCAGCACCATCAGGTTCTGCACGGTTTCCTTGCCCAGGTAGTGGTCGATGCGGTAGATCTGCGACTCGGCGAAATGCCTGCCGACGGCCTCGTTGATGTCCACCGCCGAGGCCAGGTCGCGGCCCAGCGGCTTTTCCAGCACCACGCGGGCATTGGCATCGACCAGGCCGGCCGCGGCCAGCTTGTCGCAGATGGTGGTGAACAGCGACGGTGCGGTGGCCAGGTAGAACACGCGCACGGCGCCTGCGCGCGCCACGCCGGCCAGCGCCGCCAGGTCGTCCTGCTGCACGTCGACACGGACGAACTCCAGCCGTTGCAGGAAGCTGCGCCACGCCTCGTCGGCAAAATTACCGTCGGAGATGAAGGCGCGCGAATTCTCCTCGACGAAGGCCAGGTAGGCCTCCCGGCCGAAATCCTGGCGGCCGGTGGAGATGATGCGGGTGGCGGCGGGCAGGTTGCCATGCAGGTGCGCCATGTACAGCGCGGGCAGCAGCTTGCGCATGGCGAGGTCGCCCATGCCGCCGAAAATTATCATGTCGAGCGGCAGGCTGGTATCTGGTTGAGCGGACGAAGTCATATTGGTCGTGTCGGTGGATGGTGGACGGCAGGCCCAGTGTACGAGGGCAGCCGCCGTCGTGGCAAGCGGCGTCCGGCAGATTGACGAAACCATCCGCTCACCTCGGGCGGGCGCCGATGACGGCTATAATGGCGCACTTCGCCGCCCGGTGCGGCAACGCCATCCGCCCTACTCATGATTACTCTCTACGGTATTCCCAACTGCGACACGGTGAAAAAGGCCCGCGTATGGCTGGCCGACCAGCAGCAGGACTTCGCTTTCCACGACTTCAGGAAACAGGGCCTCGACGCGGCCACCGTGCAGCACTGGCTGCAGCACCTGGACTGGGAAGTGCTCGTCAATAAGAAAGGCACCACGTGGCGCGGCCTGCCCGACGAGCGCAAGGCCGCCGTCACCGACGCCGCCAGCGCCACCGCGCTGATGCTGGAATTCCCGTCCGTGATCAAGCGCCCCGTGCTGCGCACGCCCGCCGCCTGCCACGTGGGCTTCAAGCCCGAGCAGTACGCATCCATTTTTTCCGAATAAGCACATGACCGTTTCCAGTACCCTCGCGCTGACCGAACAACTGATCGGCCGCTCTTCCGTGACGCCCGAGGACAAAGGCTGCCAGCAGCAGCTGATCGATGCGCTCGCACCGCTCGGCTTCCACTGCGAGACGATCGTCTCCGGCGACGTGACGAATCTGTGGGCCCGCCGCGGCACCGAGCAACCGGTGTTCGTGTTTGCCGGCCACACCGACGTGGTGCCCACCGGCCCCGTCGACCAGTGGACCTCCGAGCCCTTCCTGCCGACGATCCGCGACGGCAAGCTGTATGGCCGCGGCGCGGCGGACATGAAGACGTCGATCGCCGCGATGGTCGTGGCTTGCGAGGAGTTCATCGCCGCCCAGCCCGACCACAAGGGTTCGATCGCCTTCCTGATCACCAGCGACGAGGAAGGCCCGGCCACCGACGGCACGGTCATCGTCTGCAACAAGCTGAAGGAACGGGGTGAAGCGATCGACTACTGCGTGGTCGGCGAGCCGACGTCGAGCAAGACGCTGGGCGACATGATCAAGAACGGCCGCCGCGGCTCGCTGTCCGGCTGCCTGACGATCAAGGGCGTGCAAGGCCATATCGCCTACCCGCAGCTGGCGCGCAACCCGATCCACCAGGCCGCGCCGGCACTGGCCGACCTGGTCGCCGAAGTCTGGGACGAAGGCAACGAGTACTACCTGCCCACGTCGTGGCAGATGTCGAACGTGAAGGCCGGCACGGGCGCGAACAACGTGATCCCGGGCGAGATGGTCATCGACTTCAACTTCCGCTTCTCCACCGCCAGCACGGCCGCAGGCCTGCAGGAACGCGTGCATGCGATCCTCGACCGGCACGGCCTCGAATACCACCTGAAGTGGACGCTGTCCGGCCAGCCTTTCCTGACGCCGCGCGGCACGCTATCCACGGCGCTCTGCGAAGCGATCAAGGCGGAGACGGATGTCGATACCGAGCTGTCCACCACGGGCGGCACGTCGGACGGCCGCTTCATCGCGCAGATCTGCCCCCAGGTGATAGAATTCGGGCCGCCGAACGGCAGCATCCACAAGATCGACGAGCACGTGGAAGTGCGCTTCATCGATCCCCTCAAGAATATCTACCGCCGCACGCTCGAGAACCTGCTGGGCTGAGCACCTGCGCCGAACCAAGAGAACCCCATGGACACGACACTTTTCACCACGCCGCGCGACCTGCTGCGCTATGCCGTCACCCGCTTCAACACCGAAAAACTCTTCTTCGGCCACGGCAGCGCCGAAGCCTTCGACGAGGCGGCCTACCTGGTGCTGCACACACTGAAGCTGCCGCTGCACAAGCTCGATCCCTTCCTCGATGCGCGCCTGCTGCCGGAAGAAGTGCAGCGCGTGGTCGCCGTCATCGAACGCCGCGCCACCGACCGCATCCCGGCCGCGTACATCACCAACGAAGCGTGGCTGGGCACTTACGCCTTCTACGTGGACGAGCGCACGATCGTGCCCCGCTCGTTCATCGCGGAGCTGATCCCCGACTACTTCGCACCGTGGGTGAACAACCCGGAAGGCGTCGAGAACATCCTGGAACTGTGCACGGGTTCCGGCTGCCTGGCGATCATGATGGCCGATGCCTTTCCCGACGCGCGCGTCGATGCCGTGGACATCTCGCCGGATGCGCTGGCCGTCGCCCGCCGCAACGTCGACACGTATGAGCTGGACGACCGCCTGACGCTGATCGAGTCGGACCTGTACGCCGCCGTGCCGCCGAAAAAATACGACCTGATCATCACCAACCCGCCGTATGTGAACTCCGGTTCGATGGCCGCGCTGCCGCAGGAGTACCGCCACGAACCGCAGATCGCCCTGGACGGCGGCGCGGACGGCATGGACCTGGTGCGCAAGATCGTCGCCGGCGCCGCCGAACGGCTGACGGACGATGGCCTGCTGATCGTCGAAATCGGCAATGAAAAAGAATTCGCGGAAGCCGCTTTCGGCCACCTGGGCCTGACGTGGCTGACCACCAGCCAGGGCGACGACATGGTATTCCTGCTGACCGCCGACCAATTGAAACTGTAAACAACAAGAACACGTAATGATCCGCTTAGAACAAGTCAGCCTGATGCGCGGCGTGAAGCCGCTGCTGGAAAATGTCGACCTGACGCTGAACCCCGGCGACAAGATCGGCCTGATCGGCGCCAACGGCGCCGGCAAGTCCAGCCTGTTCGCGATGCTGCGCAACGAGCTGCATCCGGACCAGGGCAATATCGATTTCCCGGCGCGCTGGCGCATGGCCTACGTGGCCCAGGAAACCCCGCCGCTGGAGCGTGCCGCGCTCGATTACGCGATCGACGGCGACGTCAACCTGCGCAAGCTGGAAGCGGAACTGGCACGCCTGGAAGCGCTGCCCGACACGTCCGAAAACGGCATCGCGCTGGGCGAGGCGCACAGCGCGCTGGCCGATGCGGATGCCTACACGGTGCAGTCGCGCGGCGAACAGCTGCTGCTGGGCCTGGGCTTCACGCTGGACCAGATGCAGCAGCCGGTGGCCAGCTTCTCCGGCGGCTGGCGCATGCGCCTGAACCTGGCGCAGGCGCTGATGTGCCCTTCCGACCTGCTGCTGCTCGATGAACCGACCAATCACCTGGACCTGGACGCGATCATCTGGCTGGAGGACTGGCTGAAGCGCTACGCCGGCACCTTGATCATCATCTCCCACGACCGCGACTTCCTCGACGAGATCGTCAACGTGGTGGTGCACATCGACGACCGCAAGCTGAAACGCTACTCGGGCAACTACTCCAGCTTCGAACGCCAGCGTGCCGCGCAGATGATCCTGATGGCCGGCGCCGCCGAGAAGCAGGCGCGCAAGAAAGCCCACCTGGAATCGTTCATCGACCGCTTCAAGGCCAAGGCATCGAAGGCCAAGCAGGCACAGAGCCGCATGAAGGCGCTGGCCAAGATGGAAGAGCTGGCGCCGCTGCGCGCCGCCGCCGAGTTCTCGTTCGAGTTCCGCGAGCCGCTGTCGGCACCGAATCCGCTGCTGGTGATGGAAGACGTGGATGCGGGTTACCGCAGCGAGGATCCCGTCACCTACGAGATCAAAGAGAAGAAGATCGTCCACGGCATCAACTTCAGCCTGCAGACGGGCCAGCGCATCGGCCTGCTGGGCGTGAACGGCGCCGGCAAATCGACGCTGATCAAGACCATCGCCGGCGACCTGGCGCCGCTGGAAGGCACGTCGACCATCGGCAAGGGCCTGATCATCGGCTACTTCGCCCAGCACCAGGTGGAGATGCTGCGCCACGACGAATCGCCGTTGTGGCACCTGCAGAAGATCGCGCCGACGGTGCGCGAGCAGGAGCTGCGCAACTTCCTGGGCGGCTTCAACTTCCCCGGCACGATGGTCACCAGCCCGATCGCGCCGTTCTCCGGCGGCGAGAAGGCCCGGCTGGCACTGGCGCTGATCGTGTGGCAGCGCCCCAACCTGCTGCTGCTCGATGAACCGACCAACCACCTGGACCTGGAAACCCGCGAAGCGCTGACGGAAGCGCTGGCGCAGTTCGAAGGCACGCTGGTCGTCGTCTCGCACGATCGTCACCTGCTGCGCGCCACGACGGACCAGTTCATCATCGTCGCCGACGGCATGCTGCAGCCGTTCGACGGCGACCTGGACGACTACAAGGACTGGCTGTTCAAGACCAAGCTGGGCAAAGGCACCGACGTGCTGCCGGCCGCCGGCAAGGACAACAAGACCACGTATCCGTCGACGTCGCCGATCGCGCAGCCGGCGGCCGCACCGGCCGTCGACAAGAAGGAGCAGAAGCGCCTGGAAGCGGAGCAGCGCCAGCGCACGGCCGCGCAACGCAAGCCGATCGAGAACAAGATCAAGCGCCTCGACGAATCGATCGCCAAGCGCAATGCGCAGAAGGCGGACGTGGATGCGCAGCTGCAGGACGCGGCGATCTACGAGGCGGCCAACAAGCCGAAGCTGAAGCAGCTGCTGGCGGACCAGGCGTTCTACACGAAGGACCTGGCGCAGCTGGAAGAGGAGTGGCTGGGGTTGCAGGAGCAGCTGGAGGCGCTGGTCTGACCGGGGAGAGTCTCCTCGGCTGATTCCGATTCCTGCAGTGTAAAGGCAACTTCAAATGCAACCCCGGGGACAGTCCCTTGCAGGGAAAGGCCCCGGCTAGGCGGCGTGCAGCTTGCCGCGGCTGGTGCCCCGGATCGCCATCAGCTTGTCGATGTCGACGACGATCAGTTTGCGGCCGCCTGTCTCGCCCACGCCGAGCAGGTAATCAACACCTTCGGCGACGCCGTCGGCAACGTTCGGGAACGGCCGGATCTGGCTGGCCGGGAGGCTGACGATGTCCGTCACGCCATCGGTGACCATGCCCATCACGCAGGTGGACAGCCGGAGGATGATCACGTCCGTGCCCGGATCGTGCTGCGGCGGACGGGGGCCGAAGGCGATGCGCATGTCGACGATCGGCATGATGACGCCGCGCGAGACGGCCACGCCGCTGATGATTTCACCGTCCGCGGCGAAGCGCTCGAGGGCCTTCAGCGGCCGTAATTCCTGCACATTGCTGTAATCGAGCGCGTATTCGAGGCCGCCGAGCCGGAAAGTCAGGTATTGCCGCGTTTCGGCGACACCCTGCGGGCCGGCCGGCGGTGTGCCGGCAGGGAGACCAGGAGCAGCACTGAGGGTGTCGGGCGTGTCGGGGGAGCGCATGGTGTTCCTTTCGTCGGAGCGGCCGGCCTCAACTGCGCAACCGGCAGAGTCACGCAGTCACCATGCTAAAGGCCGCCGTCGGCTAGCGCTTTGATAGGCCTCAACCATTCCATTCTGTTCAGGACGACAGCGCACGCAGCTCGCCCGCAGCGATTCCTTGCACGGTTCGCCACAGCAGGCCGGCGATCACGGCCGTGGCCAGCGCCAGCACGGCAGCGGCGATACCGTTGGCGACAACACCGCCGGCGTGGCCGGCATAGCGCAGCGCCGCCAGCGCGGATGCCGCCAGCGGGAAGCTGACCGCCCACCAGGACACCTTGAAGGTATTGCACCGTCCCAGGTGGCGCAGGTGGGGCAGCAGCACGGCCAGCACGAACAGCATCGCCATGTACAGCCCGGCCGCGAAGCCGTCGACGGTGCCGGTAGTGGTCACATAGGAAGAGAATCCAACGCCGAACGGTGCCACCAGCAGCATCAGTGCCGGCTGCTGGCCGGCCGGCAGCGGTTCCTGGAACAGCAGGCGGGCGAACACGAGCGTCCAGATCGGCACGGCAAACGCCAGCCCCACGGCCAGGCCGAACACCATCACGCCATGCAGCGGCGGCGCCCACTGCAGCGCCGGCAGCGCCAGCGGCACGTCCAGCATGCCGACGACGGGCACGATCCACACCGGCGACGCGGCGGCCGGCGCCTGCGGCGTGCGCAGCCAGCCCGTCACGACATACCAGGCCAGCAGCGTCATGCCCGCCGCGCCCAGCACCCACAGGGCCCGCGCCAGCGACAGGTTGACGTCGGCCAGCAGCATCGGTACCAGCAGCAGGCTGATCATCGGCGTGCCGAACAGCTTGCCGGCCACGGGGTGGGCAAACTCGGCCAGTACCGCGGCGGGCCCGGTGACGAGCTTGATGAGGTAGGCCGTCGTCATTGCGGCGAATGCGGCCAGTGCGATGATGGTCAGGGCCGCGCCGACCCAGGCCGGCAAGCCCAGCGTGGCGTGCGCCAGCCGCCAGGCCAGCGCCAGGCCGGTCAGGCCCATCACAGAACCGAACAACGCTACCGGCAGATAGGCCAGGATCGTCGGGGCGGCCGGCGTTGCGGCAAGTTTGACTGGGGTGTCCATGCTGGTCTCCATGCGCTAGGCGAAATGCGATGGGGCCAGTATCGGCGGCGCTGCCGCATACGGCAATATCCCAAAGGATCGGGCACTTGCCCGATCGGCTCGATCGCTAGCCTTCGGTGGCGGACGACCAGTCCAGCGTGCCCGCGCTGCCGGTGAACAGCGGCGCATGGCTCCACGAGCCGGCGCGCAACCGCGGCCTGACGTCCTTTGCCGGCACGTCGTACGGCGCACCATGGTCGGGCTGGAACACCATCCGGCGCAGGATCGTCTCGCCGGCCAGCAGGCCGACCTTGCACGTGACGACGCCGGCCACTTCGCCACGCTGTTCGCGCAAGGCGGCGGCCTGCTCTTCCATGATGGCCTGCTGCGCCAGCGCTTCCTTGGCCGCCAGCGACAGCCGCGCCACCTCCTTCAGCGCCGGGCCCACCTGCACCGCCATCTTCTGGAAGCGCGGCAGCTGCTCCGGCGTCAGCGTCAGTTCGCGCTTGCGCACGCGGGTGGCCAGCGCCAGGTAGCTGCGCACGTCCTGGCGGTTGGTGATTTCGTCCACCTCGGCCTTGTGGCGCGCCGCCGTGGCGCCGGCCGTGACGGCCCGCGCCGCATGGTCGGCGATGACGGTGTCCAGGCGCGAGGTGTCCGGCATCAGCGCGAACAGCAGCATCTCGCTCTGCTTGCGGGGACCGGCACTGCCGATGACGATGCTGCGCGCCGCGATCGCGCAGCCGCTGGCCGTGCCGATCACCACTTCGTCGGCGACGATCTCGCAGTTGGCCGCTTCCTCGATCGTCACCCTGCTGCCGGTGATCACGCAGCTCTGCGCGAACAGGATGGCGATGTCGCCCTGCTTCGTCTGCAGCACGGCATTCGCGGCCGTGCCGCCGATGCGGATGCCGCCGTCCGCGTTGACGGCCGAGCCGCCCATCAGGTTGCGGCGCAGCGCGATGGTGCCGCCGCGCGACACGATCTTGCCGAACACGTCGCCATGGATCGTGATGTGGCCGCCTTCGACGACGCGGTTTTCCTGCACCTCGCCGAATTCCTCGTATTCGCCGGTCAGCTGCAGGTTGCCGGTGGTGCGCACGCTGACGCCCTCCTTGCTGATGATCTTCGGCCCGATCGAGATGCGCCGGCTCTTCGTGTCGACGTTGATGAAGCCCGTCACGGCGGCCACCAGGTAATCGTCGCCGTCCAGGTGTTCGATGACCGTGCCGGTGCCGGCCACGCCGGTCAGCTCGATATCCTTCGGCACGGCCGGTTCGATGGGAATGCCGGACAGCTCGAAGCCGCGCGTGCCCGCCGTGCGGGGCACCTTCTTCAGCAGCCGCGTGCGGGCCGGCACCTGCGGGAAGCGGTTCTGGAAGGTGTGCAGGTCGAGCCGGCCGTTGGCCAGTTCGCGCGGCGCGTTGGAGCGGTGGATCTGTTCCGACACCTCGGCGATGGCCGCATCCTGCCCCGGCACCGGATCGAGGCGGCGGGCCACGATGCGGCGCGCCGGGCGCGTGGCGCCGATCGCCTCGCGCACCGCCGCCGCATCGATGCCGAAGCGGATGCCCTTGATCCACATGTCGGCGACGAATTCGTCGAAGTCCAGCGCGGCCGGTTCCGGCTCGCCGGTGCCGATGTCGAGGAACACGGGTTCGAAGAAGTAATCGGCCTCGCCGGCGACGATCTTGACGGACTTGTACAGCGCCCGCCGCGCCGCGACGAAGGTCACCACTGCGTCGGCGAAGCGCACCAGCGGCTGGTCGAGCAGCGCGGCCGGCAGTGCCGGACCGGCGTCGAACAGCATGCGCAGGAACACGGCGTAGTCGAGCCCGGCGAAGCGGGAGCCGGACAGGAACACGTGGCCGACGGCCGCCTGGCGGTCCACCGGCGCGACGCCCGCGCGGAACCACACGCCATCGTCGCGCCGGACGATGACGGCATCGTCCTGGCCGTCAGCCGCCGGCGCGCCGTTCGGCACGATCGCTCTCCCGAAAATTCACCTGCTGCGCCACGCCACGCCCCATAAGCCAGTACCAATTATTTTGAAAACAATAGTATTTACTGGAGAGTAACATATCCTGCCGAACACACGCCAATAAAAAAAGGCCGGTTCGTTGCGAACCGGCCTTATTCCTTGCATCGTTTAACGTGGCTGCCTTATCAGCGCCGCGGCGGCGTCATCATGTAAACTTCCTGCCCCGCTTCGTTGATCTGGCGCCGCAGGTCGCGGCGCTCGTCGGCCGTCATGCGGTTCATGCGGCGGGTCATTTCGGCGTTGCTGGCGTTTTCCTGCATCAGGCGGCGCTGCTCCTCGGCCCGTGCTTCGAACGAACGAGAATCGCGCGCGTCGCCCCAACGGCTGTCCCGATCCTGCTGTTGCTGCTGCTGGCCGCGATCGTCGCGGCGCGGCGGGCCGTCGTTCGGCCCCGCGGCGGCATGGCCGGCGAACGCAAAGGTCAGTACGCTGCATAATGCGAATGCAAGCGAACCGGCCATGGCGCGCGCGCGACGACGCGCACCTGCCCTGCTCCGATTGTCTGCCTGCTCCCTCATGCCTTGCCTCTTCCTTGTGTCTGGTAAGCTTCACCCGATGGCCAAAGTGTATGCGGCTTTCCCAATGAGGTTAAGAGTGATTGGGTAAAGTTTGTAACACATTGTAATGGGTGTCCGACCGCGCGCCCCATCGGCCATTAAGACGTTACCATAGCGACATGGTTCTGACAATTCCAACAGCCTTATGACCACTACATCGACTGAATCCGGCAACACTTCAAACAACAGCGCCAGTAATGGTGGCCACCAGGCCAAGATCATGGTGGTGGACGACGACGTCCGCCTGCGCGACCTGCTGCGCCGCTATCTGACCGAACAGGGCTTCAACGTGTTCACCGCGGAAAACGCGACGGCCATGAACAAGCTGTGGCTGCGCGAGCGCTACGACCTGCTGGTGCTCGACCTGATGCTGCCCGGCGAGGATGGCCTGTCGATCTGCCGCCGCCTGCGCGGCGCCGGCGACCAGACGCCGATCATCATGCTGACCGCCAAGGGCGAGGACGTGGACCGCATCGTCGGCCTGGAAATGGGCGCCGACGACTACCTGCCGAAGCCGTTCAACCCGCGCGAGCTGGTGGCCCGCATCGGCGCCGTACTGCGCCGCAAGGCGCCGGACGAAATCCCCGGTGCGCCGTCGGAAACTCCGCAGACCTTCGAGTTCGGCCAGTTCGTGCTGGACCTGGGCACCCGCACGCTGAAGAAGAACGGCGACACGGTGCCGCTGACCACCGGCGAATTCTCCGTGCTGAAAGTGTTTGCCCGCCATGCGCGGCAGCCGCTGTCGCGCGAGAAGCTGATGGAACTGGCCCGCGGCCGCGAATACGAAGTGTTCGACCGCTCGCTGGACGTGCAGATCTCCCGGCTGCGCAAGCTGATCGAACCGGATCCGTCCAGCCCGCTGTACATCCAGACCGTCTGGGGCCTGGGCTATGTGTTCATCCCGGAGGGCCAACCGCGCTGACGCGCGCACCGTCTGCCCCGCATGAATCTGCTGCGTTCCCTTGCGCCGGCCCGCCTCAAGAGCGGGCTGTTCTGGCGCACCTTCCTGCTGCTCGGTGTGCTGACGACGCTGTCGCTGACGTCGTGGATCGGCATGTACAACTACGTCCAGCGCGAACCGCAGGCCCAGCAGCTGGCCGCGCAGGTGATCTCCGTGGTGACCATCACGCGCGCCGCGCTGACGCACTCGGCACCGGAACTGCGCACCGAGCTGCTGTTCGAGCTCGTGTCGAACGAAGGCATCCGCGTCTTCCTGCTGGAAGAAGACGACAAGATCGATCCGCCGCCCGACAACGCGCTGATGCCGGACATCGAAGCCCTCGTCAAGGCCAAGCTGGGCAAGGACACCCGCTTCTCCGCCCGCGTCAACGGCATGCGCGGCTTCTGGGTCAGTTTCAAGATCGACGACGACCAGTACTGGCTGATGCTGGAACGCGAACGCATCTCCGGCCTGACGGGAGTGCAGTGGCTGGGCTGGGCCGCCGTGGTGTCGCTGGTGTCGCTGCTGGGCGCCGCGCTGATCTCCAGCCTCGTCAACGCGCCGCTGCGCCGCCTTACCGCCGCGGCACGCGCGATCGCGCAGGGCCGCCGCCCCACCCGGCTGCCGGAAAAGGGGCCGCAGGAGATCCGCCAGGCCAACCGCAGCTTCAACCAGATGGTCGACGACCTGCAGCAGGTCGAATCGGACCGCGCCGTGATCCTGGCCGGCATCTCGCACGACCTGCGCACGCCGCTCACGCGCATGCAGCTGGAAGTGGAGATGGCCGACCTGCACCCGGATGCGCGCGAAGGCATGCAGTCCGATATCGCCCAGATGGACGCGATCATTGCCCAGTTCCTCGATTACGCCAAGCCCACCGAGGCGGCCAGCTTCGTCAACGTGGACGTCAGCGCGATGCTGCAGGAAGTGGCGCACGAGGTGTCGCGCCTGCCGGACGTGAAAGTCATTACCGACATCGCGCCGGACGCGCAGGTGCGCGGCAACGGCACCGACCTGAAGCGCGTGATCCACAACCTGATCGAGAACGCGCGCCGCTACGGCAAGACGCCCGGCACGGACCTGGCCGAGATCGACATCCGCTGCACCGTGCGGGGCATGCACACGGCCAAGCGCGTGACGATCGAAGTGCAGGACCACGGCGTCGGCGTGCCGCCGGAACGGATGGCCGAACTGCTGAAACCGTTCACGCGGCTCGACACGGCGCGCGGCCAGGCCAACGGCGCCGGACTGGGCCTGGCAATCGTCGAGCGCGTGCTGCAACGGCACGACGCCGAGCTGCAGCTGGGTAACCGCGACGGCGGCGGGCTGCTGATCCAGATCTCGATGGAAGCCATTTAACGGTTGGGGACTGTCCCCGCAGGGGACCGTCCCCTCGGTTGCAGTTTCGCAGCGTTTCGCCGACAGTCGTGCCAAGTCAGGCTTAGGGGACGCCGCAATATATTTTATTGTGTTTGTCGATCTGGCATTTCCCCATTCGTCGTGCAAGGATGGAAGGGCAGTCAGCACTTCCATCCCACGATGAAGGAGACACGCCATGAGCACCAGCAACAAAATTCCCGAAGGCACGCACAGCATCACGCCGCACCTCGTCTGCCGGAATGCGGCCGACGCCATCGAGTTCTACAAGAAAGCATTCGGCGCCACCGAACTGGCGCGCATCCCCGTGCCGGACGGCAGCGGCAAGCTGATGCACGCGATGATCCGCATCGGCGACTCGCACGTGATGCTGGTCGACGAAATGCGCGAATGGAACTGCGTCGGCCCGCAGGACCTGGCCGGCTCGCCCGTCACGCTGCACCATTATGTGGAAGATGTCGACAGCGCCTTCCAGCGCGCCATCGATGCCGGCGGCACGGCCAGGATGCCGCCGCAGGACATGTTCTGGGGCGACCGCTACGGCGTGCTGCGCGACCCGTTCGGCCATATGTGGTCGCTGGCCACCCATGTGCGCGACGTCAGTCCTGAAGAAGCGCTGGCCGGCTCGAAGGAGATGTTCGCCAACTGTCCCGAACCGCAGGCCTGAGGAGAGCGGCATGCGCTGCATGATCATCGTCAAGGCCAATGCCAACAGCGAAGCGGGCCGGATGCCCTCCACCGCCATGCTCGAAGCGATGGGCCGCTACAACGAGGAGCTCGTCAATGCGGGCATCCTGCTGGCGGGCGAAGGCCTGCATCCCAGCTCGGCCGGTGTGCGCGTGCGCTTCGACGGCGGCGAACGCACCGTCGTCGACGGCCCGTTCGCCGCGACGCAGGAGCTGATTGCCGGCTTCTGGCTGATTCAGGTAAAGTCGCGTGAAGAAGCAGTCGAGTGGGTCAGGCGCGCGCCGATGCAGGATGGCGACGTGCTGGAAATCCGCCAGGTGTTCGAGACGGAAGACTTCGGTGCCGAGCTGACGCCGGCGCTGCGCGAACAGGAGGACCGGCTGCGCGATCGGGTTGGCGGCACCGCCTGACATCACAAGGAGCATGCGATGCATTTCATGGTGATACGGCGCGCCGGCAACGGCTCGGAAAGCCCGGCCTTTCCGCCGCCGCCCCTGCTGGACGCCGTGCCCGCCGCGCGCTGGCTGCTGCCCAGCGACCGCGGCGCGCGGCTGGCCAAATCCGCCGCTGGCTGGACCATCCGCGACGGCCCCTTCCCTGCCGGCGAACTGATTGCCGGCTTCACCATCATCGAAGCCGCGTCGAAAGCCGCCGCGCTGGCATGGGCGCAACAGTGGCCGGTGGCGGACGGCGAAGGCAACGTGGTCATCGAAGTGCGCGAAGCCGGCTGCTCCGGCGGCTGCGCGGGTTTCGATACCGAGGCCGAGGCGCAGCTGACGCCCTACCTGGTGCTGCTGAAATCGAACCGCGACCACGAGGAGGACGTGCCGGTACCGCCGGCCGTCATCGACCGCATGATGCAGCGCAATCGCGAGGGCGTCGCCGCCGGCATCGTGCTGGCCGGCGAGGGATTGCAGCCGTCGGCGAAGGGGGCGCGCGTCAAATTCGACAAGGGCCGGCCGACCGTCGTCGATGGCCCGTTCACCGAAATCAAGGAACTGATCGCCGGCTTCTGGCTGATCCAGGCGGCCACGCGGCAGCAGGCGTACGACTGGGTCATGGACTATCCGTATCCGCTGGGGCCCGACGTCGAGATCGAGTTGCGCGAAGTCTACCGAAGCGCCGCCCGATGACCACGAGCGTGCACCGCACCGTCGAAGCGGTCTGGCGCATCGAAGCGGCCAAGATCATCGGGGCGCTGGCGCGGCTGCTGCGCGACGTGGGCCTGGCCGAAGAAATGGCGCAGGAAGCGCTCGTCGCCGCGCTGGAAACGTGGCCCGTCAACGGCATGCCCGACCAGCCCGCCGCGTGGCTGATGGCCACCGCCAAAAACCGCGCGTTCGACCATCTGCGGCACCGCAAGCTCGCGCACGACAAGGAGCCCGCGCTGGCGTATGAACTGGAAGGCGTGCTGGCCGACGCCGCGCCCGACCTCGACCGCGCGCTGGAGAACCGCATCGGCGACGACCTGCTGCGCCTCGTCTTCATCGCCTGCCATCCCGTGTTGCCGCCGGAAGGCCGGCTGGCACTGACGCTGCGCCTGCTGGGCGGCCTGACCACGGAGGAAATCGCCCGCGCCTTCCTGGTGCAGGAGTCCACCGTGGCGCAGCGCATCGTGCGCGCCAAGCGCACGCTGGCCGAAGCGCGGGTGCCGTTCGAGGTGCCGGCGGGCCATGAGCTGGTGCAGCGGCTGGCCTCCGTGCTGCAGGTGATCTACCTGATCTACAACGAAGGCTATGCGGCCAGCGCGGGCGCCGACTGGATGCGCCCGGCCCTGTGCGACGAGGCGCTGCGGCTGGGCCGCGTGCTGGCCGGGCTGATGCCGCACGAAGACGAAGTCCACGGGCTGGTGGCTTTGATGGAGATCCAGTCGTCGCGCGCGCGGGCCCGGCTCGATGCGGGCGGCGCGCCGATCCTGCTGCTGGAGCAGGACCGCTCGCGCTGGGACCAGCTGCTGATCCGCCGCGGCCTGGCCGCACTGGAACGGGCCGGCCTGGTGAGCGCGCAGCGTGGCAGGAATCTCGGCCCGTACGCGCTGCAGGCGTCGATCGCGGCCTGCCATGCGCGGGCCATCACGGCCGACCAGACGGACTGGCACCGCATCGCCGCGCTGTACGACGCCCTGGCGCAGCTGGCGCCGTCGCCCGTCGTCGAACTCAATCGCGCGGTGGCACTGGCGATGGCGTTCGGTCCCGCAGCGGGGCTGGAACTGGTGGACAGCCTGCGGGATGAACCGGCGCTGCGCCACTACCACCTGTTGCCCAGCGTGCGCGGCGACTTCCTGTTCAAGCTGGGACGGCTGGACGAGGCGCGCGCCGAATTCGAACGCGCCGCGCAGCTGACGCAGAACCAGCGGGAGCAAACGTTGCTGCTCTCGCGGGCCGCGAACTGTCAGGGCAGTTCGCGTTTACCTTCAGTACGCGTGCGCACGTAGCGCGGCAGCATGTCGGCCAGCTGCAACCAGCGCAGGTGGCTTTCCATGTGCGTGTGGTCGCCGGGCGGCAGCGCGTCCGGGTCGTCGAGGCTGGCGGTGGTGATGTCCAGCTCGGCCGGGTAGCGTTCGTTCTCGAACGTCAGCGGCGTGCCGCACGTGCCGCAGAAGCGCCGGATGATGCCCGGGCTGGAGCGGTACACGGCGGGCGCGCCGGCCGTGTAGCGGATGCCGCCGACCGGTACGGAGAACCAGGCCACGCAAGGCGCGCCGGCGGCGCGGCGGCACATCGTGCAGTGGCACAGCGTGCTGTTGAACGGCGCCGCCGTGACGACATAGCGCACGGCGCCGCAGAAGCAGCCACCCTGGTGCATGCTTGTCACTCCAATAGTTTGGTGAGCAGCAGCTCGGTGGAACCATAGCCGTACAGCGAGTCGCTCTCCAGGCCGTCCGTTTCGTACGGCACGGAGATTTCCCGTTCCGGCTTGGCGGGATCGTCCGCGTAGGTGGCCTGCCACGCCCGCTTCAATGCATCGGAGCGGCGGATGAACACGGGCACCGGCCAGTCGCTGCGGGCGAACCCTTCGGCGTCGCCCAGCACGGGCCAGCGGCCGTTGGCCAGCGCCATGTCGCCGGTGCGGATGGCTTTCAGCGCATCGCCGGCGCGCAGCGACTGCACATCGGCCAGCGTGGGCACCGTGGCCCGCTTCGGCCCGAACAGGTAGGCCAGCATGATCTTCCCCTGCGGCGACATGCGGGCCACCAGCCCCGCCGCAAAACCGCCGTGATTCAATGGCACGGCAAACCAGCTTCCTTCGTGATACGGTTGCTTCATTCAATTCCCTTGTCGTTGGTACGCCGGCGGTGCGTCGAGCGCAGCGCTCCCCGGTACCGGGTCGGGTGGGTCCCCGATCTCAGATCTTTTCGTCATAGTGAAACTGCGCGGCGATCGGGCCGGCCTTGAACAGCACGTCGCGCAGTTCCTTGTCCAGCTTCGGATCGCGGCGGCGCATCCATTCCAGCAGCATGGCCACGTGCTTGCGCGTGGTATCGCGCTGGCTCGCCATCACCAGTTTCAGCTCCGGATCGGTGCACGCCTCGATGCGCTGGTTGGATGTGTCCAGCGTGCCCAGCCTGTCGATCAGCGAGGTCAGCGCGCGGTGCATGTCCAGCAGCGGCGCATTGAGCTGCTCGCGCGGCTCGCTCAGTTCCCCGGCACTCAGTTCCCCAGCATGTCCCTGCGTCATGGCCTCATCTCCTTCACGGCAAAGTGCCGATTATCCGGTACATCGCGCGCTTATGCCATGTTTCCGCAAGTTTAACCTTTGCCTGCCCCGGATGGCGCACGGCATTGCAACTGTGGTAAGCTTGCCGTTCGCTAGGGGTCCTGGAACGCGTTTCCGGGTGAGAGATACCCTTCGTACCTGATCTGGATAATGCCAGCGAAGGAAAGCGCAAAGCCGTGTTCTCCCCTCTTTGAGTGCTCCCCGCCGCTGGTGCCGTTCCGGTCCACCACAATGAAGAGCACAATAATGCATACCAAGAGACTAGCAGTAACCACGGCGGCGCTGGCCATCGCCCACGCCTTCCCCGCCTCCGCGCAAGCACAAGAAACCGCACAACCGATGACGGAAGTCGTCATCACCGCCATCCGCGGCAGTGCGGAGCGCGCCTCGGTCGCCGGCTTCTCGAATGCGCCGCTGCTGCAGACGCCGGCGTCCGTCAGCGTCATCACGCGCGACCAGATGGCCGACCTGAACATCCGCTCCACCACCGACGCGGCGCGCTACGACGCCAGCATCAGCGATGCCTACAATGCCGTCGGCTATGCCGAGCAGTTCTCGATCCGCGGCTTCAAGCTCGACAACGCGCGCAGCTACCGCAAGGACGGCCTGGCGATCAGCGGCGACACCCAGATCCCGCTGGAAAACAAGGAATCCATCGAAGTGCTGAAGGGCCTGTCCGGCCTGACGGCGGGCCTCGCCTCGCCGGGCGGCGTCGTCGAATACACGACCAAGCGGCCGACCAGCGAGACGCTGCGCTCGGCGCTGTTCGAAGTCAGCGAACGGGGCACGCTGCTCGGCACGCTGGACCTGGGCGGCCGCTTCGAGGACCGCCGTTTCGGCTACCGCATCAACGTGGCCGGCGAGCGCCTGCGCTCGTACATCGAAGGCGCCGACGGCCGGCGCAGCTTCGTCTCCGGCGCGTTCGACTGGCAGATCTCGCCCCAGGCGCTGCTGCAGGTCGATGCCGACTACCAGAAGAAATCGCAGGTGTCGGCGCCCGGCTTCCAGCTGATCGACGGCGTCACGCTGCCCAACGTGGCGGCCGACACGATGCTCAACGACCAGCCGTGGAGTTATCCGGTGCAGACGGAAAGCATGAACTTCGGCGCCCGCTTCCAGTACCAGTTCACGCCGGACTGGCGCCTGGAAGTGAAGGCCAACCAGCACGTGTTCAAGCGCGACGACTACACCGCCTTCCCTTATGGCTGCTCGGCGCAGGAACTGTATCCGGGCTTCTGCGGCAACGGCGACTACGACGTGTACGACTACCGCAGCCTGGGCGAGAAGAAGAAGCCGTTCGACAGCCAGGCCATGCTGCAGGGCCGCTTCGCCACCGGCGCGCTGAATCACGAACTGGCCGTGGGCGTGTCCTACTTCCGCAACCGCGAAAGCTGGGGCGACGACCTGTACGAATACGCCGGCACCAGCAATATCTACCACCCCGTGATCGTGTCGCCGGTAGACGGCAGCACGGGCCCCGTCTCGGAGCGCCGCACGGACCACGAACGCGCCGTGTTCGTGCAGGACATCGTGGCGTTGACGAACGAGCTGAAACTGCATGCCGGCGCGCGCTACGTGAACGTGCGCCGCAGCGAGATCGACGTGGCCGTGCCGACCGACGCGAACTTCTGGCTGCCCCGCGCGGCGCTGGTATACAGCCCGAATGCCAATGTGTCGCTGTACGCCTCATATGCGCAGGGCCTGGAGCACGGCGGCATAGCGCCGATGGAAACCACCAACGAAGACCGCGCGCTGGCACCGGGCAAATCAAAGCAGGTGGAAGCGGGCGCCAAGGCCATCGTCAACGGCATCAGCCTGAGCGCTGCCGTGTTCCAGATCGACAAAGGGCTGGAATACACCGACGAATCGAACACCTATGTCCGCAACGGCGAAGCGCGCCACCGCGGCATCGAGCTGTCGGCGCAGGGCAAGGCCACGCGCGAGCTGACGGTGGGCGCTTCCATCGCCGCGCTGCACACGGAGCAGAGCGGCACGGGCCAGGCCAGCTACGACGGCAAGCGCGTGACGAACGTGCCGGCGATCAAGTCGACCGTGTTCGCGGAGTATGCGGTGTCGCCGGCAGTGAAGGTGAACGCCGACTGGCAGTTCGCCGGCAAGAAGGCCTTCGACGAGCAGAACACCGTGTTCGTGCCGAAGTACCACGTGGCGAACCTGGGCGCGTCGTACATCACGCGCGTCAACGGCATGCCGCTGGTGCTGCGCGCGCAGGTGCGCAACCTGTTCGACAAGTTCTACTGGCGCGACGTGACGCCCGACCTGGGCGGCTACCTGATGCCGGGCGCGGAGCGCACGTTCCGCATGTCGGCCCAGCTGGAGTTCTAGAAGTCATGGGGACCGTCCCTGGCAGGGACTGTCCCCGGGCTTGCCTTCTCAGCGTCCCAGCACCTCTTCCACCTGCCGCAATCGCTCGTCGAGCAAGCCATGGATGCGCACGTGCGGAATCGCGCGTGCCGCCAGTTCTTCCGCCAGGATTGCATTGACGGCCGCACTCTGGTCTTCCGGCTCGCGCTGCAGGCCATCCGGCTGCCACGGGATATCCGGCGCGCAAACCAGCGTCACGTCATACCGGCGCGCCGCCACCAGTTGCGCCAGCTCCGGCAGGATGCGGCCGAAGTAATGGCGGCTGTACACGGCCGTCATCAGCGGCGTCGTATCGCAGAACAGGAAGCGCACCGCGCCGGTCGCAGCCAGGTCTTCGCGGGCCGCCTGCGTTTCGGCGATGTGCAGCTGGTCTTCTTCCACCGGCACGCGGCTGCGCGTATCGACGAACTCGCGCAGGTATTCGGGCACCCACACACCGCCGTAACGCAGCGCAAGCGCCTGCGCCAGCGTCGTCTTGCCGGACGAGGCGCTGCCCACGATCGCCACGCGCACCGGTTTGATATCGTAAGTCTTCATTTCAGCACCATGCTGGCGCTGGCTTCGTCTTCGGCCAGCATCGAACGCCGCCACGCCACCAGGCCGATGGCGGCCATGACGACGAACAGCCCGTACAGCAAGGCCGTCAGCATCAGGCCCTTGTGGACATAGAGCGCCACGTACAGCACGTCGACGACGATCCACACGTGCCAGTTCTCCAGCTTCTTGCGGGACAACAGCAGCTGGCCCACCAGGCTGCCGGCCGTCAGGAAGCCGTCCGCGAACGGCACGTCGGTATCCGTGAACGACAGCAGGAACCAGGCCAGCGCGATGAACGCCACCAGCCAGCCCAGCATCGCCACTGCCCTCCCCGGCCACGTCAGCTGCGTGACGGGCAGCCGGTCGTGCGTGTCGTCGCCATGCAGCCACTGGTACCAGCCCCACACCGACACCGTGATGAACACCACCTGCAGCCCCATGTCGCCATACAGCTTCGACTGGAAGAACACGGCGCCGTACATGGCCGACGACAGGATCGCGAACAGCCAGGCCCAGTGATTCTGGCGGATGTTCAGCCAGACCGTGGCAACCGACAGGATGAAGGACAGCAGTTCGAGCGGCGTGGTGGACAGGCCTAGCAGGTGGAGGGTTTCGTTCATGGGGCAGCGGCCTGGGGCAATCACGGATTATGCCATGTGGGGGCATGGCGGACCAGTATGGCCGGGCCGCCAGGCCGGCGCTCGCGCCGATTCTCACCAATTATTGCACATTGAACAATTTCCATAACTCATTAATAATGGCGTATTCGAAAGAAAGACACCATGATCCGCCAAGCCCTCCTCCTTGCTGCTGCCCTGCCCCTGACCGCCCTTGCCGCCGATGCGCCGGCGACCATCCCCATCCTGTCGTTCGTCAAGCAGGAGCAGTTCTCGGAGCCGCGCCTGGCGCCGGATGGCAAGCACCTTGCCGTCACGGTGCGGGCCACCATCGGCAAGCGCGAGGTGCCGACGATGACTTTCTATACGCTGCCGGACCTGCAGGTGGCCAGCGTGGTGCGCATGCCGGCCTTCCAGGTGCCGCTCGATTACCACTGGGTCAGCAATACTCGTATCGTCGTGCGCAAGGGCCACGAAGAGGGTTCGCGCGAGATCCCGATGTCGTATGGGGAAATGCTGGCGATGGACTACGACGGCAAGAAGCAGGAATACCTGTACGGCTACGAGCGCTATCAGAACTCGGCCCGTACCAGCGGCTTCACCGACGACTACGGCTCGGCCGACATCGCCGACATTCCCGCCAAGCGCAACGGCCGCGTATTCCTGACTTCGAACCTGTGGCGCGGCGAATCGAGCGAACTGCTCGATGTCGACACGGTCAGGGGCAGCCGCCGCAGTGCCGCCCGCGTGCCCTATCCGAACTACCGTTTCTTCGTGCAGAACGACGGTCAGCCCCGCTTCGCCACCGGACCGGACGACGACGGACATCTGGCCCTGCTCAGGCGCGACGCCAGCGACACGTGGCAGCGCGTCCCGCGCGAGAAGACCGGCACGCAACTGCTGCCGTTTGCATTCTCGGCGGACGATCGCCAGTTCATGGCCTGGCATTCGGCCAGAGGCGAGCCCGATGCACTGGTGCTGGAAGACGTTGCCACCGGTACCCGCCGCACGGTGGCGTCGGACGGCGAAGGCTCGGTGGGCGCAGCGATGTTCGGCGCCGCGCGTTATCTGCCGATTGCCGTGTTCACGTCGGTCGGCATTCCTCGAGTGCTCTACACGGACGGCGACGCCAATCCGGACGTGGCCCTGCACAAGCTGCTGGCCGGGAAATTCCCCGGCAATACCCTGCGCTTCCTCGACGTCACGGACGATGGCAGCAAGCTGCTGCTGCTCGCGCGCAGCGACCGCGATCCCGGCGCCTACTATCTGTTCGACCGCAAGACGGGCCAGGCCGACCTGCTGTTCGCGGCGATGGACGGCATCGAACCGGAACAGATGGCCGAGCGGCGCCCGATCTCGTTCAAGGCCCGCGACGGCCTGCAACTGCACGGCTACCTGACGCTGCCGCGCCAGGCGACCGGCGGCAAACTGCCGCTGGTGCTGATCCCCCACGGCGGCCCGCACGGGGTCGCCGACACCTGGTATTTCGACACCGACGCGCAATTCCTCGCCAGCCGCGGCTATGCGGTGCTGCAGGTGAATTTCCGCGGCTCGGGCGGCCGCGGCGAGGCATTCCGCACCGCCGGCTACCGCCAGTGGCATGGCAAGATGATGGACGATCTCGTCGATGGCGTACGCTGGGCCGTCGGACAAGGCAATATCGACGGCAACCGCATGTGCGTGTTCGGCGCCAGCTTCGGCGGCTATGCGGCACTGACGCTGGCGTCGCGCGAACCGAACCTGTTCAAATGCGCCATCGGCTACGCCGGCGTTTATGACCTGAAGCTGCTCCAGGAAGAGGACAAGATCAAGCGGTCGAAACCGCTGAAAAGCATCTATACGCGCTACCTCGGCGACGACGTGCAGGAACTGGACCGCATTTCGCCGGCCATGCATGCCGACACGATCAAGGCACCGATGCTGCTGATCCACGGCGGCAAGGACCGACGGGCGCCGAAAGAGCATGCGTTCCGCATGCGCGATGCGCTGGAAAAGGCCGGCAACAAGCCGGAATGGTATTACGTGGACTACGAATGGCACGGCTTCTACGATACCGAGAACCAGGTCGAAGTCTACCGCCGCCTCGAAGCCTTCCTGGCGAAGCACATCGGCATGTGAAGCAGGTGTAGACTGGCGCTTTGCCCGGGAGGCGCCATGTCGCACGATCTGAATCGCTTTGTTTCGGCGCAGGCGCCCGTGTATGAACAGGTGCTGCGCGAACTGCGCGCCGGCCGCAAGACGAGCCACTGGATGTGGTTCGTGTTCCCGCAACTGCGCGGACTGGGCCGCTCGGCCACCGCCCAGTTGTATGGCATCGCGTCGCTGGACGAAGCGTGCGCCTACCTCGCCGATCCGCTGCTGGGTGCGCGGCTGCGGGAATGCACGGCGCTCGTCAACGGCCATGGCGGCACGCCGATCGGGACCATTCTGGGGAGTGTGGATGCGCTGAAGTTCAGGTCGTCGATGACGCTGTTTGCGCAGGCCGCATTGGACGACGCGCTGTATGTCGCAGCGCTTGATGTCTTCTACGACGGCGTGCCGGATGCGGCGACACTCGCGCTGGTGGGCACACCGGGGTCAGGCACTTGAT